>JANRLN010000319.1:0-14973 GCA_033762515.1 Planctomycetaceae bacterium
TCATCTCGGGGCCAAGCGTGTCGTCAGCGGCGGTCACGACGGAGACGTCCGTATCTGGAATTTCGACGACGGCACGCTGGTGAAGAACTTCATTGCCGCGCCGGGATTGACGCCGCCGATGACGGCCGCCGCTCAGTAGGCATCCCTGACGCCGTAGGGCCATGTGTCCTCGGTACCTCTTGGTGAGCGACAGGGCATGGGAGTGTGGGAACGAGGGAGTACGGGAGCAAATCAAACTTCTTCCGCACTCCCCGGCTCCGTGACTCCCCAGCGTCTTTTCCCCTCACGCTTCCCCCGCCACGCGTTGCCTCCAGTATTTCCACCCCGGGACCGCGAAGCAGAGGGCCATCACGACTCCGAATACCGACAAGCCGAAATCCCAATGCGGATCGCTGTGCAGGATTGCCATCACGAACGAGGTCAGGTAGAGCGCGCCGGCTTGAAGGTAGAATTTGCCGGAGAGCATGCCGGCCTTTGTGAGGAAGACGCTGCCGGCAATCAGGGGGAGCACCGAGGACAGCGTCAATACGGGGAGATCCAGGAACCACTCCAGGAAGAACAGGAGCGTGCTGGCGATCGTACTCCCGGCCCAGACGTGAGCAATCTGCCGCTCGACGAATGTGATTGGACCCGATCGGCGACGGAGTTCCCAGAAGATGAATGCCCAGGTTCCGACCCCGAAGCCCCAGAGGGCCACGTAAGGCCAGCGCTCATCCACCTTTTGAGCCGCCATCACATTGGTGATCAAACAGAGAATCAACACGACCACGCTGTGCCACATCCACAACAGGCCCCAGTTCTCCAGGACCGCCGCGTGATGCGTTTCTCGAAACGCCCGCGTGATAATCTGCGAAAAATGGGAGGACCGAGCGGCGATTGGTTCGTTGGCAAGGTAGGCCTGCAGATCGTCGGCGAGGAGGTCTGCGTTGCGGTAGCGCAGGTCGGTCGGCTTCTGCAGGCATTTGAGCGCGATCATTTCCAGATCGGCGTCAGCCTTGGGATTGAGCATCCGCGGAGGCAATGGTTCCTGTTCCAGAACCATCAAAACCGTGTCGAGCGCTGAGGCCGCCTGAAACGGCGGGCGCCCCGTGAGCATCGCGTAAAGAATGGCTCCGAGGGCGTACACGTCGCTGACCGCGCCCACTTCGCCGCGCTTGCCGGCCGCCTGTTCGGGGGCCATGTAACCAGGGGTGCCGAGGATGGCGCCGCTCTGAGTCAGGCTGCCGGAGAGTGAGCCCTCGGGGTTCTCGGGAGTGATTCGTTTCGCCAGACCAAAATCGGTGACGTAGGTCCGGCCTTCCCGGTCGATCAGGATATTGGAGGGTTTCAGATCGCGATGCAGGACGCCCAGGCGATGCGCATCGGCGATCGCCCGACAAACCGGAATCAGCATCTCGGCCGCCAGTCGCGAAGGGAGCGGGCCATCAGCCAGTCTTCGGGCCAGCGTGGTCCCTTCAATGAGCTTCATACTGAAGAAGGGCCGGCCTTCGTGCTCGCCGACTTCATACACGGGGACGATATGGGGATGCAGCACCTTGGCCGCCGCTTCAGCCTCGGCGCGGAAGCGAGCGAGATCTTCCCGTGACGCGACATCGCCCCGCAGAACCATCTTGAGCGCCACGATGCGACTGGGACTCTTCTGCCGGGCCCGGTAGACGATCCCCATGCCGCCGCGCCCAATTTCTTCCAGCAGGGTGAAGTCGGCAAACTCGCGCGGCAAGGTCTGCGTCGATCCGTTGCCGGTGGCGTCGCCGGTCTGCGTGAGAGCTTCCAGGTCTCCGTGAAAGCTGGCGAAATCCTCCGCGATCATCATCGTCGCCCACAACTCGCGAATCTCTTGTTCGAGCTGTGGAAAGCGCTGCACCACGTTGTCGAGATCGGGGGTGCGGCCGCCGCGGGACTGCGCGAGGAGTTCATCGAGCGCCTCAGCCAATAAGGCGTCCGCGTCGGGGGTGATCGTAGGCAGATCTTGGATGGTCACTCTTTGATTCCGCTGACTCGTGATCCAGCCGCCGGCGGTCGGCCGAGGTTGGCTTCATTGACGCCTGGCGATGCGATTCGCCGCACGACCGACCGGAGGATGTCTCCTGCAAGGCGCTGCCGAATCCATGGAATATAAGGAAATCGACGAGCGGGCAAGTCGGGAGCACAGGAACCCCAACGCCAGCGGGCGCCAGTTTCTTACGGATCTGAGCGTCATTGAGACTATTCCTTGGGTTCTCCCGGAGCGCCCGGCTGCGCAACACATCTTCACGGAGAGTCTCGATCATCGTTGCGCTCTGGCTCGAAAATCTGGGCGACCGGAATTGAATGGGGAGACGTCAGCCATCGGCATTTCGAGCGTCCGCGAGGTTCTCTCCCGGACTTTCGCGGAATCGTCGGCGTCTGCGATTCGAGCGTCCTGACGCACGGCCGCGAAGGGGCAGGGGAAACGTCGGCTGATGAGAAGTTTCTGTTGCAGCAGCTTCTCCACGCCATTCACCCAGTCCTGAGGGCCGCTCGGAGACACCGGGCAGCGGGTACGGGTGGGGGGATTCGCAATCACTGAACAGATGAGGTCAGTGTATTGGGATTCCCCAACCGACGGCACGTCAGGTATAGAACCCCATACGCGGCATTCAATGGCTGCGGAGCTCTCTTGTGCGACGCGATTCCGCCGAGAGATGGAATTGGGAAGTGAGTCATCCCATGTCAGCGCGATTCCCCTGTTTCGTTGGCTTCTGGTGCGGATTGTGTCTCGCCACATCGACTGCGTTGGCCGAGGATTCTCCACTTCCGGAAGCCGCTGATTGGTTGATTTCGTCCAGCCTCAGCGAGGATGAGTTCGGAATTCATGGGGTGGTCTGCTGTTCCCTGGAAGTCATTCATCGATTGAGCGATGGTACGATCGTCAGCGACAGTCTCGCCGTCCGTAGGAAAGACCCAGGGGTCGATGCAGACCCGGAAATATGGATGATTGATCCGAGTGGGATCTCAGATCCCTGGCTGACCGCGGAAGAACTTGTACCATCAGCATCCATGCACGATCCCGGTTCCTTCGGCGTTGCCTCGTTTACGCCCGACCCTGTATGGGAATCCGGTTTCCCCGTGCGTCTCAGCGAACCGGAATCGGCATTCGACTTGGCGGAACCCTTCAGTCTGCCGCAAATCGTCGCCAGGGAACCCGAGGAGTCCGACGTACCGGAATTGCCGCCGCTGGAGTCCTGGCTGGATGTCATCGACCGACCCGAGACTGTGCCCCCCCTCGCCCTCCCGCCCTCCCCCAGGGGCGGGCGACGTCGTCGTATCAGCGCGGCCTATCTCCAATTCGGACGTGTCGCGCGGGTCGAAGTGCGCCAACCCGGCCATAGCGACGGCGCCTTGGGGCCGCGCCGTCGAACGCGGACGTTCAAACCGCGACCCCGAGGCCAAGACTGGGAACTCGCCACAGGAATCACCTGGCGAGAGTTCCTGCAGGGGGACAGCTCTGCGCGCCATTTTCGCGATACGACGCTTGGCCTCCGCTGGGATCTCGGAACTGCAGCACAACTGCACCTGGTCTACACGCGATCATTTCTCGATGCGCTGGACGAGAGCGATCCGGCCAATCGCGGCCTGGGGTTCCGCACCCAGTGGCAGTTCTAGTGCGGACGCGAAGGGGCTTGTTCTCTTCGGCTTGAGTGGTTCTATTGGGGTGACCCTTCTTTCACTCTCGGTCGCGATGTCAACCGGTGGGGATTCATGACACTGCTCGGGCGACGCCCATCAGGGTTCACCGTGGGGACGCTGATGGTCGCAGCCGTCGCGGTCCGCCTCGTCGCGGCATACTTCTGGCGGAGCGATTCGCAGACCGACCCCGATGTGTATGTCGCGCTGGCGCGGCAGATCGCGCACGGTCCGGGGTTATGTACGCCGGGGACAGATCAACCGACCGCGTACCGTCCGCCGGGTTATCCGCTGCTCCTGGCGGCGACGTTGAGAGTCACCGGAGTGCCGTCCCATATTGCGATCCCCGGCTGGAATCTGGTGTTTGACGTGGTCGTCATGCTGAGCGTCTGGGCGTGGCTGCGCTCTCGATCGTCGAACCTTGGGTCATCGATACTGGCGATGGGAATTCTGGGCTTCGATCCCCTGATGGTCCGCTACGTTCCGCTGCCGATGACGGAAGCAGGGTTCACCGCCTGTTCCACTGCCGCCGTTCTGCTGCTGTCGAGGATCGTGGATGCGTCGTTTCCGGTGAGCGATCGACGCAGCGGCGCTCTCTGGGGAGCCGCAGGATTTCTGCTGGGACTGGCGGCTCTCTGTCGACCGTCGATCTGGCCGTTCATCGGGGTTTTCAGCGCTGCAGTCCTGATTGGCGGAGCGTCCTCAAGCGCTCCGTGCAGTTCCTGGAAGCGACGTTGTTTCAAACTGATGCTGCTCTGGCTGTGTCTTGCCGCAACGGTCTCGCCCTGGGTCCTCCGCAATCAACTGGTGCTTGGGAAGCCGATTCTCACGACGACGCATGGTGGTTACACCCTGCTGCTGGCCAACAACCCCGTCTTTTATGACGAGGTTGCTCGGCAACCGTGGGGAACCGTCTGGTCGGGCGAGAGTCTCCAGCGGTGGCAGACTGCGATGCTCGCCGCCATGGATGCAGAACTTGGCTCGACGGCCGGCGAATTCGACAAAGATCGCTGGCAGGGAGCGGCGGCGCGTCGCCACATCCATGCAGATCCGGCCGGATTCCTCGCCGGAATGTGGTATCGCTGCCGCAGTTTCTGGAGCCTCAGTCCACGTGGTCCCGCAGAGGGGTTGCCGCGGATGATCCGCTGGTCCGTCAGTCTGTGGTACGTCGTGCTCTTCGGATTGGCCTTCGCAGGCAGCGTGACCTGGTGGCGACAGCACGTCCCAGGTTTGTGGGTGCTGCTTCTTTACATCGGCTGTCTGCAGGGTGTGCATCTTGCCTATTGGACCGACACCCGCATGCGAATGGCGATCCACCCTCTGCTGGCCATTCTGGCGACAGGGGTGTTGCCGCAGCGGAAAGGGGACGGCGAACCAGAGGCTTAGCCACGGAGAAATTACCGATCGAACACGGAGACCGATCAAGCACGACGCAAGAGCAGGCCGTTACCATGGGGAGATCGCCTTCCGAAGGCCAGGTCCAATGTCACGGCGCCCGGTAGCGGGCATTGCCTCGTCCAATTCATCGCTGTGAGCGATGCATGTTCTCCGCCCTCGTCAGTCTCCGTGTTCCATCCGTGTTATGTCTGCGGCGAGAGGCCGTGTTTGCGTCCATCACCTGTCCGAGATCTTCCCCGGCGCTCTCCGGAATCGCCGGGATCAGCGCTGGCGTCCCAGCACGTCGAGAATCCCCTTGCAGAAGTCGGGCAGGTCATCGGGCTTGCGGCTGCTGACGAAATGGCGGTCGATGATGACCGGCGCATCTTCAAACAGCGCCCCCGCATTGATGAGGTCGTCTTTGATTCCCGGCGACCCTGTCACGCGGACCCCGCGGTAGACTCCTGCGGAAATCGGCATCCAGCCGCCGTGGCAAATCGCCGCGACCAACTGTCCTGCCTGGTGGAATTCCTGGATGAGCGACAGTACGTGTGCGTCGCGGCGGAGCTTGTCGGGCATCCACCCGCCCGCGCAGAGCACCCCGATGAAGCTGGCCGCACGCATGTCGGCAATTGCTGCGTCGGCGATGCAAGGGTATCCATTCTTGCCGAGGTACTTCGCTCCCGCACTCGCGCCGGCAACGGTGACGCCGTAGCCGGCTTCAATGAGTCGCAACTTCGGATACCAAAGTTCCAAGTCTTCGTAGTCGTCGCCGACGAAGATCAAGATGCGTCCAGAAGGGGGGACTGAGACGTTGGTCATGCCTGATCCTTGGGAAAGCTGATTTTCTGTGAAATCTGTCGCGCAGAGGGCCTCGAGGGGTGATCTGCACCGTCCATGATGGCGTTCTCACGTCGAATTGCCACAGAGCCGCGCGGCGCAACCTCTGCGACGTCCTACGATTCTGTGACAGATTTGGCTGGCGTTCTCGGCGGCGCTTGCTGAGAATCCACGGGGGAAACTTTTCCAGGCGGTCTGCCCTCAGAGGAAGCATTCGGAGCCGACATTGTGGAGTTCGGGGGAATCGGCATCCTGTTTAGCACCGTCTTCGCACTCGCGGCGGTGTTCGTCATTGGCAGCATGGTCGTGCATGCCTTGCTGTTTGGATCGGTCTTCTACGCTGTCACGAAACGTATTTCTGATTCCCTGGACCAAGAACAGGCGGCCCGAGAAGGGGTTCGCCAGGCATCCCAATGCGAATTCTGTGGTGCGGCCCGGTCGGCGGATCGCGCACTGTGCCCCGGCTGCGGCGCCCCACAACAGATTTCGGGCGTTGTCGTCAGCGATGATGATCTTGCATCTGTTCAGAAGCGTCGCGAAGTCTGAACTGGCCGGCGGCCCGTCGTCCACAGCGTCTGTGGAAACGATTTGTGCGTGAAGCACATCCTGAAACGATCATCGATCCCCTCTTGCGGAGCCATGTGATGACCAAGCCATCACGATTCTGGTTGTCGTCGCTGTTGTGTCTGTCGACGTTGGGACTTGCGGTCTCGGACGGTTGGACTGCGGAGACGTTCGCACTCAAGCAGACCCCTGGCACCACGGCGAAGTACCAGCGCGAACAGAAGACCGACCAAGTGCTGACGATAGCGGGAATGGACATTGAGACCAAAAGCTCGTCCTTCGCGATGTTGTCGTACACCGCCGGCGAGAAGGCGGCGGATGAGTCCCTGGAAGTGACCGAACGTTACGACGTCCTGCAATCGGAACTGAGCATTGTGGGGATGACTTATCAGTTCGACTCGGCGAATCCCGACCAGGCGCCGCCGGCCGGCTTTGAGCCCGTCGCGAACATCATGCGGGCCACGTTTCAGACTCCCGTGACCACGGTTTACGCCGGCGACGGCAGTGTGCGCGAAGTGAAGATCCCCGCCGAAAAGCTGTCCAATATCGATCCGATGTTCGCGGAATTGTTCAATGTCGATCGACGCAAGAAGTCGGCGAGCCAGCAGCGAGAAATGCTTCCCAAGAAGGCCGTGGACGTCGGCGACACATGGGAACAGACCATCGACGCCGAACTCGGGGGGGGCCAAACCCTGACCTTTGGGCTGAAGTACGAATACACCGGTCCGGTGCAGGAGAACGGTCGGACGCTGCAACGCGTTCAGGTGCGACACACCTCCGTGGCGTACCGGATGGATCCCAACAGCCCATCGCCGCTCAAAATCACCGACAGTGAATTGACGGTGAAAGAGACCGAGGGGGAACTCTTTTTCGACAATGCTCGCGGCGTCATCGTGCGAGAGGGCTCGAAGGTGGTGATCGAAGGGACGCTCAAGCTCTTGGCGGGCGGCCAGGAGCTTCCGGGCAAGTTGGCGCTGACATTGAGCAGCAAGAACGTCCTGCAGCCGTAGTCCCGGATGGGGCCAGGCTGCAGTTTGACTTCGATCTTGACTTCGAAAAGGCAGAACGCCGCGGCGTTCTGCTTGGAGATTGCCCGCAAACGCCCTGCCGTTCATCAATTTTTTGCAGTCTTGACCTTTTCCCCGCTCCGCGTTGACGTTAACATTTGCAGACTCGCAGGCGTTCCATGGATGGGACTGCGCCTTGCCCATCCGGTCTCGTGCGGCGGATTCTATCTGTCGTTCCTGCCGAATTGACTCGCCTCGCTAGAATTGCACACCGCGTCAACGATCTCGACCAGAACGCCTGCGACAAAACTGTTGCAGTGTCGATCCTCGCGGTCCGGAAAACCACAACCATGCTGATCTGGGAAGCACCGCCGCCACTGTAGGCGCCGTGGCGGACCGATGGGTGATCTTACAGCGAGTTGTCGCTGGTGATCGTCTCGGCCGCTGCGACGGCAGCCTTGTTGCTGCCGCCGGAGGGCTGTTCCCGCGTCCTGCATGTCCCTGTCTGTGGAACCGGTGTTTCAGTCCCCGCCGTCTCTGCTCCGTTTGGCGGCCGATGGCGGAAACCCTGATTTCGCAAAGAGTTGCTGCGGTCTGCTTGTTCCCGCAGCCTGTCAAAATCCCTAGTTCCTTTCCCTCGGTTGCCTTCCACCGACCTTCGCAAAGACCCGATCATGGACCTGAAGCTCGTACGCAACATCGGCATCTCCGCCCACATCGACTCCGGCAAGACCACCTTGACCGAGCGTATTCTGTTCTACTCCGGGCGCATTCACGCCATTCACGAAGTGAAGGGCAAGGACGGCGTCGGGGCGGTGATGGACCATATGGAACTCGAACGCGAGAAGGGAATTACGATCACCTCCGCCGCGACGCAGGTGAGGTGGAAGGACTACACCGTCAACGTGATCGACACCCCAGGACACGTGGACTTCACCGTCGAGGTCGAACGCAGTCTCCGCGTCCTCGACGGCGCCATCCTGGTGCTGTGCTCGGTGGGGGGCGTCCAAAGCCAGTCGCTGACCGTCGACCGGCAGATGAAACGCTACAAAGTGCCCCGCATTGCGTTCATCAACAAGATGGACCGGACCGGTGCGAACCCGAAAAAGGTCATCAAGGCCATCCAGGAAAAGCTGATGGTCACCCCGGTTCCCCTGCAGGTCAACATGGGGGCTGAAATGGCCTTCGAAGGGGTCATCGATCTCATCGAAATGCGGGCCGCCTATTTCGACGGCGAAGACGGCGAAGTCGTCCGTTACGAGCCCATTCCGGAGAAGTACATGGCCGAGGCGGTCGAAGCTCGGCAATACATGCTGGAACAACTCTCGCTTGCCAGCGACGAGGTGATGGAGCTGCTGCTGGAAGAGCAGGAAGTTCCCAAGGAGCTCGTGCGCAAGACGATCCGCGCCGCCACGCTGGCCCACCAGATCGTGCCGGTGATGATGGGGTCCGCCTACAAAAACAAGGGGGTCCAGGAACTCCTCGACGGCGTCACCATGTACCTCCCTTGCCCGCTGGACCGCGAACTGATGGCGATCGATCTCGACAAGAAGCCCCCCACCGACGGCACCCCGACGGAACCCGGCTGGAATCGCGTTCCTCTGACCTCCGACCCCAACAAGCCGCTCGTCTGCATGGCGTTCAAGACCGTCGTCGAACAGTACGGCCAACTCACGTACACCCGGTTGTACCAGGGCAAAATCGTGAAGGGAGACAGCTACATCAACACCCGTACCGGCAAGCGGATCCGCTTCGGTCGATTGGTGCGGATGCACGCCAACGAACGCGAAGACGTTGACGGCGCGGAAGCCGGCGACATCATCGCGCTGGTCGGGGTCGATTGCGCCTCGGGGGACACGTTTTGCGCCGATGAACTGAACTACTCGCTGGAAAGCATCTTCGTCCCGGATGCGGTGATCAAACTGTCGATCGAACCGGCGAAACGCGACGGGGCCGACAAGCTCGGCAAAGCCCTCGAACGTTTCCGCCGCGAGGACCCCACGTTCCGCGTGATGACCGATGAAGAAACCGGGCAGACGTTGATCGCCGGGATGGGACAGTTGCACCTCGACATCTACGTCGAACGGATCAAGCGGGAATATGGCGTCGAGTGCATCGTCGGCCAGCCGCGCGTGGCCTATCGTGAAACGCCGACGAAATCCGTCGAGTTCAACTACAAGCACAAGAAGCAGACGGGGGGCTCGGGTCAGTATGGTCACGTCGTCGGGGTGATGGAACCCCTGCCGGAAGACGCTGTGCTGCCCTACGAATTCGTCAATGAGGTCTCCGGCGGACGCATTCCGAAGGAGTACATCGCTCCCGTCGACAAGGGCTTCCAGCGGGCCCTGGTCAAGGGGCCGCTGTGCGAATGCGAAGTGGTGGGTGTGCGGATGCGGCTGCAGGACGGCACGTACCACGATGTTGACTCCTCGGAAATGGCGTTCGAAATCTGCGGTTTCGACGCCATGCGGGAAGTGCTCTCAAAGTGCGACCTGGGTCTTCTCGAACCGATCATGAAGCTGGAAGTCGAAATCCCTGATGAATACCAGGGTTCGGTTACCGGTCACCTCGCCAGCAAGCGCGGCGTGATCGGTTCGACCGAAACGACGATGGGGCAATGCGTGATCCTCGCCGAAGTCCCGCTGGCGATGATGTTCGACTACGCCAACGAATTGCGGTCGATGACGCAGGGCAAGGGAACCTTCAGCATGGAGTTCGCCAAGTACTCGATGCTCCCCCGCGGCCTGCAGAACGAAGTCGTCGAGAAGCGCCGCAAGGAAAAGGCTGAACGCGCCAAAATGAAGTAGGTTCGCGCGGTCTGAGCGAGCAGCGCTCGAGAAGCCCAGGGTTTGCAAACCCTGGGCTTCTGCGTTCCTCATGGCGCCTTCCAGCGATACGCCGTGATTCCGCGGAGATCGCGGATGAAAATCTCCTCGCCGGCGACCGCGAGATGGGCCCAGGCGTTTTCGTAGAGTTGACGACGATCAAGCAGCTCGAACTTGGAAGGCGACAGCCGGATCAGGAGCAATTCGCCGGTTTCATCGAGCGCCAGAAGTCTGTCTCCCTGAGTGACGAGGCTCCAGTACTGACCGTAGGGTCCCGTGGTCCATACTTGCTCTCCCGTTGTGAGATCAACGCAGGTCAAGCGCTGATTCCGCAGCTGCAGGTAGGCGTGGCCTTGGTGCAGAATCGGGCTGGAGAGATAGCCCTGCAATTGCCGTTTCGTCCAAATCTGCAGGGCGGACGCCTCGCGCTCGCCGACCGGGCCGACGATTCCCAACAGCAAGCCTTCGCCGCCGTGAGCGCTGGTGAAAATGCGGTTGCCGTCGATGGCGGGCGTCAGGATCGCCAACCGTTCCAGAGCTCTGGTTTTCGTGGACCACATAACCTTCCCGGCGACAGGATCCACACCGCATAAATGGGTGCGTGTTTGGACGACGAGTTGTTGAAACCCATTGATGGCGGCGGCCATCGGGGACGACAAGGCGCTGCCGTGAAGTCCGCCGCCGTCCTCGAGCACGCGCCAGAGCAGTTCTCCCGTCTGCTTGTTCAATTTGCAGAACCCCCCGCCGGCCTGCACGAAGACGAAATCCCCCTGCACCAACGGCGAGGAGACGAAACCATAGGCCGGCAACGGACTGTTGAGCCTGGCGGGGAAATCGAAACGCCAGCGCTCGACGCCGGTCTGGCAATCCAGAGCCACCAGGAGATCGCGCATCCCGGCGACATAGAGAGTGGCGCCGTCACACGCCGGGGTTGCTCGAATCGAATTCCCGTGCGCCTGGGCGAAGGGATGCACCGCCAGCGCTCCCGGCCACTTCACGGACCAGAGCGGTCGGCCCGTGCTGCGTTCGAGGGCCGTGACCTGTTCGAACTCTTGGTTCACCGTCTCAGTGACGAAGACCCGATCGGCCGCGACGATGGGGCCGGAGTACCCCTCATCGAGCTCAACGCGCCATCGCTCCCGCAGGTGGTTGGTGTCCAAGCGTTGAGGCCAATCGCTCCCCCGCACACGGCCATCACGCGTAGGACCGCGCCACTGCGGCCAGATCGCCGTCGGCTCAGCACCGCCGGCGAACGACAGCGACAACAGCATCCCGAGCCCTGCGATCCACGGAGCGGGTCTTCGCATGTTCGAGGGTCCGCACAGAGGCAGAAAGCTAGACAACCAACGACGAAGCCCAGGGATTGCGATCCCTGGGCTTCGAATTCGATCTCAACATCGCTGCACAGCAGCGTTTTTCGATTAAGGGATAAAGTCAGACTGGTTGGTGATCGCCTGACCGAGGCGCTGTCCGTCCCATGTCATCAACCGGGCGAGAACGTTGCCATTGATCTGGGCATTCAGGCCGCGTGCGGTACCGTCTGTGAAAGCGACGTTGAACGTGCCGGAATGATTGGACGAAGGACGAGGGCCGCTCCCCTGGGGGGTCGCCAGATTGGCGTTCGGTGTCATCTGTTTCGAGGAAGTGACGGTTGGATCCACGCTCAGCGAAAATCCGCTGAGCAATCGCAATGAAGTGCCGTATGTGTCCAATGTTGAATCGCCGATTGCGCCGCTGTTGGTGCCCGAAACCGCGTTGGTGCTCATGTCCACGGGCAATGCAAAACCCGTGTAGCTGACGCTGCGAGAGATAAACGATCCCGACGAAATGTTCTCCGCCAAGAGGAGCGTCTGTCCCAGGCCATCGCCTTGAGAAATGTCATCGAGAGTCACCAAGTTGCCTTCATTCGCAATCAAGCGGCCGAAGACACCCGTGCGGCGGGCGACTTCAGGATTCCGGGCCGTGCCCCCTGCGTCGAACCAATCAATGTCCGAGCGACGCATGGTAACCCCGGCGCTGTCGTACGGATCATCCCCCGCACCCGCGCTGCCGCCCCAGCGGGCCTCGGAGATGTAGCCAACATTCGCCGCATAGCTCAAACCCAAAGGCTGACGGTTGTTGTTCTGGTCTTCCGGGCAGGTGAAGACGGCGATCCAAGTATTGAGGTCTGGGCGACCACCCGTGGCCGCAGTAATTCCCGTGTACACTCCCGACGTAGCACTGCTGCCGGGGCGGTAGTAAACGTTGTTCTGTGCCGCAGCGTCGAATTCGCGTTGGAGATCGGCACGGTCCAGATACTGCAGCAGTGAGACCGGCCAGCCATATCCGCCAGCCGCGGCAATTTCCGTCTGCTCGATGCCGTTCATCGAGTTGCTATCCACCGGCCGAGCGCTATCCACGGCAGGAATGGTACCGTTGTTCGACGTGGCCGAGTTGTGAATGGCGAGCGCCAGGTTCTTCAGGTGGTTGATGCATTGCAGGTTGCGGGCGGAGCGCCGGGCCGTTTGCACGGCGGGGGCGATCAGCGAGATCAGCACGGCGATGATCGAGATCACCACCAGCAGCTCGATGAGGGTGAAGCCGCGCTGCAGCTTCCGGGGAGAAAATCGCGTCGGACGGATCATGGTCTCGGTTCCTCAGGGTCTCAGACGCCGACAACCAAGGCGGCAGGGAAATGAAGTTGGTCCGGTCGCGTCAAGGCCCGCCACGCGCCGCCGGGTTGGTTGTCCACCCGAGATCGAAAAACGTCAGGTTACCCGAATTCGGGACGAAAGGAACTGCAAACTCTGGCCATGGTGCGACTTTCATCCAGAGTGTTGCATTTTTCACCCCCATTTTGCCAGGCAGGGCCGATTTGTCACCTGGAAATGGGCTGTTCTCCCCTAGATCTGCAAATCGCCTGCCAATCCTGTCCGTGTGAACTGTTTTTTCCTGGAAGTTGTGCCAACTGCACAGCTGGCACGGTTCGCGAAGCACACTGTCCGGGAGGATGAATGTCGCGGGCTCCACCTTACTCTATCAACGTGGGAGGAAGTCGGAATTCAACTGCGGTCCGGTTACTCCTCCTTGAGAATCCTTCGGTGCGTCACAAACGGTCGGAAGTTGGTGAATCCAGCCCCGCCGGTCGACACGCCCTTCTCGATGAGCGAGCGATCGACCACGAACACACCGCGATATTCCGGAAGTTCTGGACGCTCTTCTGTTCCCGTAGCGAACTCCTTCAACGGTCCCCCGATGCGAACCGCACCGGTGGTCCCGTCCACGCTAGCCCGGAACAGCTTCACTGAGGCAAACACCACGAAGGAATTGCTGCGTACTGTCGTATTGTTCCAAAGCTTGGACAGCACCTGATACCGCAAGGTGGGGTTGATCGATTCTGGATTGGTTTCGTGCTCGCCATGAGTGCCGACTTCGAACAACGCCCGCTGTTGCGTGCGACCGCCCGTTTCATTGTCCACCGGCATGTCGCGAAGCAGCGTATGCTGAATGCTGTTGGCATTGGCGTTGTTGAATGCCAAGCTGCGGAACGGATGCCCCTTGGGATCGGTTCCTGTCGTGGAATTGGCCAGCCCCGGCAGACGCAAGTCCTGGCCCTGAGTCTGCCAGAACGGATCGCGCGGATCCCGGCTGTTTTGCAGTTGTTCGAACCAGTCTGGATTGTCCGAGGTGTCGGTGAGATTGCGCACTTTCGGCTCATTCATGCTGTTGTTCGACGGATCGAAATCGAGAATCAGCTCATTATCGATCAGCGCCGCCAGCACTTCCGGGTGCCGCAGAGTGTTCAAGTTGATCTTTCCAGGCACGCGAGTGACTTCGAACTCGGTCCCGATTCCCAGATTGCGATGCTGCCGCGTGGGTACTTCCAAGAATTCCAGCACGCGATGCCAGCGATTGTCTTCGACGTCAATGGTGCCCACGGTGCCGGCGGTCGGATGGTCGGGAACCATGAACATCCCCGCCGCACTCTTCGCGAAATTTTGGTAGTAAGTGCCCAAAGACTCCGGGGAATCGTACTGGGCCTCTGGGGGAAGTCGCATCGCGGCCGTGTAACTCGTCAGGCCGAAGGCTGCAGCAGCGGTGGTATCGCCGGCAGGCGGCCCAACGACCGGCAAGTGCAACAAGTCGCCAAGCGAAGTGAACTCCCGATCAAAATGGGTCTGGTAAAGGGTGAACGTCATCGGCGCGTTCTGATTTTCCGCCGCGGCACCTGCGGAGAACGTATTGGACATGTTCCCTGTCGAAGGACGGTCCGGCGTTGGGGAGTCTGATGCCAGAGAACCTCGGAACAACGGCTCGTCACGTTGCCAACTCTGCAGTGATGCCAATTGTCCCGTGGCGTCATTTCCCGAATCGGGATAGTTAAACACGGGCATCTCGTTACCGGCGATGCTCGCTCGGTCCACCTCCACCCAAGGATTGTCTTCCTCTTGAGCGGTATTCATCGCTGTCGGTCGAGCGCGGGTGGGGTGTGCCCGGCGGCGCAAGATCATGTTTACTGGCAGCGCCCGATTGAGCAGCAGATTTCCTGGAGCACCGTTTGTCAGAAGGGCGCCTTCGTTTCCGGTAGTGGGCATGAGCAAGTCAGCGCCGCTGCCGTCGGTGATTTCCACGTAACTGGAGCCATTGCCCGCAATCGCCCCCACTACGTCGAGATGATTTCCCGTTGCCGCGACGGGTGTGTTGAAGGCCGCATCGCGAGGGACGATCCATTCGAC
>JANRLN010000320.1:0-15551 GCA_033762515.1 Planctomycetaceae bacterium
GCCGTCATGTCGAAGCTGCACGGTCCCGTTGATCGGGCCGTTCCCCCGTTCGTTGCTTTGGCGGACCGCACGCAGCATGTTCCGTGGTCGGAACCGGGAGCCGCGGGTTTCCTCGGTTCGGCCTATCAGGCCTTCAAGCCGCAAGGCCAGGGGATGGACGATTTGCGGTTGAACGGCGTGACGGCCGAACGGCTGCAGGATCGCCGCTCGCTGTTGACGGGCCTCGATCAACTGAAGCGCGAAGTCGACGCCACAGGCATGCTCAAGGGGATGGACGCCTTCTCCGAAGCAGCCTTCGGCGTCTTGACCTCCAGCAAGCTCGTCGATGCGCTCGACCTGTCGAAAGAAGACCCCCGCATCGTCGCGCGCTACGGCGACGGCAAACCCTACAAGTACCAGTACGACGGCGCCCCAACCTGCAATGACCAGTTCCTGATGGCGCGCCGGTTGATCGAAGCCGGCGTCCGCTGCGTCACCATGAGCTACGGTCGCTGGGACAGCCACGGAGCGAACTTCGACCTCGTTCGCGATCACGGCGGCAAGATGGATCAGGGACTGAGCGCCCTCATTGAAGATCTCGAAGGCCGCGGGATGCTGGACGATGTGACCATCATCGCCTGGGGCGAATTCGGACGGACGCCCCGGATCAATCCGGGAGCCGGTCGCGATCACTGGCCGCAGGTGAGCTGTGCCTTCCTGGCGGGGGGCGGCATGCGGACGGGCCAGGCCATCGGCAGCACCAACCGCCTGGGCGAGTACGCCAAGGACCGCCCGGTCCCCGTGCAGGAGATCATCTGCACGCTGTACCGCAATCTCGGGATCGACCCGATGAACACGACGATTCCCGACCCGACGGGGCGTCCGATGTTCCTGGTCGATCATCGTGATCCGCTGCCCGAGCTGGTTTGATTCCACAGCGCTAAGACCGTCAGAAGCCCAGGGATCGCGATCCCTGGGCTTCTTCGTGGAGCGACCGATGTCAGAGACCGAATCAACCCCCTTGCGACGTCGGGAATTCGGACGAATCGTCACTGCAGGACTGAGCGGAACTGCACTTGGACTTGCCTCGGGGGGGGCCCTGGCGCAGGAAACAAAGCCTGACGAGCCGCCCCGTCCCCCTTCGCTCGCCACGCTGATGTTGGCCGCGGTGGTGACGGAATGTCCCGGAGATCACTGGGACGACGAGATGCTGCAAAACGTCCTCAGCGACATTCGCGGAGACCAGGCACGGAGCCGCCAACTCAGTGCGCACCCCCTGAAGAACGGGGATGACCCGGCGACAGTCTTCGTGGCCCCGGCGTTGCCCCATCCGGGAGGCCCGAGTTGATGATCCCCGTGGAATGGGCCTTTGCGACGATTCGCGAGCTGGGACAGCGGCTGCGCGCCAGGGAAACAACTTCGCTCGCGCTGACGGAATTCTTCCTCGAACGTCTGGAGCGCATCGGAACGCAGCACAACGCCGTCGTCACCCTCACGCGGGATCTCGCGCTGAGGCAAGCCCGGCAGGCTGACGCCGAGTTGTCAACGGGTCGCGACCGGGGGCCGCTGCATGGCATTCCCTACGGCGCAAAGGATCTCCTGGCGGTGACGGGCTATCCCACCACCTGGGGGGCCGCCCCATTTCGCGAGCAGACATTTGACGCCGACGCCGCAGTGATCACCCGTTTGCGCGACGCCGGTGCGGTGTTGGTCGCCAAGCTGGCGATGATCGAACTGGCGGGGGGCTTTGGGTATCGGCAGGCGAATTCGTCCTTCACGGGGCCCGCGCTCTGCGCCTGGGACAAAACGCGCTGGGCGGGCGGCTCGTCGTCGGGTTCGGGGATTGCGGTGGGGGCGGGATTGGTTCCGTTCGCCGTCGGCTCGGAGACGTCCGGTTCGATCCTGAATCCCGCGGCGGCGAATGGGATCTCGGGTTTTCGTCCCACGTATGGCCGGGTGCCGCGCACCGGGGCGATGGCGTTGTCGTGGACGCTCGACAAACTCGGGCCGATGTGCCGCACCGCCGACGATTGCGGTCTGGTTCTACAGGCGATCGCGGGACCGGACGAGGTGGACTTCACGACCATTCCCGAGTCGTATCGTTATGAGCCGGGGACTGCGGAACTGTCGTCGATCCGGATCGGCGTGATCGAAGGCTGCGTCGCGAATGTGCAGCCTGAGGTGAAGTCGGCGTTTGAAGTCGCGATCGAGGACCTCAAGCAGTTCGCAAAAGTCGAAACGGCGGCGCTTCCGGACCTTCCCTATGGAGCGGTCGTCGGCACGATCATCAACGGGGAAATGGCCGCCGCATTCGAGGAGTTCATCCGCAGCGGAAAAGTCCTCGAACTGACTGCTCCGGAAGACCGCTGGGGCGGTTACTCCGTGCTCGTGATGCCCGCCAAGGACTACGTCAACGCGCTCCGCATCCGGCGGCAGATTCAGGTGGCGATCGACAAACTGCTGGTCGACTATCCGATCCTGATTGCACCGACGATGGCCACGGTCGCGGGACCGATTGACCGCGATTTCCGCGAATGGTCACGCGGTTTCGGCAGCAGCCCGCTGGGAACGGCGGGCAACGCGGCGGGATTGCCGGGAATCTCTGTTTCGATGGGACCCGGCGCGGACGGCCTGCCGACAGCGCTGCAACTGGTCGCCGGAGCACGGCAGGAAAATCTGCTGCTGCAAATCGCCGCCGAATATCAGCGGCGCACCGACTGGCATCGACAGCATCCTGCCGTGTGAAGCGTTTCTTGTGTACGGACCGAGGCCGAGCGTGTCGCAAGCAGATTCCGTCGGCAGTCTGTGCCGATGCTGTGCGAAGTCTGCGTTGCATGCGTCGGACAGACGAACGCAGGCAGGGCTGCCATTGTCGTTCTCCGGGGATGTCGTGTGCGCTGGCGGATGCGAGTGAGATTTGTTATCACCCTCACATCTGCTGCGCATTCCGCGCAAGACTTCGGCCGATCGGTGTCGCTTCCGGGAAAGAGCTTCGATGGAACAGATCCTCGCCAGTCTGGTGGAAGTTTTCATCGCCGTCTGGGGCCTGCTCATCGCGGTGCTCGGCTTCGTCGCCCCATGGACTCCCCTCATCGCCTGGCTCGCCTATTGGCTGTTTGCGGTAAACTGGACCAAGATGTGGCCGGTGATGGCCCGCGGAGGCTGGATCGGCGTCTTCTTGCTGGGGCTGGTGATGGCTCTCGTCTGGGGCGTTGTGGCCCCGCCGACTGGCGGCGCCCACTTCATTCTCGGGTTGACCGTGCAGAACTTCACGGGCAAGTTCGTCTACGTCACAGCCTTGTTCCTGATGGCCATGTTCTGCGGCTTCGTGCAGCTCTCCGGAAGCTGCGGCAGTTGGGCGTCTTTCCCCGAAGAGCCTGCGGCCGACGAACACCACCACGATGACGCACACCACGCGCACGCGGCGGCGCATTGATCCACGCTTTTGCCGGCACGCACAAACGACGGAAGCCCAGGGATCGCAATCCCCGGGCTTCGATTGTTCACACAAGACCTTGATCGCATCTCAATCCCGCTTCGCCGCCCCCTGTTTGCGGATCATTTCCAGTGGGGAGAGTTTTTTGCCGTCGGCGCTGGTCGTCGCGACCGGCGCGGGTTTGGCCGCGGGAGCGGGTTCTTCAGCGGGGGCGGACTCCAGGACGGCTGCTGGGGGAGCCTCGGCATCGGCTTCCTTTTTGGCGGCTCCCTGCTTGCGAATCATGTCCAGCGGCGAGGGCTTTCCCGCGGCTGGGGCGGCGGCCCCCTGAGCCCGGGCGGCTTGCAGGGGACTCACACCTGCGGGAGCCGCAGCGGCGGGCTTGGCGGGGGCGGCGGCTTTTGGGGCATGTTCCACGGGCTTCTTGGGCCGCGGCCCGTCAACCACGGTCAGATAGGCGGGATCAATGTCGTACCAGGAGATGTCGACCGGGCCGTCGAATTCAACGAGCGCCCGGCCGTTCATGTTCACGGTCTTGACCTTGCCGGTCCACTGCGAGAACCGCTTGAGTTCCGGCACGCTGCCATCGACGACGACCCACTGATCCGTCAGTTTCGTCTTCAGCTTTTCGGCGAGTTCGATCGACATCCCGACGACCCTTGTTCGAGCGCACGCAGAAGTGTCTGTTGGAATTCGAGGGGCGCGGAGAACCCCGTCCCTTGGAAGCCGAATTGTGAGCGATGCCGCCCGCGATTGCAAGGTGTGTGGAGGCCGCTCACTTCTGATAGATCGGCAGGTAACCGTATTCGACCGTGAGCGCCAGCACCGCCAGCGCCGTGCAATAGACGCGGCCGGCCTGTTTTTCGGAATCCTGGTCGCACAGCCAGCTCCCATCGGGCTTCTGCTGCCGCAGCAACTGCTGGAACAACCCCTCCCGGCGATCGGTCCAGGTCTCTTCTCCGTGCTGGTGCAGGGCCACGCTCGCGTAGTATGTGCCGTACATGTAGTAGCGATCGTTGGGCCGGGGCAGGCGTGACGCGAGGACCGGGATGGCCGCGACGCACTCGGGCTGGTCCGCGGCGCCGCACACCTGGAGTGCGGTGATGCCCGCGGCGGTCATCACGGGCGACTGATCGCCACCCGGCTGATAGGCGAACCCGCCGCGGCTGCGCGACGCGCAATCGCGAACGTATGCGACCGCCCGATCGATTGCTTCCACGGGGACATCGCAGCCGGCGTTCTTGGCGGCCCGCAAGGCCAGGAGTTGCCACGCGGTGACGCTGAGGTCGCTGTCGTTGCTTTGCAGGGTGTAGCGCCAGCCACCGACGTGGCGATTCCCCTTACGCACGGCCTGAGCCTGCAGGATGGCCCGCACGCCTCGCTCCAGCGCCCGCCGCGTCGCGGTCGCTTGCTGCGGGTCGGTCATGCCGACGACCTCCGCCAGGAACAGCGTACTGATCCCGTGGTCGTATAATGGTCCGTGGCCGGTTTTGTCGACGATCAATCCCGAGGCCTGCTGGCGACGGATCAAGTAGTCGATACCCCTCTCGAAGACGACGCGATGGGGTTCTTCCCCCGGCACATGTCCGGCCGCAAGAAGGGCCATCATGGCCAGCGCCGTTGTGGAAGTGGCTTCGCCCTGGTAAAGGTCCAGAAACCACGCCCCCGACGGGCGCTGCGATCGGGTGAGGAACTCGACGGCCCTTACGACGGCGGCGTCGACCTCGCGATCGATCGCCGAAGGATTCACCAACCCGTTTGTCGTCGGTTCTGCGGCGACCCCAATGCTCCCACTCAATCCGGCGATCAGCGCCAGTATCAGCCGCCGGCTCACGGTGTCTCCTTGCCGACCGGCGATGGAGCGGAGCCTTCCTGTCGGCGGGCGATCGTCTCGAAATACCGCTGGATTTGGCGGCTGTATTCGGGGTGCGTCGCCAAGGGACCGCCGTCCAGGAGATCGGTCTTCAGCACTCCCCCCAAACGCCCCCAGTTTCGCCGCGTGCCCGGGACGGGTCCGACCGGCGCCCCCGCCAAGGATCCGGGGGCGGAGGGAGCGGCGACGTTGTTCGGCTCCTGCCCTCCAGCAGCGGAGGACGGCGTCTGCTGCCGGGACTGCTGCGCCAAAGAGGGAGCATTTCCATTGGCGGAGCGGGCGGCGCGACGGAGAGCCTCGGCTGCAGTCCGGAAATCCAACGCCGACTCGGCAGGTCCGGGCGCTGCTCCCGGCGGTCCGCTCGTCGCGGGATCACCGGACTGCGCCGAGGCTCCCGGCATCGGCCGTGGACCGGCCGACTGGCCTCCGGGGATGGACTGATTCGTGGGCGGGGCGCCGGGTGTCGTCTGACCGGGTTGGCCGGCCGTCCCCGCTGGCGGCGGCAACTGGGATTGCAGTCGTTCGCGACCCGCTCTCAAACTGGAACCCGCATTCGCGAGGGCGGCTCCCGCCTGGGCGGGAAGCGCTCCCTCGGTTCCGGCTCCTTCCGCCGCGGCTGCGAGCGCCTGAGCCGCCTGATCGAGTTGTTCGGCCGCTGCCTGCCCCTGCTGGGCCGCGGCCCCTGGTTCCCCTTGACGCAGTGATTGCTGGGCGGCCGCCATCGACGACTGCGCACTCTCCAAGGCCGCGGCTGCCTGTTGACTGGGGGTCGGCGGCTCCCCTTCTGCGGGCGGTTCACCTTCCCTCGAAGACGCAGACGCCGCTTGCTCCGCCAACTGTTCGACGGCTTGTTGCAGTTGCCGCTCCCCGGCGGCGAGTGCTCCGCGCTGCGCTTCTGCCGAGGGTGTCATTTGCCGCAAAGCCGCCTGAAATTGACTAAGATCCTCGGACAGTTCCGCTCCGGCGGCGCGCGAAGCAGGGTCGTTCGCGGGGAGACTTCGCTGGGCATCAGCCAACTCAGCCGCCGCAGACTCTGCGGCGGGGACGGCTGCCGCAAAGTTGGCTCGTTCTGCTGCAGCGGCCGATTCCTGGAGTTGATCGGCAACTTCCGCCGCCGCAGCCCGGGCTTCCGGAGTCGCATCAAGGGATTGCCCGACTTGCTCGGAAAAGGCTTCGGCTGCCTTTGCCAATTCTCGCGCTTGCTCCGCCAATTGCGTCCCGGACGCGAATTGGGCCGTCTGGTCTTCGGAGTCGGCGGCAGGAGCCGCGCTGTTCTGCGATCGCTGAATGGCGTCGGCAAGTTCGCGCTGTTGCTGCGCGAGTCGTTCCGCCTGATCTCTGGCAGCCGAGGCTCGCTGACGTTGAAAAGCCTCCAGGGCTTCCTGCAATTCCGGTTGTTCCGTCAAGAGTTGTTCGAGCGCTCGCTGCAGTTGCTCCGCTTCAGCAGCAGCGTCCGCGATGACCGGATCGGAGTCGGCATCCGATTCTGGTTTGGCGGCCTGTTCCAGCGACTCGGCCAGGCGTTCCGAGCGGTTCGCCAGTCTTGCAAGTTCACCGAGCTCGTCCCCCAGATTTCCCAGCGCACGAATGTCGTCATCCAACTGCTGCAACGCGCGCTGCGCCGCGGCCAGTTCGTCCAGGGCCTGACTCATGGCTTCAATGCTCTCGCGAGGCTCCGCCTGACGAGCGTCAGCCAATTCCGCCTGGGCATTTGCTAACGGACCGTCGCGCAGCGTCTGGGCCGTCGGATGAATCGCATCCCACGCCCCTTCGGTGGGCAAACCCGCTTTCCAGTCCTCGAAGGCCTCCGTCAATTCGTCCTGTCGAGCCTGTAACTTCTGCAGTCGCTCGTCCTGCCCGGCATCCTTCTGACGCACTGCGGCGGCGGCGGTCTTCTGGTGAACTTCCCGCAGTTCCTGACGCTGCTCCGCGAAGTCGGCCATCAGTCGCTTAAGGTCTTCCCGTGCCGCCTGCGTCTGATCCGCCAACGCACGGGTCTCATCCGCAGGAGCCGAGGTGCTCACGACCATCACCTGCGCCTCAGACCAGCGCTCCTGCGGAGACGGATTTTCGCAGTTGTCGACGACGCGCACCCGCAGTGAAATCGCCTGCCCCTGCTTGGCGCCGAGAGCCTTGAGATCGACGGTCCAGGGCCACTCAAATTGCCGCGCCCCCGGCGTCGCTCGAGGAAGCGGGATCACGCGACGCTCCCCCGGAGCCAACTCGGCGTGAAGTTCGGCGACATTCAGCCCGTAATCGTCGCGGGCCGTAATCTGCAGACGATGACGTTCATCCGGCTGCACGGTTACTGCCGCCGCACCTTCCAATCGAACGTGCGGCGGCTGGTCGGCCAGAACAACAAGACGCCGCGGCGGCTCCTCGACCAGAAATCCTTCGGGGCTGCGCCAACGGATGACGAACATGCCCGACTTGTTCGCCGTCAGCTGTGCGACGGCCGTCAGATTGCGATCCAGGGCCGATGCGGCATCGGACTTGCGGGGGAAGCTGAAGTCCAGCGTCTCCGTGGCGTCGGCGATCGGCCCGCCAACGGGCGCGTGGTCGTTCATCTTCGGCCAGTCAACCTGCACGGCAGCGACTGCCCGGTCGAAAACCGCCTGCATGCGAATGCGGCTGCCGGCGACGACCTGCAATTCCGCGCTCAGCTCGGATTGCTGCGAGGATTCTCCGGTATAAGCCAGCGGGTCCACCGCAGCCGTCAACGAGCGCAGCCGCGGGGGATCGACGACCCGAATCGTGTACCGGGGGGATTCCGACGCCGGACCGGTGACGAAGTACTCCGTATCCGCATTCAGTCGCGGCAACGTCGTGAGATAGGCGTGGTCAACATCAGACCACGCCACCCGGCGCTCATCCCAGGCGGCGTCGTCCGACGAGCGCCACAAGAGCGTCAGTTGCTCCGGAAGATTCAATCCCCCCCGACGGGGAGTCACGATGACTTGGATGCCGGCATCGCCGCCGCGCGACACCACGCGATCGCCGCGCTCAACCTCGATGCGAAAGTCGCGTCCCCACCCCCAATTGCCGAAGGGGATGGACAATCGCTGCCAGGCCAGGCCGTACCCGGACATCCAGACGGCAAACGGAGCAATGACGAGTGCTGTTACGAGCAGGCCGCGTCCGAACGTGCTGTAGGCCCGATCGCTCGGGAGTACGACCGAGAAATCGACATCGTCCAGGAGTGTGTACGTTTCCTTGCGAATTTGCCGCTGCATCAGTCGGCCGGCTCGCGACGCGGGGGCTTCGGCCTGCTCCAGCTCCAGACAGGTCAGCAGCCGCTCCTGCAGTCGCGGTTCGGCACGCTCGAGCCAGTGGGCGACATCCGCCGCCTGAATGCCGTGCCACAGGGGCACGAAGAGGCGTCGCCACACCTGCCGCACGGCGAAACTGATGACTGCCGCCAGTCCGACCGCGCGCACCACGGCGGGGAGATTAACGAACAGGTCCAGCAACAGGCACAGCGCCAACGGAGCTCCGGTTCCCAGGAGGACGCTTCCCAGGCCCCGCAGCCACACGAGATCCCGCCATTGTCGCTCGATCGGATGGAGCCGATCGGCGATCATCGGAACGACTTCGACGGTCGCCATAGAAATTCGCCGGGAGATAGGGTCGGTCGAGGGGACCCCGTCTATGCTATCGTCCGCCGCGAACGGGGAGAACAGGATTCACCCGGAAATTCCGCCAGGATAGACTGCGGTCATGATGCCTCGCTCGGTCGAAATCACCGTTGAGAACCGCCAAAACATCGCCGTTGACACGGGGCGATTGTCGGTTCGTCTCGCTGAATCCATTCGCGCGGAAGGGCCGGTCGAAGGGGAATTGATCATCGCCTTGGTTGATGATGTGGAAATGCAGCGAATCAATTGTGAATTTCTCGACCACGACTGGCCCACCGACGTCGTCAGTTTCTCGTATGTCGAAGAAACCGATTCGGCAGACAGCCGCATCGACGGCGAACTGGTCGTCAGCGTCGACACCGCCCAGCGGCAAGCTCGGCAGCATGGCTGGAGTCTGGACGATGAACTGTTACTATACTGCGTGCACGGGTTTCTGCATCTCCGCGGATACGACGACTTGACCGACGACGCCCGCGTGCAGATGCGTCAACGGGAATGTGAACTGCTCGGCCGCATTGGCCTCGTGCCCCAGGGACTCCCGTCCTGAGGGCGCGTTAGGGAGGACAGCATCTTCAGCTCGCATCGCAAGGCACACAAGCTCGCCGGAGCCGCCACGAGGGGTCTGCTGCGCATTCCCGAACGCCGCATGGCATCTCAGGAGATGCGTGGACAATGACCCCCCTGCTATGGACATTGCTGGGGCAGGCCCTGGTCACATTTTGGGCGTCGCTGGGCTGCTATTCCCTGCGCGACTTCGCTTACAGTCGCCTGGAGGAACTCTGCGAGCGCCGGGGCAGACCCGAGCGCTTTCGCGCGATCCTGACCCAACAGGGGCCGGCTCTGCTGGTCCTCGAGTTGGTTTCATCAGCGGGTACGCTGTTCCTCGCCTGGACGCTCGCTCTGGTTCTTGGTTGGCCCGCGGCCCCCGATCCCGCCTCCATCGCCGAGTCGATTCTGCGCTACGGTCTCGCGATCGCATGCGTGTGGCTGGTGGTGGAGTTGATACCGTGGACTTTGGGTCAGGTCGTCGGTGAGGCTTATCTGGACCGCAGTTGGCCGGTGATTCACCTGCTGCTCGTGGCCTTCCATCCGTTGCTGCTGCTGGTCAGAAGCGCCGACCGGGTCGCCCACCGCGTTTTTGGTCGCGGCGAGCCGGAAGAGGACGACGCATCGGTGATTGACGAAGAGATCCGCACGGTCGTCGACGAAGGCCGACGCGAAGGGGTTCTGCCGTCGGATGCCGGAGTGATGATCGAACGGGTGATGGAGCTGCAGGATGAAGATGTCGGCGCAATCATGACGCCGCGAACCGACATGCTCTGCATCCACGTCGACGCCAGCCTGGAAGTCGCCCGGCGGGAGTTGCTGGAAGCCGGCCACTCCCGAATGCCGGTCATCGGCGACTCAACCGACGAAATCCTCGGCATCCTCTATGCCAAGGATCTCCTCAAGGCGCTGGAGCCACGTCGCTCTCCGGGCGAACCTGCACCGGTGCTGCGCGACATCGTTCGCGAACCGGTCTACGTCCCGGTGACGACGAGGATTCCCGCACTGCTGGAATTGATGAAGAAGAAGCATGTCCAGATTGCCATCGTCACCGACGAATACGGCGGCGTCTCGGGCCTGGTCACGATGGAAGACATCCTCGAAGAAATTGTCGGCGAAATTGAAGACGAATACGACGAAGACATCATCCGTCAGCGCATGACGCCCATTTCCGAGACCGTCGCCGAAGTGGACGCCCGCGTGCATCTGGATGATCTCAACGAGCGCTTCGACTATGGGCTTCCCGACGATCAGGAATTCGATACGATCGGGGGGTTCGTCTTTACGCTCGCCGGACGGATTCCCATGGTGGGCGAGACAATCCGCTTCCGCCAGTTGCTGTTTACGATTCTGGCCGCCGACCGCCGCAAAGTGACGCGGATTCGCATCGAGGTCTCGCCGGAGTCTTCGACGGCCGTGGCCGACGGCATCTAAAACCCACCGCGGGAGAAGTCGAGATGGCGCCGCAACAATGTCCGGGACGGGTTCGAAGGCCCCTGTCGCGCCGCGAAATGCTGGCCGCGTCCGCCACCGGGTTTGGCAGCGTCGCCCTCGCGGGTCTGCTCACGCAATCCGCAGGGCATGCCGCCGATTCAAGCCCTCGTCCGCATGCCTCGCCGCGCGTTAAGAATGTCATCTTCTGCTTCATGGATGGCGGGGTCTCGCATGTGGACTCATTCGATCCCAAGCCGAAACTTGCCGAACTCGACGGGCAGGCGTTCACCGCATCGAAGAATCCCACGGCCAACGGCAACCGACAGTGGCTCAAGAGCCCCTGGGCGTTTCAGCCCATCGGTGAGTCGGGTCTGCCGGTCAGCAGTCTTTTCCCCCACATCGCCCGTTGCGCCGATGATCTGGCCGTCATTCGCTCGATGAAGGCCGATCTGCCGATCCACTCGACGGGAGTGCTCTTCCTCCACACCGGGTCAAACGCCGCCGGTCGTCCCAGTTTAGGGTCTTGGGTCAATTACGGACTCGGCAGCGAGAACCAGAATCTGCCGGGATTTGTCGTCCTGAGCTTCGGGGTTGTTCCCTGCGGCGGTCTGGAGAATTTCTCCAACGGATTTCTCCCCGCAAGCCATCAGGCGACGTTGTTCCAGGCCGACGGTTTGCCGATCGACAACATCCATCCCGCCGATGCCAACGCTCGAGTCCAACAGACGAAACTGGCGCTGCTGCGGAACCAGGACGCGGCATTTTCCGCGTCACTGGCCGGGAACGACGCCGTCGAATCGGCGATCCGCAATTACGAGATGGCCTACCGCATGCAGGCCCTCGTGCCTGATGTGTTGGATCTCAGCCGCGAAACGGAATCCACCCAGAAGTTGTATGCCATCGACTCAAAGGTTCCCTCGCAACGGCTGTACGGCGTGCAATGCCTGCGCGCACGGCGACTCATTGAATCCGGCGTGAGGTTCATTGAAATCACGTGCCCTCCCGGTGCGTCCAACGGCACGTGGGACCAGCATGGCAACCTGAAGGGGGGCCACGAAAAGAACGCGCTCGACACGGACCAGGCCATCGCCGGACTCATCACCGATCTGAAGGCAAGGGGGCTGTTCGAGGAAACCTTGATCGTCTGGGCGGGCGAATTCGGGCGCACGCCCCACTCCGCGGGACGCGATGGTCGCGACCATCACCCGGAAGGATTTTCGGTGTGGCTGGCCGGCGGTGGAGTGAAAGGGGGCACGATTTACGGCGCCACCGACGAACTCGGCATGCAGGCGGTTGACAAGGTCTCGACGATGCACGATCTGCACGCGACCATCCTGCATCTGCTGGGCCTCGATCACGAGCGCCTCACCTACCGCTTCGCCGGCCGCGATTTCCGCCTGACCGACGTGCACGGGCATGTGATCCACGACATCCTGGTCTAGTCCGCTCGGCGGACTCCTCGTCTTCCCGAGCTTCCTGTGCTCGAACCCCTTCATGCCGTCTCGAATGTTGAACGACGCGCCGCCACGAACCCAGTCCGACATGCCGGCCCCGCGAATCTCCGTCATTATTCCCGCACTGAATGAAGCCGCACAAATTGCGGAGACGATCGCCGCCGCTCGCGCTGCCGGTTTCGATGAAATCATCGTCGTTGATGGCGGAAGCCGCGACGGAACGGCGGCGGCGGCCGCCGCCGCGGATCTGGTTCTGGGGTCCGCCCCCGGGCGCGCGATTCAACAGAACTGCGGCGCAGCAGCGGCGAGCGGGGACGTGCTGTTCTTCCTGCACGCGGATTGTCGCCCGAGCCCGCGTAGCGGAAGGTTGATGCGGCATGTTCTGGCCGACGATGCCGGGTTCGTCGCAGGCTGCTTCACACAACGCATCGCCGCCGACGGCGCCGTCTACCGCTGGCTCGAATGGGGGAACCTGCAGCGGGTCCTCTGGTTTCAAATGGCATATGGCGATCAGGGACTCTTTGTGCGCCGCGATATGTTCCGCGTGGTCGGCGGCTTTCCCGATTGGCCGATCATGGAGGACGTTGATTTCCTGCGCAATCTGCGCGGTCGCGGACGTTTTGTGATTCTTGGGTGCCCGCTGACCGTTTCTGCACGCCGCTGGCGGCATCGAGGAGTTGTTCGCCAGACGCTCCGCAATTGGGCGCTGTTGTTCCTGTTTCGCTGGGGAGTCTCCCCCGCCCGACTGGCTCGGTACTATGCCCACGTTCGCTGAATCGAGAACAAAAGTCGGGCTGCGCGGCAATCGTGTTCGACACGTCACTCCCAGCACATCCCCGCCGAAGCGCGATTTTCGGCATCGCCCCTGAGACAGGGATAAACACTCTGCTCCCTTCGGGTAGTCCACAGACGACGGCCCTACAACTCCGCCGCTTGGAGCATGGCTGTAGTGCAACTACTCATTGGCACTCTCAATCCCGTGAGAAAACTTCAATAACCTTCGGATGACACCAGTCCCCACACGTTGCACATGCGGATTAAACCGCCCAATATCGCACCCATCCAGTACGGCATGTCGATGCATGTCACAACTCTGGAACCAGGGGCCAAGGCCCGGAACTCGGGCGCAACAGGAGACGGTTCATGTTCGGCAGAATGCAATTGGCAGCAGCGGTGGTGGCAATCGGTGCGTATTTCGGACTTGCCGATCAGGCGCGTGCCGATGTTGCGGGTCAGCAATACCTGATCACGACGAACTCGACGGAGAGCGGGACTTTCGGGTCGGTCCTCAATTTCAGCGGGGTTGCCCCGGCGGGATTCATCAGTGCCGGGACCTTCAACCTGCTGGCCGAGAATCTGGAAGTGGGCGCCGGAGCTTATGTGCAACTGAACCTCGGCTTCGCGTCGATCGTTCGCGCTCGCGGATTGAGCACCAGCGGCTATCGCGGCAGTTTCATGGCCGTCTCCATCGGAAACCTGATCGCTGGTCAGGGGACCGGGAACGCAGATGACCAGTTCATGTTCTTCGGATTTTAAAGTCGGACGTCCTCAGAACTCCGCTTCGATGACAGAAAGGCAATGGAACCGCCGCTGCGGTTACATTGCCTTTCGCATTTTCGGAAAGTTTCAATCGACGTTCGACCGCACCGGGGCCCTCGTAGAGGGCATTTCGATGGCGCGCCGCTCCCCGAAGCGTCAGGGCTTCTTCTGGCTCGAGAGCTCAAACGGGAAGTCGTTCTTGCCGCTCTCGGCCACTTCCGCGACGAGCGACGTCGCATCGTTGTACTGCGGCGGGATATACATCTCGCCGACTGGCTCGGGAGTTCCGTTGGAATTGTCAAATTTTCCGGGAATCGGCCGCGAGGCTGTGATGACCACGGCCATTCGTCCGGGCTCCGCTTCCAGCTTGTAGGCGCCATCCTTGATCAGACCCGAAAATGCACGGCCGTCGCCATCCGTCTTGCGGAAAACGATCCGACCATCAGGGACCGGCGCTCCATCGAACTGCACCGACCCCTGGACCGGAACCAGTTTGGGACCTGATGCCGCTGAGCCGCAGCCGACGATTGAGAGACACCACAGACAGACCGCCGTGCAACACGCGACGTCGACGAACTTGCGCACGCGAAACCACTCCTGAGATCGAAGGTTTTCCAACTCGTCATTGACGTCCAGAACCGATCAGAATTCCCCAGTGGTCTGGCCATCCGCGCGGGTGCCCAACCGCTGCCACGTCACGCGATCGATGTTCTGGCTGACGAAGCGCACCGCGCCGTCGGCCATGACAACTTGCACCCCGCCGTCGTGCAGGCTGCGTGCAAAATTCCACCGTCCCGCCAGTCCCAGCGTATTGCCCGATTCGCAGGGCGACCTCGGCCAGGTCGACGACTTGCAGGTGTAAACGCGGTCGGGAACTGTGGTGTTGGGCGGCTCGAACGTCGAGAAACCGAAAGATCCATGCGGAGCCCCGCCCCAGTAGCCTCCGGCGTCACCCCACGCTGCAACTCCATTGCCTCGAATGATCGACTCACTGGCCAGCAGCACGTTGGAGGAACCATCCCGGCAACTGCGCAGACCGAACTTGGAGTTGTAGCCGAAGAGTCCGCCCGGGTCGTTCACACTGGCGATGTTGCGATCCGGCGGCGTGGCCGTCGGATTCGCGCCGGTCCCAGCGCAAACCACATAGTTCCCCTGGAAGCCGATTGTGGTTCCGTTCCCACCGAATCCGGGGGAACTGGGGTCCGTCGGGCACATGAAACTCGGAACCACCACTCCTTGAATGGACGCGGGGTTGTAGAACACATAGTTCACATTCGCGACCTCATAAGCACTGTAGAGGTTGCTCTGGTCAACGTAGGAAAGGATCCGCATAAACCAGCAGTCGCGTGCCCGTGTGGCGCCTTCAATGGAGTGCCCATACGGAAACACCGTGTGCGTGTCGTGGTAGTTGTGCAGCGCCAGCCCCAGTTGTTTCAGGTTGTTCTTGCACTGGGTTCGGCGTGCGGCTTCCCGTGCCTGCTGCACGGCGGGAAGCAGCAGCGCGATCAGCACGGCGATAATGGCAATCACCACTAGCAGTTCGATGAGAGTGAATCCCCGCTGACGACGCGGCCTGAACATGTCTGAACTCGCTGAAAATAAGGAAGAGATCGACGGACGGTGCACAGTCGTAGGGGCTGAGGAGCGGTACTCGC
>JANRLN010000321.1:0-1792 GCA_033762515.1 Planctomycetaceae bacterium
GGAGTCATCGGAGATCACGGTCTGCACTTCGCCCGACGCGGGTTGCAGCACCACCTTGGCGACGAACGCAGAGATGCCCCCGGCGTTCTCAATTTTGGCGCGCAGGACGTTCCCTTCCGCCTTGAGTGCCGCCGTGATGTCGACCAGATCGGCCCGCTGCCAGTTGTCGTTCTCGTAAACCTTCTGCTCGTTAATCCACACGGTGAGTTTGTTGTCGCAGGTCGCCTTGAGCCATGCGGACTTGGCTCCGTCGGGGAGCGCCTTGGTCACGAAATAGGCCGAGTCTTGCTCGGGTCCCCAGATCCACTTCGGCTTCTCACCTTGGTCGAACAGGGCATGCACTTTTTCGGGCGCGACGTCCGGTGCGGGAGCGGGCTCGCCCACGGCGATCGACGGGGCCACTTCGGGAACTTGCGACCACGTCTTGGGAGCCTCATCCGCGCGGAGAGGCGAAGTGACCAGCGCTGCCAGAAGTCCGGCACGGACAAACCAGAGACTGCAAGACATGGAGAACTCCGTCGAATCTCGATGGGGCCAATCAATCAGCATGCGTTGATGCAGTTCGAGAATTGTTGCCGGAAGCCCGCGCGGCTGCAATCGACCGCAGAAACCTGGCTGATGTAGCGATCCGAACCATGGGCGGCTGCAGGCGACAGACGTCGATCACTCACGTCTGCAGCAGCGCCTGATATCCGCCGTCTCCAGCGGGGCAGGGAAAGAAAATTCGCTCGGAAGCCAGTTTGAGCGTCGGGAAATCGTTACGGACCGACGCGACCACGGCTGCATTCTCTTCCGGCTCAATGCTGCACGTGGAATAGAGCACGCGGCCCCCAGGCGCTAGCCGTTCCACCGCCGCCCGCAACAGCCGCGTCTGGATCTCCGCCAGCTCCGTGCAGTCTTCGGCACGCAATCGCCAGCGTGCTTCCGGTCGCCGATGCAGTACGCCGGTGTTCGAGCATGGGGCGTCGACGAGAATCGCGTCAAACGGCCCCCGCGGCAGGTCGAGCAAATCATCGCGGATGGGGATCGCACAGATCGACGTCAGGCCCAGTCGCGCGGCTCCGACGGTCACCAGCGACAGGCGATCGGGATGCACATCGGTCGCAAGGATGACACCGTGATCGTCCCGCAACTCAGCGAGATGGCAGGCTTTGGTCCCCGGAGCCGCACAGACGTCCCACACCCGATCATCTGGTCCGGGAGACAGCGTCACCCCGGCCTGCATCGCCGTGAGGTCTTGCGGCGAAAACAGTCCTTCGGCGTAGCCGGGGAGTTCTTCGATCGGCCCCGATTCGAAGAGTCGCAGAGCATCAACACGCTCGACCCGTTCGCAGTGAACGCCGGCAGCGGTCCATAACTCCTGCAGTTCCTCCGTGGTCGTGCGCCGGCGATTGACGCGCACATAGACCTGCGGTGAGGCGTTGACCCCTTCCGCGATTTGCAGCATCTGTTGGCGTTCAAAGCGCGCGGTCCAGCGCTGCACCAGCCATTCTGGGAGACTGAAGGCCCAGGAAACGTAGTTGGCGAAATCGGTTGCCGGATCGGGCAGCACAGCCTCGTGCAGCAGCCGATAGCGGCCATTTCCGATGGGAATGGCATTGGCTGCGGGAGCGTCGCCGCAATCCCCGCGCACCACGCGGCTCACGGAGCGCAAGACGCCGTTGGCGAACCCGGTCCAACGGGCTTGTCCGATGGCCTTGGCGACCTCGACGGTCTCATGAATTGCGGCGAACGGAGGAACGCGATCGAGATAGATGAGCTGATACGCCCCCAACCACAACAGTGTGACCAG
>JANRLN010000322.1:0-3243 GCA_033762515.1 Planctomycetaceae bacterium
GTCCAGCCCGGCGGACCGGGCATCCAGACCCAGGGGGGAGACATCACGGTGCGGACGACCGGGTCGGCGTCGCATCTCGAACTGCACGCGACCGTCAACTCGCGCGGCGGCAGCGTCGGCATGCAGATTGGCGGCGGCGTCACGATGGCCGCGGCGGCGTCCATCAGCACCAGCGGTGGAGACTTCGCCGCGCAGGTGGGGGGCGCCTGGACCATGGCCGATCAAAGCATCGTGAACACCGCCGCCGGAACAATCCGTCTGGAAGCCGGCGGCGACATCACGGTGGGCCAGTTCGCCACCACCAACGGCACAGCCTCGGCCGTGCTGCTGCGAAGCACCGGGGGCGGGATCGTCGACGGCGGCGACTCGGGGGGCGTCGACATCCTCGCCAACTCCGCCGGCGCGATTGTCACGATCGAAGCCGCAACGGGAGTCGGCTCATCCGTCGGCAACGGCGGCGACGCCGCCATCGAGTCCCAGATCGACACCCTGGTGCTCCGCAATGCGTCCGCCGGCAACGTGCAACTTGACGAAGTCGATAATCTGCGGATTCACGAACTCACTCAGACCGGCGCCGGCGACGTTACGGTGAATTCCGTCGGCAACCTGCTCCTCGTCGGCGGTCAATTGGGTCTCACGGCGACCAGCGGCACAGTCACGCTCAGCGCCGCGGCGGCGGCGTCGACGATGACGATCGAGTCGAAGGTGCAGACCACGTCGGGGAATGTGGTCATCAGCGCGGCCAACGACGTCATGATGGGGGCGACTTCTCAGATTGTGTCACAGTCGGGCAACGTGACCGTCATCGCCGACGCCGACGCGAACGTGAACGGCCTCGGGGGGCAGATCTTTATGGCCAACGGCGCGGTGATTGACGCGGGCAACGGCAACATCACCGCCCGCGCGGATGAAAACATCACGGTCGGCCGCATGGTCACTGCGAGCACGGTGTCGCTGACGTCCACGTCGGCGGGAATCGTGGACGGCGGCGACGCCGGCGGTGCCGACATCGCCGCGAACGCCCTCGTCATGCAGACCCGCACCGGCATCGGCGCAGCGAACACGCTGGAAACCGCCGTCTCGCTCCTGGCGGCGAACAATACGGCCTCCGGCGCGATCCAGATCAACAACAACACGGGAGGCCTGTTGACCATCGGACAGGTCGGCGACGTGATTGGAGTCGCCAACGCCGGATCGACGGCCCACGTGCTCGACATCGTCAACAACGGCGGCATCACCGTGAACGGCGCGGTCCGGAATTCCACCGGCGGCGACGTCGACCTGACTGCGAACGCCAACGGCGGCGGAGACGACCACCTCACCGTGAACGCGGTCATTGCCGCCGCGAACGGCAATGGCGACGTCTTCTTGACGGCCGGCAACAACCTGATCATTAACGACAGCGGCAACGGGGGCGGCGACGACATCTCCGTCGTGAATGGGGGAGAGATTCTCGGCTCCGCCGGCGGTGATGTGCTCCTCGGCGAGGACGTCGTTATCCGCTCCAGCACGGGAGTCGTGACCGGAACACAGGTCGACCCAGTGCTGATCGATGTGATCACGCCCCAGATCAACGCGCTGGGCATCGGCACGATCACCATGACCGTTCAGGAGCCGCTCGAAGTCGGAACGGTGATCGTCATCGACTGGGGAGACGGCACGATCGAGACGTTCGTCGTCACCGATCCCGGCGAACTGACGCTGACCTTCACGCATACCTACACGGCTCCCCCGGATCCGGGCAATCCCGCGGCGGACATCCCCCTGAAGGTCACCGTGCTCAACCCCAGTTTCACCACGGGGCTGGCGGGGTCGGGCGTGGCCGGCACCGTGCTGATCGACAACGGCCAGTACGTACCCAATATCCGCTTCGCGGCCGGCGGGGACGTCCTCGGCGCCAACGACGTCGGCGTGCTCAATCAAACCATCTACACGGGGGTGTTCAAGACGCCCGGCGAAGGCTTGGCCAGCTTCGTCTTCGACGTCACTCCCGAAGTTCAGATCCTCGACTTCCCTCAGCCCTCCTCCCCGGACGCCTCGCTGCTGGCGGCGCCGCAGCCTCCCGCCCAGCAGAACACGCTCGACGTTATTGCAGCACGGGCCGAAGAACTGCTGGCCGACGAGCGCGTGGTGATTCTGGAAGTTCTCGGACCGGACGGAGAACTGATCGAAACGGTCGTCTTGTCCGAGAGCGTCCTGGACGACATTGATGGCGTGGTCGCCGATCTGCCCAACGGAAACTATCGCTTCCTGTTGCGGGAGGCCGGAGAGTCTCAGACGCGGTTGCTGCAGGATGTCGACGTCCACGAGGGCAAGATCGTCGGAGACTCGGATTCCATGCTCTTGCGGCCGCGCTCATTGAGGAGGACGGCCCCCTTGGATGCGATGACGACATTCGATCGTTCGCAAGACGCGACGGAGGGTCAATCGCCTCCCGCAGACGCGCTCAACCCGGACAACAGCGTCACGAACAAGACGGTCACCGACGACGGCGTCACGGACAACAGCGCCGCGGACCACCGTTTTGTGAACAACTCGTCCGACGGGGAACCTGCCGTGAATTCGTGGAGTGCTCGCCGCGCCTGGCGCCGGGCGCTCGCCGCCGCAGGGGAGATGCATCACGACGAGGGGGCGGCGGCACAGTCGGACTTGGTCGGCGACGAGACCGGCGACGGGCACTTGCGGGTCGGGCCGATGGCCGCCCCGATGTCGGTACGACCCAGCGGGTTCGGCCGGGCAGCTCGACTCATGCGACTGCACGGCGCACCTTAGAGATTCTCACGCAACCTCTGATGCGACCTGTGTTCTCGAAGCACTCAGCGTTTCAGAGACCACACAACCGGTTGTGTTAGAGGCTCTTGGAACGACTGGTGCGGCCCACGCCGCGCTTCACGCGATGCCCGGGCACCGTGGGTGGAGTCGCGGGACGGCCGCCGGTCGCGTGACGGAGTGGAGGTCTGTCGAGATCGATTCCCGCAGGCGGCATCGAGCTCCAGTTCTGCGGGAGAGAGAAAAACGCTGTCCACGTGTCGCGGCCCCTGTTGCGCACGGCTCGTTCCACACTTTATATCGCCTGAAGTTCAGACCATGTCCCGGCGCCGTCGGGCCGGTCAAGAGCTCCGGGTACGCCGGTCCATGACGGATGACGGGGGATTTCGGGAGCGGAGCCCAAGGCGGCGCTGGTTCGCCGCGTCGAGCGAGTGTGGCGCCGCCATCTCGCAGGCGCTGAGTCTCCGGAAAAAC
>JANRLN010000323.1:0-5510 GCA_033762515.1 Planctomycetaceae bacterium
CCCGATAGTCCACCGGGGTCAGAAAGGCCGTCGCGTGCGGGGCGGTGTTCCGCTCGGCGTCGACGATCGGGGTCAAGCCGAGCCGTTGAGCGGTTTCCTCCAGCAGCGGGGTGCACAGAACTCCGGCCCCGTGACGGAGCATGAAGTTGACGGTTTCGGCGGTCATCGACTCGGCGGCAGCGACGAAATCCCCCTCGTTTTCGCGGTCTTCCGCGTCGACCACAATGATCAGCCGACCAGCCTGCAAAGCCGCGACGGCCTCTTCGATTGAACTGTAGTTCGCACCAGTGGAATTGGGCATCAACGGGTATCCGGAAGTTTCAGCGTCGCAGTCTCGATTTTGTTGATTGTAGAGCGCCGCCGCGATTCCCGGTAACGCACGCCAGAAGCGACCACACTCAGTTCCACGGAAGCCGGTCAACTCAGCTCCCCGGTTCCTGCAGTTGCCCTTTCTCTGTCACCGTCTACGATGAAGGGAACACGCAGGGGTTCCCTTGCAAGAACCCGATGGCAATTTAGCAGAGGCGACTCCGTCTGGGCGGGCCAATCTTCGATTCGTCCGGCTCCATGGGCGGAATGTCTCCCAGTTCACACGACAGAGCCAAATCGCCGATGGCCGCGACTTTTTCATCCGCCGTGCCGACGCCCGATCCCGGAACGCAAGACACGAATCTCGCGCCGAGCCTCGACCCGCGTACGCAGGCGCCCGCAGTCGATCTGGTGGCGGGGAGTCGACCGGAGTTCAGCGACGAAGCCTACGACCTGCTCGCCATCCGGTTGAAGATGGCGTCGCTCCTCCTTTGCTGCGGTTTCCTCGCCTTTTTGATTCGCAGCCTGCTCTTCATCGGCCAGTTCCACACGATCCTCGACTGGAGTCTGCTCGCGCTGCACGTCGGCGTCACGCTGGTCACCGGTCTGGTCGGGATCCGGCTGTATCAATGCTGTCCGCGTTTGTTAAAGCATCTGCGGCAGGCGGAATCGATGGTCTTCGGCTTATCAGCGGTGTTTTTCTGCGTCCTGAACTATGTTCAGCTCGACCGCATGGCGCAGCAAGGGCTGCTCGCCCCCGTCATTGTTCCCTGGCTCCTGCTGATCTTCACCTACGCGCTCTACATTCCGAACTCCTGGCAACGGGCGTTGCGATTGATCGCTCCCATGGCTGTCGCGCCCCTTGTGATCACCGTGCTCGCGCTGTGGACATCGCCTGCTGTCGCGCACGTGATCAGTCAGGCCTCGCGGCTGCATACGCCGGTCCTGGAGATCGCGATGGTCGCCACCCTCGCAGCAGCCATCGCCGTGTGGGGAGCCGATCGCATGCACGCCATGCGGGTTGAAGTCCACGAGATGCAGCGGTTGGGACAGTACCGGCTCAGAGAACTCCTCGGAGTCGGCGGCATGGGCGAGGTCTATCTCGCCGAACATCTGCTGCTCAAGCGGCCCTGTGCACTCAAGCTCATTCGTCCCGAAAAGGCCGGCGACCCGCACCTCCTCGCCCGGTTCGAACGCGAAGTCCGTTCAACAGCCCGGCTGACCCATTGGAACACCGTTGAAATTTTCGACTACGGCCGCGCCGCAGACGGGACGTTCTACTACGTGATGGAGTACCTGCCGGGGAAGACGCTCGACCAGTTGGTGACGCAGTATGGCCCCCTGCCGGCCGAGCGGGTCATCTCGTTGCTCGAACAGACCTGCGACGCCCTCAGCGAAGCCCACGGCCTGGGACTGGTCCATCGCGACATCAAACCGGCGAATATCATCGCGGCTCATCAGGGAGGGCAATACGACGTCGCCAAACTCCTGGACTTCGGTCTTGTGCGGACGAATCGAGCCGAGACTGCCGAGGACGTGCAGTTGACCCAGGTGGGTGTGGTCGCCGGTTCGCCGCTCTTCCTTTCGCCGGAACAGGCGCTCGGCGATCAACTCGATGAGCGGAGCGACATCTATTCGCTGGGTGCGGTTGCCTGGTTCCTGCTGGCGGGACGGGCCCCCTTCACGGGGGAAAACGTGATCAAGGTCATCCTCGCCCACGCGCACCAGCCGCCGGAACCTCCGTCACGCGTGAACCCCACGGTGCCTGCCGATCTCGAAGCCATCGTGATGCGGTGCCTGTCGAAGCAGCCTGACCAGCGCTACCAATCGGCCGCCGAGCTCCGCCGCGCTTTGCTTGGGTGCCGCGACGCCGGCCGCTGGACCCGCGAAGCGGCTACGGCCTGGTGGCAGGCGGCGGAACGCATGACCGCCGCGACTCCGCCGCAGGGGCTGCCGCTGGATCAAGCGCTCGCAGTGACGGTGGGCTGACAGCGACTGCCGGCGCTCGCACCACGTAAAGTCGCCATCACGCTCCGCGTGATGAGCCGAGCGCGGCGGCCGGGTCGTGCTTCGAATTCGGCGGGCTTGCGGATGGTCAGGTGCTGAACCGCCCGCTCGTCACGCGGAGCGTGACGGCCACTTTGGTGTGCTGGCGCCACGGTTTCCTCTTGTGCGCTGATCGTCGGCGCTGCATTGTGAATGAATGGCTTTCGAGTCGCCGAGCGGAGTGATGTGCTTGATTCGAGAATCGCCGCGTGCGTGCAGGAGAGCAGCCCGATGATAATCCATCAATCTTCTTACCAATCCAATCCAAGACTTCTCGTGCGGAGAAGTCGCCGAGACGGTTACACTTTGATCGAAGCACTGGTCGTGCTCGTCATTCTGGGTGTCATCGCGGCCATGCTGGTGCCTGCCACGCGGAGATCGCGAGAAGCAGCCCGCCGCTCTCAATGCAAAAACTACCTGAAGCAGATCGGGCTGGCGCTGCATAACTACCACGATACCTACGGCGTTTTTCCCCCGGCTTACACGGTCGATGCCAATGGCGGGTCACTGCACAGTTGGCGAACTCTGCTGTTGCCCTACGTCGATCAGGAGCCGCTGTATCGAAAGATTGACCTGTCGAAGGCTTGGGATGATCCCGCAAATTCGGAAGCACAGGCTGCGATCATGACGTGCTATGCCTGTCCGAGTACCACCGGGGAACGATCCCAGACGACCTACCTGGCGGTCGTCACTGCAGATAGTTGCCTGCGGCCGTCCCAATCTCGAAAGCTTGCCGAAATCACCGACGGCTCGACAAACACGATCCTCGTCATCGAAGTGCGTCAGGACCAGGCGGTCCATTGGATGTCTCCGCGGGATGCTGACGAGCAGATCCTCCAGAACTTTGGGCCGGACGCGAAGGAATCCCACACCGGCGGACGGCATGTGCTGTTGGGAGATGGAGCCGCTCGTTTTCTCTCGCAAAATACGCCGCCCGAGACGCTGCAGGCGCTCTATTCGGCGACCGGCGGCGAGACGGTCGGGGAATACTGAGGAGAAGCGATCCGTGAAACTGTGCAGTTGACTGTTCGTCGCCGGGTCCATTCCAGCCCCTCGAACAACAACAGCGGCACCAGCCAACTGGTCCACGCCGTCTGCACATCGAACCATTCGGCGTTGAGACCCAGTAGGGTTCCCAATCCCGCGGTCAACCTCAGGATGATCGTCGAACACAGCAGCAGGTGACACCGCCACATCCAGCGGCGATGGATGTCAAATCGACGTCGCACGGCCGCGCGCCAGCCCAGGGCCGTACTCATACCTGTGGCCAGAGCCAGGAATGCGAATCCAACACCGGCAGCAGCGCCGCTCGCTGCATACCAGGCCATCCAGAGACCACTCGGCACCAGGATCAGCAAGACGCTGACCGCCTGTATTCGGCCCAACGCCCGGTGCGATCGGGGAAAGCGTCGACGAAACTGAGTGCTGACGAGGAGAGTTCCCTGAATGAGCGCACACGGACCGATGGCAATGTGCGCGTAGAACGCCCAGTGATAGCCGTTCCAGAAATAACGCTCCCGTCCCAACAGGAAATCGGCATCAAAATTGGGTGGCCAATAGTGGCGATAGTTCAGCAGAATCTCGACGAGCACTTTGCCCATCAGCACGCATGCCGTGAACGTCAGAACTCGCTGGAGCGTGGTGGCGCGAGGTAGTGGCATCGCACTGAGACCTTGGAAGTCACGCGTTGCCCGCTGAATTCTTGCGAATTCAGCTACAAAAACCCTTAACCCCGGTCGTGTTGATAGATTGCCAGGATGATGTCCTCGACCGTCTTGAACTTGGTCTTCCCCTGGCAGACGGCGTCGAGTTTCTCGCGCGCTTCGGCGGCGTTGTAGCCCAGGCTGACGAGGGCGTTGAAAGCGTCGGTCAGGATCGTGCGGTCTCCGGCCAGTTCGGCGGGGAGTTCCCGAGCCACCATCAAGGCGAACTTCGCCATCTTGCGCCGCAGCTTGGCGACGATCCGTTCCGCGATCGCCGGGCCGATCCCCGGCAGCAGGCTCAGTTCCTTCACGTTTTGCTGTTCGATGGCGTCGGCAATGTCGCGCACCGGGCGGACCATCGACCGCAGTGTCTTTTTGACCCCCATGCCGTCGACCGAGCAGATCATCTCGAAGAACTCGAGTTCCACGTCGTTGAGGAAGCCGATCATCCGCGGCGTGAGGCGTCCCTGCTGCGGGTTCCCTTCGATGTACTCCAGCGTCCGCAGCGTCACCTCCTGGCCGACGAGAGGTTGCAGATGCCGACGGGCGAACTCGGGGACGAAGACCTCGTACTCGAACGGGCCGACATTGATCCAGGCTTCGGAATCGCCCAGTCGCGCCAGCGTGCCGGTGATGCGGGTGATCAAGAGAGGACCTTCAACGCTCGGGGGGAAAAGTGCGGGCGAAGGTGCTCTATAGCCTCCTGTGGAGGTGGACCGCAAGGTATCATCGGAGAGAAGCGTGGCAACGGCTCAAGTGGCTCGGAACGACTCCGGCGTGCTGGGATACCGGGCCTCCGGATCCCAGGTTAGCGCAAGAACGAACTTCGCATGTCGACCTTGGAACTTCCCTCGCGTCAATCGCCAATCCCATCACAGGCCCGCGAGCCTGGCCAGGTGCCGCCGTTTCCGGTGCGTCGTTTTCTGCTCGAGGAATATCTTCAACTGGTGGACGCCGGATTTTTCGGCACGGCTCGGGTGGAGCTATGGGAAGGCTGGGTGGTGGAGCGCATGACCCACGGAGCACTGGCCAGCGCAGTGATCATGATTTTGGATGAACTGCTTCGGGCGAGTTTGCCGCGGGGCTTCGCTCTCCGTGTGCAGCTTCCGCTGTTATGCGACGAGAGTTGCCCGGAACCCGATTTGGCGGTTGTGAGCGGGCAGTCCAGCGACTTTCGAAAACGACATCCGCTCGCTTCCGAGGCGCCTCTTGTCATTGAGGTCTCCGATTCGACGCTCAGCGAAGATCGTCGGCACAAACAGTCTCTGTATGCGCGATCGAGCGTTCCTCAATACTGGATCGTAAACTGCGTCCAGCGGCAAATTGAGGTTTATACGAAACCCACGGGCCCGATGGATCAACCGTCTTATCGGGATTGCCGGATCGTGGACGGGTTGGGGACGGTGACCGTTCCTGTGGCCAATGGAGCTGCTGGAGAGATTGCTGTGGCGG
>JANRLN010000324.1:0-8436 GCA_033762515.1 Planctomycetaceae bacterium
AATATCCCGCAGCGATGCCGAACGACGTGCAGGCCGAGTCGGGGGTGATGAGTTCCGCGTGGGCCAAGAGATTCGGCTCGAACGTCCACAGCCACAGGGAGAAGAGCCCCGCGGCAGGCCCATACAAATCTTTCGACCAGCGATACGCGAAGTAACCGCCGATGAGGGCGAAGGGGATACAGGCCCAGCGAGCGTAGAAGAATAGCGGGATCGAGCGTGGACCATTGGCCTTGATAAAGTCCTCGCCAATCGGAAATTCGGCTCTCGACCCTGGCCCGTCATAGAAGCGGCTCCAATCAGTCTCGCAACCGACGGCGAGCACTGGCAGCGCCGCAACCATTCGCACCAGCGGCGGATTCACCCGATACAGTTCAAACCGCCCGAACTGCCAATGGCTGACGCCGCTGGCCAGAAACGCCGGCTCTAAAAATGTCGGACTGTGCCGGGTAGCGGAGTACGCCAATAGTCCGGCCTGCGTCGCCAATAACAGGACCACCGTGATCGCCGAGCCGCGCGGGGAAACCAGCCCGGTGGATATTCGGTCCTTGAATCCGTCAACAGTAGCCATCCAGCGAATCACTGCACATTCCCCACAAGGTCAAAATCAGTGACGTTGACGTTACGCTGTTGTAAGAAGCATCGCAATCTGATTCCTCTTTCGACGATGTCCTGATCGCCACGAGACAGTGACAGCAGAGCAAACGGCGGAACATGCGGCAAGACGTGAAATTCAACCGTGATCTGTGACCCGACTCCTGACCTAGGCCACTGCTCTTGCCAATTCTGCACCGGCTGCTACTCTCCCATCGTCCAATGCCAGAATTTTACCCCATCCGCGAGGCGACCACAGTCACGGGGGTGTCCGTGACCACGCTCCGACGCTTCATTCGGGCGATCGTTGCCGCTGACCAACATCCCGACCGCGACCAACTGCTGCCAGCGGTCATGGACGTGCAGCGGATGAAGGCCGCGGGGGAGCAGTTCACGTGGCAGATCAGCGCGGAGCTGTTGAAGCGGGAATACGGCGAGCGGACGCGGTCGAAGACCAGTTCTGGCACGGAGTTCGGCCCCCTCGGCGAGGTGGTCGCATTATTGCGGGACCAGTTGCAATCGGCCGGTGAGCAACTGAAGGTCAAAGACCAACAGATCGCCAGTCAGGTGGAAATCATCCACAGCCTGAACGACCGCATCCACGAGGGCAACGTGTTGATGGCCACCGTGCAGAAGCAACTGGCGCTGGCGGAGCCGGAGAAACCGACGGACGCTCCCGTGGTCAAACCGGCGAAGGCGGTGGAAAAGCACGCCACACCAAAACGCCCCGCCCGAAAAGGCTTCCTTGCTCGCCTGTTTCGCTAAGGCGGCGTAATGTCTTCGCCGATGACGGCGACGCCTGCCACCGGCCCTTCGGTTCCGTAGTCTAAGTTTGCTTTCCTTACGCGTTCCTGATGCTCGCGAAAGCCCCTGATTTTCAGGGGCTTTTGTTTTGATCACGCTTTGACCTGGCTTCGACCGGATGTGGCTTTTGCGTGTTTGTGGGGGGAAGCGAGCCGGGTTTCAGTGCTCTCCGTCGCTTCGAATCCGGCCTTTGGGGCGGGTTTGCCGGTCGGCTGGAAGTCTTTGTTCGCCGGTGGCGAAACCCTGTCCGCCGAGCCTCATTTTTCCCGTACAAAGCGCGGTACAACGAATGTGAAACCCCTTGCAGATTAGCCTGTTCTGAAAATACACCGATAGCCAAGATTTTCCACCCCCTGCTGGCGCTGATCGCATCCGGTACAGACCGGGAACTCGCCAAGTATGTCCAATTCCTCAAGGAAGAGAACAAGATCCTCCGGGACCGCGTCAAGGGGGAGATTCACACGCGGCCAGAAGAGCGGCGGCGGTTGCTGGAGTTTGGAAATGCTCTCGGCCGGGCGGTCGAGGAGCTGATCACGATTGTGTCGCCGAGTACGTTCTACCGCTGGGTACGGGAAGCGCAGTCGGGCAAGAAAGCCGCGAATCCCAAGGGGGGACAGCGAAAGCCGCGCGAAGTTCGCGACCTGGTCATCGAAATCGCACGAACCACGGGCTTCGGCTACACCCGCATCGTGGGGGAGCTGCGCAAGCTGGGGATCAAGCAAATCAGCCGCCAGACGGTGCGGAACATCCTTAAGGAAGCGGGGATCGAACCCGCGCCCGATCGCACGTCGGATAAGTGGAGCAATTTCCTGGAACGCCACAAGAACACGCTGTGGGCCGCTGACTTTTTCTCCGTGAAGTCCGTCACGGCGCGCGGCATCCAGGAACTTTATCTGCTCGTGTTTCTGTGCATGGAATCGCGCGAGGTCATCGTGTCGTCATCGACGCGACACCCGAATTCCCGGTGGGTCGTCGAACAGACGCAGGCCTTCATCGAGCAGACGGCCACCCGTGCCGAGAAACCGTCGATCGTGATGCACGACCGCGATACGAAATTCACCAGGGATTTCGTCGCGACCCTCAAGGCGGAGAACATTCGGACCAACGCTTTGCCGGTCGCCTCCCCGAACTTGAACGGCCGCTGCGAACGATTCATCCAGAGCATCAAGCGGGAATGCCTCGCCAAGTTCATCCTGTTCGGCCAACGGCACCTGGATCACATCGTGTCGGAATGGGTGACCTACTACAATACGCGGCGTTCGCATATGGTCCGTGACCACCTGCCGCCGATCCGGGAGCTGCCGCAGGAGGTGCCGACCTTGGCCCGCGATCAGGTCATTGTGCGGTCGTACGTGGGCGGGCTGGTCAAGTCGTTTGAGCGGAAGGCCGCCTAGATTGTGGAGCATCGTTGGTGCCGGCTTGTAACAGCAACAGCACCGATCCGCAGGTATGAGGAATGGCCGGAGTCTCGCAGTTCTGAAAAAAAAATGGACGGGTACAAAGACCCGTCCGACGGATTTAACCGTGCGTGTTAGAACCTTACTGTGACAGGAAGGAACCACCACTCAGATACACTGATTCTCAGTGTACGGAAATTGCGTTCGGTCGCAAGTCGGCTTACCCTGATTCCTGATCTTCTTCAGCACATTCTGTCAAAAGACAGCGGGCCAAACGTATGTCCAAATCCAATCGCTACATCCTAGGCATCGATCTCGGCGTCTCATCGCTGGGCTGGGCGATGGTGGAAGCCAAATTGACCGCTGAAAAGTGGCGTCCGGTCAGTTTGATCGACGCCGGCGTCCGCATCTTTGAAGCCGGCGTGGAAGGAGATGTCGAACAGGGGCGGGACAGCTCCCGCGGCGCAAAACGCCGGGACGCCCGCCAGCCCCGGCGTCAACAATGGCGACGCCAGCAACGCAAACGCCGCTTGTTCAGCCTGCTGCAAAAGCTGGATCTGTTACCGGCTTCCGACGATAATCGCTCAATGAATCGGAATGCCGTTCTCGGGGGCATCGATCAGCAACTGGCGGAGAAATGGCTGACACCGGGCGATACGCTCGGACACCAGAAGCTGCCATACCTCTTACGGGCCGCGGGTGTAGAGAAGTCGCTGGAGCCGCATGAACTCGGCCGGGCACTTTATCACCTGGCCCAGCGTCGTGGATTCCTGAGCAATCGCAAGAGCCGCAGCCATGAAGACAGTGATGGCAGCGTTGCCACCGGCATTAAGCTGATTGATGAAGCGGCTGGCGAAAAAACGCTCGGCCAGTTCTTCGCTCAGGACGTCAATGTTTTTGCTAACTGCAAACGGGAAGACGGTCAACGCGATCCGATGACCGGTCGCATCCGTCGGCGTTACACCGCTCGGCAGATGTACAAAGAAGAATTTGCAGCGATCCACGATCGTCAGCGACAGGCATTCCCACACCTCACCGACGCCGACTGGAAGGAGATCGAAAGGGCAATTTTCTTCCAACGCCCACTAAAATCGCAGCGACATCTCATCGGGCATTGCTCTATCGATAAACGCTATCGTCGCTGCTTGGAAGCTCTGCCGATCTTCCAGGAATTCCGCATCCTGCAAGCTGTCAATCATCTGGTGGTTCGCCTGGTGGATGGCACCGAACGGTCGATTGAGCCCGAAGAACGTCAACGAGTTGTCGACGCTTTGCAAACCGCCAGCTCTATGAAGCTGACACAGGCGCGCAAGACCGCCAATCTGCCAAAGGGGGCAAAATTCACCATCGAGGAATGGGAAGACGCGCTCCCCGGCCATCGCACGAATCAAAAATTGACTCTCATCTTCGGCGACCGCTGGCTGAAAATGCCGATGGAAGACCGCGAACAGATCGTGCGGGAAGTGGTCCATTTCCGAAAGGATTATGCGCTCAAGCGTCGTGCGATGCGGGACTGGCAACTGAACGAGGAACAGGCCGAGCAACTGGTCAACACGCACCTTGAGGAAGGGTATGCCAGCCATTGCCGTCGCGTGTTATCCAAGCTGGTCGCCGCCATGCATGACGGAACGACCTACGCGGAAGCTCGTAAGCGGGAGTATCCGGAAAGCTTTCAGACCGGCAAGGTCTTCGACCAATTGCCGCCCGTCCGCGATTGGGACAAGGAAATCCGCAACCCCGCCGTACTGCGGGCGCTGACCGAAGTCCGCAAGGTTGTCAACTCGCTTGTCCGCAAGCATGGCGTGCCGACCGTCATTCGCATCGAACTGGCTCGGGACCTCAAAAACTCGCGCGACAAGCGTCGCCGCATCTGGCAGCAGAACCAGGAAAACCGCAAACGTCGAGAAAACGCGGTTGCCGCGCTACTTGCCTCCGGACAAGCTCACAAGGTGAGTCGCAACGATATCGACAAGTGGCTGCTTGCCGACGAGTGCAACTGGGAATGCACCTACTGCGGGCGCGGAATCGACGCGGGATCTCTCATCGGCTCGCATCCCCAATTCGATATTGAGCACATCCTACCCCGCCGATTTCTCGACAATTCCCAGCTCAATAAGACGCTTGCCTGTCGTACGTGCAACCACGACAAAGGCAACCGATTACCGGCTCAGGCCTTTTCGGGAGCACGGCTGGACGAGATCATTGCTCGGGTCCAGAGGTTTCCCGATTTCAGCCGTTTCAAGAAGCTCGAACGCTTCAAGATGACCGCGGTCCCCGAAGACTTCGTGACGCGGGATCTCAACGATACCCGCTACAACTCCCGCCAGTCGGCCAATTATCTGGCGACCCTCTACGGCGGTCGTGTCGACTCCGAACAGCGAATGCGGGTCGCCACCATCACCGGCGGATTGACGGCGCTCCTGCGCAAGGCCTGGGGACTCAACGCAATCTTGAGCGGGACCGACGAAAAGACCCGCGACGACCATCGGCATCACGCTATCGACGCCATCATTACAGCGGTGTCCGACGCGTCACTCGTGCAGGAGCTTTCGCGAGTCGCCCAGCAGCATGAGAACAGGTCCGACCGCGAAGGGGCATTTCTCTCCGGCATCCAGGAACCATGGACCGGCGGCTTCCAATCGCAGATCCGCGACGTGATCCAGCGGATGCACGTCTCGCACCGCGCCACCCGTACGCTAGCCGGGCCATTACATGCGGAATCGATCTACAGCAAGCCGCACACGGAGAACGGCCAGACGCAGTTCCGCATCCGCAAGGAATTGACGAAGCTGAGCGCCAAGGAGATCGAGGGGGATCAGATCGCTGATCCCGCAATCCGTAAACTCGTCCAGGACAAATTCAAGGAACTCGGCGGTGGACTCCCCTCAAAGGTCTTCGCCGATGTCGACAAGCATCCCTGTCTTCCCAATAAGAACGGCGCGCCAATCCCGATTCACCGCGTGCGCATGCGCGTCGATGCGAAGCCCCGCTCCATCGGCCATGGGCCGCGGCAGCGCTACGTCGCGTCGGGCAAAGACTCCAATTTCGCCAGCATGGTCTACGCCGTTCTCGACAAGGATGGCAAGGAAACCAGGTGGGTGCATGAGATCATCGACCGGCTGACCGCCCACGAACGCTTCTCAGCCAACCGCCGAAACGAAGGGGAGAAGGTGCTCATCCCCGACGAACAGGGAGGCAAACGCCGATTCAAATTCGCCCTGATGAAGAACGACATGCTGCTCATGGAAGGCCCCAACGGGACCGATGAGCTGTACCGCGTGCAAAGTCTCTCGGCAAACGAAATTCAGCTCTGTGAGCACAACAGAGCGAATATCGAGAAGACGCAAAGAACCGAATGGACTCGCATTAGGACCGTCGACAACCTGAGAAAGCGCAGGGCGCATCCTGTCCAAATTAGCCCTATTGGTGACATCGTTCTTGAAGGAATGAGTGCTTGCGAAAACTTAACGAATTGACAAAACCAATATATTTTTGCTTGCATTGGGCCTGGATCCTCGCACAAGATGAAAATTGCCCATTGGATGGGGCCGATGGTTGACATCGGAGGTTGAGCAATCGCTCACTGATAGGCTCCCCCCATGCGGAACCGCATCATCGAAATCGCCGAGGCACCCGCCCGGCTGAGGGTCGAACGTCGGCAACTCGTCATCGAATCCGGCGACTCTTCCGCCCGCGTGCCCCTCGACGACCTGGCGGTGTTGGTTGTCGCCCATCCGCAGGTCTCCTACACGCAGGCGGTGTTGACCGAGTTGGTCTCCGTCGGCGGTGCCTTCGTCACCTGCGATCAGGCGCGCTTCCCCGTGGGGCTGATGCTGCCACTCGATGCCCACTCTATTCAGTGCGACCGCTTCCGCAAACAGCTTGACCTCGCGTTAACACGGAAGAAACAAACCTGGAAACAGATCATTCAAGCGAAGATCACGATGCAGGGTCTGCTGCTTGAAGAAGCCAAGGGGGACGACGGCGGCTTGCCGGCCTTGCTGCCTCTGGTCCGCTCGGGCGACCCGGCAAATGTCGAGGCCCGAGCCGCGCGGCGCTACTGGCAGCGGTTGTTCGGACAGGACTTTCGCCGCGACCGACAGGCCGAAGACCACAATCGTCTGCTGAATTATGGATATTCCGTGCTGCGGGCGGCGACGGCGCGTGCCATCGTCGCCGCCGGCCTGCACCCATCGCTGGGCGTGCATCATCACAACCGCTACAACAGTTTCTGCCTCGCCGACGACTTGATGGAACCGTACCGACCGATCGTCGATCGGGCCGTCGTGCAGTTGGTGGAGGCCGCCGACTTCGTGCCGGTGCTCGATCAATTGACGCGCGGCAAGCTGTTAGGGGCTTTAACGCAACCCCTGCTCTGCGGTGGTGTGCAGCGGACCTTGTTCGACGCGCTCAGCCGTTCCGCGGCCTCGCTGGCCAACATCGTCACTGGCGAGGGACAATCGCTGGAACTCCCAGAGGGCTTTGTGAATGCCCCGGCATGAATTGACCTTTTCGGGATATCAGGCGATGTGGGTGGTGGCGATGTTCGATCTGCCGGTGAAGACCAAACGTGAACGTCGCGAATACACGCGTTTCCGCAACCTGCTGCTCGACAGCGGTTTTACCAAACTCCAATACTCGGTCTACGCTCGTTTCTGCGCGAGCGAAGACATTGCCAATACGTTTCGGGGGCAACTGAAACGTCAGTTACCGCCGAAAGGGTACGTGCGTTTTCTGTCGATCACTGACCGCCAGTTTGGGAAAATGCAGTCGTTTCACGGAAAAACCCAAGTCAACGCCGAGAAAGTACCCCCGCAATTGCTCCTTTTTTAGCGACACTTGCTCCGGAAGGCGTTGGTCAGTCTGTGGTTCGGGCAGAGGCAGTGTATCCGAGTGGCGGTTCCCTGCGAGCCACAGCGCGACGCATCTTACTCCCGTAGAACCAGAAGTGTATCCGAGTGGCGGTTCCCTGCGAGCCACAGCGTGGGCCGCGGGGTTGATCGCACTCCTTCCAGTGTATCCGAGTGGCGGTTCCCTGCGAGCCACAGCTTGGAACGAAACTCGTCTTCGCGCTCGTACAGTGTATCCGAGTGGCGGTTCCCTGCGAGCCACAGCGATCAGCAAGCCGCTCGAACATGCGTTCGAAGTGTATCCGAGTGGCGGTTCCCTGCGAGCCACAGCACGTCCAGGCCTACGTCACCGACGTCGAAAAGTGTATCCGAGTGGCGGTTCCCTGCGAGCCACAGCCCCATCGAGCACCAGGCTCGATCGCAGGAAGTGTATCCGAGTGGCGGTTCCCTGCGAGCCACAGCGCGATCCGGACGCGATCGAGGAACGCCACTAGTGTATCCGAGTGGCGGTTCCCTGCGAGCCACAGCGGTGGGATTCGAACCCACATGTAACCGTTAAGTGTATCCGAGTGGCGGTTCCCTGCGAGCCACAGCAGAACAGATCGTCGCGCTGCCACGGCAGCAGTGTATCCGAGTGGCGGTTCCCTGCGAGCCACAGCTCATGGTCGACCACGCGCCCGCGACAACCGAGTGTATCCGAGTGGCGGTTCCCTGCGAGCCACAGCGCTGAGCCGCGGGAGCACTATCCCGCACAGAGTGTATCCGAGTGGCGGTTCCCTGCGAGCCACAGCCAC
>JANRLN010000325.1:0-9042 GCA_033762515.1 Planctomycetaceae bacterium
CTTGGCGCCCGACAAGTCCTGTCCCCAGCCGAAGACCGCCTCCCGCAGATCGCAGCGACTCAGGTCCGCCTCACGCAGATCGAGTCCCGAGAGATCCTCGCCTCGCTGTTCGGTTCCCCTCAGAACCAGTTGACCTTTCGCATTCGAGATCTGCAAATCGCGCCCCTGGCGGACCGAGATCGTGATTGCATTCTTAAGTTGAACGCCGGTGACGTTCTCGTTCCTGATGCGAGGAGTGTTTGCCGCCCAGTCGCCTGTCAATTCCCCACCCAGCGTCACCAGAAAATCGGCCATCAGTCGCGAGATCTCCGCCGTTCCGAGAACCGTCGGTTCACGACTCGCGCGCAGGTCCTCGGCCGCGGCGTCCGCCACCAGCCATTCCATGATTGACTGATGCACGAACGTGAAACGGCCGTCGTCGTCCCGAACCAGCAGCGTCCCCGAGGCGATTTCATGCGACGTCGCCTCCTGGTAAGCGAGCTTCTCCGGGGCCACCTGCTTCAGGAGACATTCCGTCTCCGCCGCCAGTTCCGACAGGGAGATCCACCGGTCGGTCTTCTCCCACAGCTTGAGAGCCATATGACGCACGGCCCCCAGAAGCTGCTTCCGGCTCAAGCCTTCGGCGGCGCCCCGCATGTTCACCCGCCGGTATTCGTGCTCCAGCCAGTGCTCGACGATCAGCATGCGATACAGGTCCGCTGCGGCCACCGAACCGCCGCCGGCGCGGGCCTCTTCCAGTTTCTTGCGGTCGAGGGCGACGATGAACGACAGCATCCGCGGGATCTCGGAGAGTCCCAGCAGGTCGCGCACATTCTTGATCAGGTCGAACCAGACTTCGGCCTCGTCAGCCTGGGGGAAACGGTTCTTCAGGTACTGCCGCACCTGCCCTTCGTCGAACTTCTGCAAACGGCAATAGCGCAGGCCCGCGCCGATCCGCTTCACGTGGTCTCCCAGCTTGTTGCGCACCTGCTTGTCGTTCTCGAAGTGGCTGGTGCGACTGGTGACCACCATCCGCGCATTCTTGTCCGCGGCTTGGATCAAGGTGTCGAGATGGTCCGCCGCGCGCGCGAAGCCCACACGCAGCGCCAGTTCGTCGAAGCCATCGAACAGCAGCACGATCCGCCCTTCGCGGATCATGTACCGCAGCTTGTCGAGGTCGATGATGCGGAACTGCTTCAGCGCGAAATGCTGGGCCAGGAGCTGGTCGATCTCGTTCGCCTTATCGAGCGCGCGGAGCTCGATGAGGACCGGGTTGATGCCGGGAAGCTCCCCCAGCCGCCGTGCCAACTGGTTCAGCAGAAAGGTCTTGCCGGTGCCGAATTCCCCCAGAATGAGGGTGAAACACGACTCTGTGGAACTCAGCCATTGGGCGACGTCGCGCAGGGCGTCGTCGCTGGCATGCCGGTCCAGGCCGATCTCGTAGTGCAGTCGTTGCGGGACGTACAGCGCCGGCGGATAGATGGGGTCGGCCGCGAGGCGCTTCGATTGCTGATCGACATAGGTCCGCAGGTCGATGAGTCCCTGGAACTCGATGAAGCTGCACAGACGGAGGCGCAGGCGCTGAGCAACAATGCGGGACTCTTCCGGGGCGGCGTCGCGGCCGCCATAGACGAATTCCGGCTGCAGGCCGGGATCGTTGGCGCGGTACTGGGCGACGACCTCGTCGCAATAGCGCTGCAGGTAGTCTGCCGGGCAGCCCGTGGAATGGGTCCCCACTGGAAACTGGCGCACGATGCCGCTTTCGACGCACGACACCCGCAGATACCACAATTCCCGCTGGACATTGCGCACGAGTTCCACGGCGCTTTCGGGAAATCGGATGCGCGCGGCTTCGGCGACCTGGTCGAGAAAATCTCGCTCCTGACCTCGATGCGTCTCCCGAGGGACCGCCTCGACCGTCCTGTCGTGTTCGTTGAACCCACGCGCGGAGATTGGGAAGCAGGCGTCGACCTCGGGAGAGTTAATGCCTGGGTCGACGGTGATCCATTGGTTCGCATCGTGCGAGCCGCGCGGATCGGCCCCCCAACAGCGTCTGTCGGGGTAGTAAGCCCGAGTCGCACGCGTCACCTCCGTACGCGTGATCTGCAGCAGTTGGTATTGGTTGGGTATATGGTCCGGCCGCTGCTGCTCGAGAAGCGCGGCCGATCCGGTCGCATAGACGGGCATGCGGTTCGGCAGCCAACCGGTGCTCGCCTGGTGCGTGTGACCGTGGAGCAACAGATGCAGCGTCCGACCTAAGATTCGCTTCAGATCGTCGGCGTCTTTCAAATTCTCTTCGTCGCTCAGGCAACCTCTTTCGAAGTTGTGGTGGACCGCGCCGATTTTGAGCCATCCGCGAAAATCTGGTTGACCGAGTTGCTCATCAAACCACCGCAGTTGGGGTTCCCCGCACCAGCCATAGTGCCCCGGGGGATTCAATGCCGTCACCGCGCCCTCGTGTCCCTCGCGCATTGTGGAATTCAATCCCGCGACGACGACAGAAAGGGCGCGGATTGGGAAGAGCGAATAAGGCACGTCCGGAGTAAAGGCGACTCCCGGAACCCCGCTATAAAATCGCGTGAAAGCCTCTGCATAGAAGTTCCATTTGGGAAACCATGGCGCTTGCGGCGACTGTCGTCGCGGTTTGCATTGCAGAAAGTAGGCTTCGCATTCATCCCGATTGATGTCGTGATTGCCGGGGATCACGACGACCCGATCTCTCGACAATTCGAGATGACGGGCCAGTCTATCGAGAAAGTCGAACGCTTGGCGGAACTCCTCAGGCAATCCCCATTCCGCGAGGTCTCCCGTGCAAATGATCAAATCCGGCCGCAACCGGTGGCTGTCCCGAAGCTGATCGAGATCCATGCACATCCGCTTGAGCAGCGTATCGAACGGGTTGTCACCAAGAGTCGTGTCGGCCTGAAAGCGATGGTTTTTGCCGAACTGCATATCGGAAACGTGCAAAATCGTTATCGATTCGGGCATGACGACGCCTGACGCAAAAAGGAGGAGACGCCGATCATGCGATCGACGTTCTCACCCATATACCCGGTTCGCCGCAGCCATGCCACAATCCACGCCAAGCAACACCAACCCCGCCATCGCCCCTCGCGACGCGCAGCTCGCTCCCCCCGTCATTGACGGGGGGCTAAGACGCCATGCCATCCACTCAAAGCATCGTGCCCAGGGGGAGAGCGGAGAGCGGAGAGCGGAGAGCGGAGAGCGGAGAGCGGAGAGCGGAGAGCCGAGAGCCGAGAGCCGAGAGCCAAGGGCCAAGAGCGGAGAGTCGAGAGTCGAGAGTCGAGAGCCAGACGGTTGGCCGCCGTGCCGCTTCTCCTGTCCCTCAGCCCTCAGCCCTCAGCCCTTAGCCCTCAACCGGAGACTCCGGTCGCTCACGCTCGCGGCCCGCAGTGACGCTCAACCCTTCGTCAAAAATTCGCGCAACATTTTCGCTCTAGGTGAAAGGACATGAATCAGGCCGAGAGTCGAGAGTCGAGAGCCAGACAGTTGGCCGCCGTGCCGTCTCTCCCGTCTCTCCCGTCTCTCCCGTCCCTCAGCCCTCAGCCCTCAGCCCTTAGCTCTTAGCCCTCAACCCTCAACGAGCCTCCCATGACTACCAAAACCGAATTGCTCGACGAACTTCGCCGCCTGGCCTCGGAGCAAGGCCCGGACATCACGCTTTTCCGGTTCCGCGCCGAGACCGGCATCTCGCGGCACAAGGTCTACGACCGCTGGGGCAACTGGACCACCCTGCGGCGAGCCGCCGGTCTGCCGCCGCGGGTGGCGTCGCGACCGGTCTATTCCGATGACGAACTCTGGGGCGAATTCCATCGCGCTGCAAAGCATTTGGGACATTTCCCAACCAGCAGCGAGTTCGCGCGGTTGTCGGAGCGCTCGTGGAACACGCTGGATCGCCGGTTCGGTCGCAAGGCCGAAGTCGTCGACAAATACCGCGTCTGGCTGGATCAGCAGCCCGCCGACGCCCGGCAGGAGTTCCTGGCGGGGGCGTCCGCCGACGGTCAGTCCGGCCGCACCGCGAAGGCGCCGGCGCCCCAGTTTTTCGAGTACACCGAGGAACAGGAGGCGGAGTTCATGAGGCTGGTGTGTGAGCCGGCGTGGACCCACAGCATCGCCGACGAGGTGGCGCGTGCCCTCAACGGCGCCCTGCGACCCTTGAGAGTGGTGCTGTTGGTGCTGGGGCTGTGTTTGTTCCAGCCGGCGGCGGCCAACGAGCAGCTACGCGGCGAGCCGGAGACATCGCTGTCCAACACGAGTTCCGGGAGCGTCGCGACGCCGGAGGCGACCTCTCGACCGGGGGGAGATCGTCCCCCCTGGTGCGAGAGCGAGCTTCGAAGAGTCGACGTCGGGATGCGTCCGCCGCCGGACCGCTCTGAACGGGGATCAGGCGTCTGCGGGCTTCCCGCCGAGCTGCGCGTGGGCGTCGCGAATGAGGCGTTCGGTTTCCTCCCAGCCGATGCAGCCGTCGGTGATCGAGATGCCGAACTGGAGTTGCGAGGGATCCTGCGGGAGCGGCTGGTTGCCGGGGAGCAGGTTGCTCTCGAGCATCAGACCGATGATGTTGCGGTTCCCCTCGGCCCGCTGACGGAAGCAGTCGTGCCAGGCGATGTGCTGCTTGGTGTAGTCTTTGTTCGAATTGGCGTGGCTGCAGTCGACCATCAACCGGGGAGAGAGTTTCGATTTCTTCAGCAGGTCGGCCGCCTCGGCCAGGCTGGCGGCGTCGTAATTCGGACCAGTGCGGCCGCCGCGGACGACGAGGAATCCCCAGGGGTTGCCCTTGGTGTTCACGATGCAGGTTTTGCCGTCGTTGTCGATGCCCAGGAAACTGTGGGGGTGGCGTGCGGCGTGCATGGCGTCGATGGCGACCTGGAGGCTGCCGTCGGTGCCGTTCTTGAAGCCGACGGGCATCGAGAGCCCGCTCGACATCTGCCGATGAGTGGGGGATTCGGTGGTGCGGGCGCCGATGGCGGCGATGCTGATCAGGTCGGCGATGTACTGGGGGGTGATCGGCTCCAGGAGTTCGGTCGCCGTGGGGAGCTTCATCGAGACGACTTCGAGGAGCATCCGGCGGGCGATGCGGAGTCCGGTGGCGATGTCGAAGGTGTCGTTGAGGTGGGGATCGTTGATCAGCCCCTTCCAGCCGACGGTGGTGCGGGGCTTCTCGAAGTAGACCCGCATGACGAGGAAGAGCTTGTCGGCGACTTCGTCGGCGAGGGCTTTGAGCCTGCGGGCGTATTCAAGGGCGGCGGTGTGATCGTGAATCGAACATGGGCCGACGACGACGATCACGCGATCATCGTCGCCGGTGAGGATGCGTTTGACCGTCTCGCGGGAATCGACGACGGTCCGAATGGCCTCGTCGCCCAACTCCTCTTCGAGCTTCAGGTACCGGGGCGAGATCAGCGGGACGGTGTCCCGAACATTCACGTCTTGAACGGGTTGCATGAACAAATTTCTCGGTCGCGGTCGTGGCGTAATGGCACGAAGTCGATGACGAACCACGACAAATTTTCGCCGCTTGGTCCGGAATGACACGCACCACGCCGCCCGGTTCGCCGCTTGAAAGGTCTAGTATACGCGAGGGCGCGGGGCGCCGCCATTGGGGGACTCTCGCCGGCCCCCACGATATCGCGCTGGCAAAGAGCCGACTGGAAGGGACGACCCGCCAAACGGCGGCATCCGCACACTGAGGCGTCGCCGACGCAAGATCGCGACAATTCGAGTCAGCGGAGACTCAGACTCCCGCTATTCCGCAGGGATGGCGATCAGAAGTTGGCTGAACCCTTCCTGGACGACATACGGATCATAGGCTGCAATCGGGTCGAAGACCCGCTGAAGATCAACTTGCAGCAACTCGATGGCTTGGTCTCCCGTCTTGACGCTGCCGGGCGTCAGTTTCGGCAGCAGAGGCAGCCGGTTGTTCTCCACGGCTTCCAGCAATCCTTCTCCGGAGTTGCTGATGCTGGATGAATGCAAATTGGTCAAGAACTGCGAACCGACCTTGCTGAGCGCCGCTTGAGCCGGAGCCGCTTCCAACTTTGATTCATGCAACGCGAGAGCCGCCAACCAGTAATAGGAGCGGGCGGTTTCGTAGTCCAACAATGGTCCTTTTCCCAACTCCGCAATGTGTCGAACGACGGCCAGTGAATCGGCCGAATCCCAGGTTCGCTTCTCGAGTGCCTGCGCCCACTGATCCAATTTCGGAACCGCGGACCCGGCAATCTCCTTCAGCCGTGCACTGTCGCCAAACGGCTGTGCGTAGAGCGCATCCCGCAGGGCAGCCAGCTCTTGCCGCAGGCTTTCCGCCCCCTCCTTATGGATTTCCAGTGCGACGATGGCCAGTTCAGATGTCCACAGACGCGGCAAAGGCCGGCCCGGAATCTTCAGTTGTCGCGTTTGACGCCAAGATTTGTCACGCAAGTCATGATGACAAGCCGTGCAGTCGAAGGCCGCCAACTCTGGTCCAGGGGGCCGCAACGCGCGATCGGGGCCGGGGAATTCCGCCTCTGGCTGCGAAAGATCCGATAAGAGGATCAGGTACTGTCGCACGCTGGCCAAGGCGCCCAAGAGCATGAGCCGAGTGTCGGTGCTTGTCCCGGGGTTGTACGGTGCGGCGGACAGTTTGTTGAACTGCGCGACGACTGCAGGCGGCTTCTTGCTCAATGGCTGCCAGTGCGGCGGCATCTGATGACGAAACGTGGCCACTTCGAAGGCTGGGAGCGGAGGATGTCCGGCTGCAAACATCTCGTGAGTGACGATGCGCCCCATCGTGACATCGCCCATGTGGCACGACAGGCACATCTGCGTTTGGACGTAAGGGGATCGCACGTCGACATAGCCGTGTTCAAGCTTGGTTTGCGGAGAATAGAATCGCCAGAACTTGGCGGCCTCCGCCGGATCATCAAGATTCGGATCGGGAGTGCTCGTATGCTCGGAAATCCAGTCGGGAATCGCGCTCCCCTTTGGCTTCTCTGACGGTCCGTGACAGCCTTCGCAATCGACGCCGACCAGGAAACTGAACCGTGTCGCCTCCGCGGTCGTCAGGAGAAACGGCGAGTTGGGTTCAACTTCGACGCCCGGCTCCCAAACCGGCTTCGAACTATGACACGCCAGGCACCGGCGGTCCCTCGTTGCGTCGTCGATTCCAAGCAATTTCGCCATGTGCTGCGATTGAGAGTTTCCCAACACGGCGAACGCCTGAACGTGCCGATCATGATCGAGCCAGATCGTCTCTTCGGTGCGCGTCACCCAATTTGAAGTCCGAATCCCCCGCAAGAGCGCGGCACGGATGTCGGGCTTTGCCTTCGGGGAAATTTCGACTTCGGGGGGCTGACGATGGCAGTCTCCGCATTTCGTATAAGTCACCGCGGTTCGTGAGACGCCATTCGACCTCGGAAACCAGTGCGGAAACGTTTCTGCCGCGATCGCTCCAGCGGAAAGGGAGCTCAAGACCCAACCGGCGACAACAGCAAAGCCCAACCGCATTCCGCGTTTCAGCATCTTGGCGCCCCTCATTACGCTTGTCTTTCAGCCGTCAGACTGGGAATTCCGACTGAATGCACAGAAAACGGCATCCTAACGGATTCAATTTGACCCTGACGAGTCTGCCGGCTGCTTCTCAGGCATGAATTCTTGCCGGACCGCGCGGACAGCCTTGCCGAGCTTATTGATCTTCGCGGAATCCAGATCTGAAGGACTGTCAAATCCTTCCTCGAACGCCAGAAGCGTACGGATCTCGCGCAGTCGCGCTCGGACGGGTTCGCGCTCCGCAAGATTGGCCCCCCGCAAATCGAAGAGTGCGGCGGTGATCGAGCACATGGCAAGGTAGGTTTGAGCCGCCGCTTCCCAATTCCTCTCGTATCGGTACTCGCTGGCGGTCGCCCAGTCCAGCAGTTTCAACAGCGATACCGCATCCAATTTTCCCATGTCACCGCGCAGAATCGTGTCCAAGGAATTGACTTGCTTGCACAGTTTGATGATCGACTCCGGATCAGGGGATGGGTTTCGAATTTGAGACCGGAGCCTTATGAGTTCCTTCCTCCAATTCGGATTGATCCCTTCGAATTCGGGAGCGTTCGCCAGCGACCAGCTTTGCCAGGCGTAGCTTCCCGGCGGGTCAAGATCCCAGAAGTTAGTTTTGGGAGGGGGGGGACCGAGCTTGCGAGCGAAATTCCCGTACTGCCGACCTCCCTCAGCGCGCAATTCATGATGGCACGAAAAACAACTGTATTCCGTAAACTCCGGCCAAGGTTGTTTGCCTTGTCCCTTGTCCGCCGCTGCTCGCTCCGCGCGGACCTGTGTGAGCTGCACTGTCTGTTTCGCGGCCACCAATTGCCCCGTGATCCAGAGCTCGGCGTCGAGATCTGACTGCCCACTGTCAGGCAACCCGCCGGCGCGTCGGTGATCGTTTTCCAATCGCCAGTGCTTCTTGTACATCGCCGAGTACCCCGCCAGCTCGAAGGCCAGACGCGGGTGGCCGGCGGCGATCATGTCGTGGTTGACTTCGCGATCGGCGGCGCCCACGTGGCATTGGACGCATTGCTCGGCACGCTTGGTGAAATCGCCCATGTCGCGAAAGCCCAAGGCCTCTTTCTCGTGCGGTTGCAATCGCTCCCAGAAGTCGCGGCGACTGTGGTCGCGAATCCAGGCCAGCGCCGGTCCATGACAGGCCTCGCAACTGACGCCGTCGGCGACCTGAAACGTCGCCGTGTGCTGCTCTGCCGCGCTGCTGGCATGGGAATGACAGGCCAGGCAACGCTGCTCCCGGTGAGCCGCAGACCAGCCGGCCCCCAGTTGCGCAATCATGCGTTCCGACCGCACATCGAACAACACGTCGTAGGCCTGGGCGTGCCGGTCCTCTTTCAGCCAGATTCGATGCGCGGCGTACAGCGGTCCCGAATCCGGGGCCGAGGTTCCCCCGTGGCAATTGCTGGCGGCGCAGGAAGCCGATCCCACCAGATAATGGACTCGGGACTGAATCGGCCGCTCGGCAGCCGTTGGGGAATCCGCCTGCAGCGGTGCAGTCGGCAAACTCGACAGAAT
>JANRLN010000326.1:0-2172 GCA_033762515.1 Planctomycetaceae bacterium
GATGTGGGACGCAACCAATGGAATCGTCTCCGCCGTTGCGAAGTGCGGCGTGGACGGAATCTGCCAGTAAGGACCACGCTCTATGGAAACTAAGACTGCTGTATTTGACGCGAGCCGCCCGGTGACGGTGAATCTGCGGACTCCGGATGGCGTGAAGACGATCCGGGTGCGGTTCCCAACCGACGAGGAGTGGATCGACCGCCAACGGAAGCGCAAGGTGATCGTGAAGCAACTCGGACGGGGCGTTTCGGAAACGACCATCCCGGATTCCCAGGACATCGACGGCGCGCTGCTCGCCAAGATCCGAGTCGGCGAAGACGAGGGGCCGGTCGTCGATCCGTTCGAGGCCAGCCGCGTTATCGAACAACTCAGCCAGGGGGAGGTCGATGACGTCGCATCGATCGGCGACGGGTTCCGCGTGACGCTCCGAGTACTGGGCGGCACGGTGACCCATGAGTTGCGGATGCCTTCGGCGAAGGACGTTTTCGAATACCGCCGCGGCTTCGCACGAGTGCTCGACCTGCCTTATAACCGCCAGGAGTTGGTGATCAACCTCGCACCGGCAGCGACGCTGTTCAAGAAGCTGATCCAGTCGTCGGAGGGCTACGCTGGCGATGTTCCGATCATCCACCAGGCCGTCGCCGTCAAAGCCGCGATCGACGCCCTCGATGCCATCTTCCAGGAGACCGGCGACCCAAACTGACGCCCGGGGAGTGGCCGGAGCAGCCCTCCCTGCGGTTTCTGATCCGCTGGGCACTCCGCCGCGAGGAACTCTGCGATCCAGGCCTCTGCCCCGATGCCCCGGATGAAAGCGGGAGGTGCGACCATTGCCCGCTGGACAAACTGGATGCCACTCAGACCTCTGACTCTGGACTGCTAATCCGGCGAGCTGTAGACCTTAGGGCAGCGCTGAAGCTGGGCGTGCGAATCGGCCTCCAAGAGATCGGGGCGGACGAGTTCAGCACAATCCTGATTCTCGACGAGGAGTGGGGGAGGCATGATCTCGAAAAGATGCAGTCCAGGAGCCAGTAACAGAAGAGCCTTATCCCTTTCCAGGAAAAGCTTCGCCATGTTCGACGCAACTGAGCAGGAAGGATTTGACCGCGTCGCAGCCATTCGCGAAAGCTTCTTCTGGAGTGTGACCATCGGAGATGCAGCCCGGCAGATCCGGATACTCGATCGCGAAACCACCACCGTCCTCTTCCGCAAGAGGGCGAATCGTGAACGGGTAGGAATTGATCAGGGCCTTTTCAATCTTCATCAACTTAGGCGGCTTCATGAACAGGCTCGTGATGCAGCTGCATGAGCTGTTCAGCCCGAAGCGCGACCATGGCGTATGTCTCGCCCTGATCGTCGCTGAACTCAACTTCGTACACGTCCGGGGCCCAGACCTCGACGATCGTACCGACCTGACCGCGGACTAGCCCATGATCAGGCATGTCTGACGTCACGGCAACCACGGAATGAATCTGAAGCTGGCTCATGGCGCTTTCCTCTCTACAGTACATAACATGTGGTCAACCTTGGCAAGTCCTCGTCGCTGCGAATAATCCAGGCACTGCGAATGCGGACGGTTCTCCCCTCATGCAGAAAATCAAAATCAACCGCGAATCGGGATCCATACGGACTTGGGGCACCCACTTCGGCATCGCCAGTCTGTGCAGCTTCGAGAAGTGCCTTCTGCAATAGCTCCGCGTGTTCTCCGAGTATCCCAACGGCCGCAAACACACGTGCTTTGTGGCGACCCCGGGGATGATGAGCGTTGAGACAGTAGGCTTGCAACTTCTCCAACTCAACAATCGCACTCTCGCCGTTGGGGAGCTTCATCCATCGACATCCTAGCAGTTCATCTCATCGCTCATGGCCGACAACAAGCTCGAACTCGTCGTCGAAATCGACACGAACAGGGCCAATGCGTCCATCAAGAGCGTCAATTCCAGCCTATCGAGCATGGAAGCGGCGGCAGCCAAAAGCGCGCGCGGGGCGTCTGCCGGAATCGACGGGCTGACCGCTTCGATGGTAAAGGGCGCAGCGGCCGGCACGGTTCTGGGCCACGCGTTCGAGCAGGCCGTCGGCTGGCTGAAAGAGTACGGCGCCGAGATCGTCAAGTATGCCGCGCGCACGCAGACACTCGGCGTGGTCACCAATCAACTTGCGAAGGTCAACGACTAC
>JANRLN010000327.1:0-20474 GCA_033762515.1 Planctomycetaceae bacterium
AATCCACCAGCGCCACCACCGACCCCCCCCAATCCGCCCCCACCCCCGCGCACTTGTGCACCCATGCCCCCCCAGTGTCCCAGATTGTAAATGCGCGGGGCTTCGACGCCGTGGACTCCGACGCGTTCGATCGGCTGAACGACGACCCGCTGATCGGCGTCGGCGACACCGACGGCGGAGAGTTCCCCGACCACCTTCAATCGCCGTTGTTCATTCAGTTCCGCGTTGGCGACCAGAGCAGCGGCGTACTCTTCGTCATAGTTGATGGCGACGTCGGCCGCTTCGACGATGACCTGAATTTGAGGATCGGCCAGCGCCTCCGCCAGTCGGCGAACATGTTGGCGCCCCTCCGGTCCGAGTTGTGTGCCGTTGTCGTACCATTCGTGTTCGCTGATCCAGAACTCCTGTGCGGCGGCGCCGGCGATCATGGCCGCGTTCCATTGACCGACGTAGGTTCCGGGGACATCGGGAATGGCCTCTTTGGGAAAGTCGCAGGCCCGCTTGCACTCGGCGGGGTCGGGGCACTCAGCGTAGCTCGCGGGATCGACCGACGCGGATTCATAGGCAATATCGCCCGACGTCGGCACGATCGCCGACGACCCGCCGGTGCGGCATCCCAGACAAAGTCCCCCCGACACGACCAGCGCTGCGGCGCGGGTCCAGATCGGCAGGCGGGGGGAACAGTGGAGTCGAACGGACATTGTCAATTCCTGGCGGCGGATCACCAGCCGCGGAGCGAATGGCCCGGCTGGCCGATGATCACCTGCTGCTCGCATTTGTAGAAGGCTTTCATCTTGTGAATGTCGGTGCGTGCAGGACTGCGATAGTCTTCGGCGTGGCAACCGGTCATGTTGCCCCGGACGTAGAACTCGAAGTCGCTCGGTTCAAACATGTCGGACCCTGGAAGCGGAAGCTGCACCCCCTTCTCGACGGGCGAGACGAGATATGGGGTCACCAGCACGACGAGCTCCTGCTCGTCATACGAATTACTGTCGGAAGAGAAGAGCCGCCCCAGGAATGGGACATCCCCCGCGAAGGGGACGCGGTTGGAGGTCCCCCCGAAATTCGTCTGAACCAGCCCCCCGATCGCCAGCGTCTGTCCGTCGCGCAGTTCGACGGTGGTGTTGAAGTTTCTTGTGTTCAGACCGGCGACTGCCGTCCCGCCGCCGCCGCCGGCTCCGGCCCCCACGTTCGTGCCAATCGATTCGTCGCGTGTGCTCACCGTGGCCTGCAGCCGCAGGCGAATGCGATCGTGGTCGGTCACAAAGGGGAGAAACTGCAGTTGGACGCCGAAGGGGACGAACTGCACTCCCTGCAGTCCGGTGGCGGTCGCCCCGGTGACGACCGGAACCGGGAAATTTCCGCCGACCTGAAATTGTGCCTGCTGACCGTTGAGGGCGATCAGGTTCGGCTCCGCCAGAGACCGGGCCATGTTCAGCGTCTTCAGCGCGTTGAGCGCCAGCTGAAAGTCTCCTTCGTTGACCAGGAACGTGCCTCCGGCGCCCGGCACACCCAGATTCGCCAGCGGCAGCAACGAGAAAAATCCCGCAGGGTCTCCATCGCCGATCGACAGATCGGCGCCGATCGCCCGCGCGGCGCTGCGATTGACTTCGGCGACCGTGACTTTGAGCATCACCTGATGAACGCCGGCGATCTCGAGCAGGTTGATGACGTTGGCGTTGATCCGGGCCGCGTTCACCCCGGTGTTCGTCTGACCGGTGAGCAGCCCTTCCAGACCCCCGGCATCGACCAGGTCGCTGGGCGTCACGTTCGAGAGGGGATTCAAAGACGTAGCGATCGCGGTACCCGCCGCGGCCTGGGCCGTTCCGTAAGGGAGCTGACCATCGCGCAAGAGATTGGGATCGAACGGAGCGGCGTTGGCGGCTCCGGCGCCGGGGATGTTGGCGCTGACGATCCGAACGATCTGCGTGGCTTCTTCCACATCCTTCGCCTGGCCGCGGATGACGACCTGATTGCAGACGTAAGTCAAACGCACGGCGCTGTTGGGGAAGGCCCGATTGATTTCATGCTCAAGGGCTTCCATCCGGGCTTCGAGCCGGCGATTGGCTTCCGGATCAGGGAAGACGCGGACGAGATAGCGGAGCGTTTCGACCTCCCCAGGCTGGTCGCCGGACTGAAACCAGAAGGTGAGGACCGTCGTGCCTTCGACGTTGCCCGTGATGGAGAATTCCGTCTCCGTGATGTCGATGTAGTCCGCGATGTCGGGATCTGCCAGTTGCACTCGGAAGGGAGTTTTCGTGAACTCGAGTAACGCCGGCCGGCCGACCTGCAGATCGAGGAGCAACTCGGCGTCTTCCCGCTTCTTGACGTATTTTTCCTGGCGTTCGATCGATTCCGTCGAGGGACGCGGAGTCCCGAACCCTCCGGGCATTGGGCGGCGAGCGGCGGTTTCCGCCGGTTTGGGGGGTGGTGTCGCGGGGGAATCGGGTTGCGGAGGCGTTTCTTCGAAGCGCGATCGGATGCGAATCGGCGCATTGGCTTGGGCAGGAAGAGGCGCCGGATTTTGGGCGAAACCCTCCGGCACCGGCACCTGGGGTGTTGCAGCAGGGATGTCGAGCTTGGGGAGAGGGCGCGAGACGAAAGGTTCCTCGGACCAACCCGTCGCGGCCTCGACCGCCAGTATCACTGCGGCCCCCCAGACACCCCAGGTTGCATCAAACTGTCGCCGCATTGCCGCCGACTCCCCGCAGCTTTCCCGGTTCTGCGGGAAAGGACGCTTATTGGGAATGTATCGGCCGCAACGCCGATTGATCTTCGCCCGGATCACGCCGTTAGCGCAATTGAGTTGCAGATTGGAAGCGATTGGTGGTGGACGATCGCTAACGCAATCGATCTGCAACGAGAGAGATTTCGGTATCAGTCCGCCAGCCCGAGCAACCAACGCAGATTTGTGGGTAGCCGCGGCTCGCCGTCGTTCACCAGAAATCGCAAGTGGTCCGACTTACATTGCGGAATCGTTCCGCCGGGATACTCCAGAATCGCATGCGTCTCGGCTGGACCAGCCCATGTTTGCCAGGGCTCCAGACGTTCCACGAAATCGAGCACTTTACCGGTCGTCGTCAGCGCCGCCACATCGATCGGCAGCGTCATCCAGAACGTGTGGACCGACCGGCAGGGGACGATCAGGAGTGCATGCCCCCGCGCGAACGACCAGCGTCCCTGCAGGCCGCGAAAGCGAGACCAGAAGCCATCGGCGACCAACAGCGTCGTGGCCAGCACCTGGCCCGATTCGACTACCGACAGCGTCCCGTGGAAGACCTTCATGGGGTCCCCAGACCGGCATTTCGGAGGACGCTTTCGAGCATTTGTACCAACTGAAACGCCGTCGGCCCGACCGCCGCAACCATGATCCCCGGCAGGAAGCAAACGATCAGCGGGAACAGGAGCTTGACGGGAATCGACATCGCGAGGGCGAGCGCCCGTTCGCGCCGGCGGCTGCGCAGATCGTCGGCCTGGATGCGCAGCGTCTGCGCCAGTCCCGACCCGATCTGTTCCGCCTGGATCACGGCTGACAGGAAGATCGAGAACCACGGCACGTCGACTCGCTGCATCAGACGCCGCAATGCCTGCACCCGCGTCCGACCTGCCAGCGAGTCCAATTGAAACGCGCGAAACTCAACCCCGAGCGTCCGTTGAATCGGTTGCGACTCCAGAATGCGGTCGAGGGCGGAATCGAACCCGAGTCCCGCCTCCGCTAGCGTCGCCAGAAGATCGAGGAACGTCGGCAGATCCTGTTCGACTTCGGCGATGCGCTGCTTGCGTCGTGCATGCACGACGAGGGCGGGAATCGCGGCGACCACCAGAGCGATAATCCACGGGCTGCCCCAGGCCAGCGGGAGAAAGACTTCACCGACGCTGCCGGGAAGCTGATACAGGAGCGACGCCCAGAGATCGACGAGTCCCAGCCAGTAGACGGCCGACATGAACACGCCGGCGAAGACGAGGCAAACGAAGGTCAGCAGCACAAACGTCGCCACCGAAGTTCGCCCGCGATAGCCGGCGCGATACAGCCACCAGCCGAGCCAACTCCGGTCCAGCTCGATTGGTTCGGCTTGCGGCTGGTTGAATTCCAGCAGACGACGCAACATCCGCCCGCGCACGCTCAACGTCCACCACCACCAGCCGGCGATCGAAATGACCGCCAGCCAGAGGGCGACAAGAGCGATCAGGGGGCCGTTGAACGTCACTGGCATGGACACCGATTTCTTCGCGAGGGGTCGTTCAACAAGAACCACAAAATATCAGGAAAGACACGGAAGAAATGCGAAATCCAGGTCCACCACTTAGGCGCGAAGGACTCCAAGAGAACGTAAGGAATCGGGGCCGCAATAAGTCACAGAAGGCGCCAACAAGGAAATGCAGACAGTCCAAAACTCTCCTGACTTCTTTTTGCGATTCTTGTGCCTCTTTGCGGCTAGATCCTCTTCGCCCTAGCCTTCGAGCTCTTCGTGTCTTTGTGGTTCTCCCGCCTTACTTCCATATCATTTCCTTCCGTGGTTCCCTTCCGAATGTACGGGGTCAAAACTTCGGCTGGCTCAGGCGGGAGATCCATACGATCCCGACTCCCTGCAGGACCATGGCGATGGCGACGAGATATTGGCCGACCATCGACCTGAGAAATCCTGCCATGCGTTCGGGATCGTTTCGCCACATCAATGCTGCGATGAAATAAGTGACCCCCATAACGCTCACCACCGACAGCCGGGATTGCATCGTCATGGCGGTAATGCGGCGCGAGATTTCGATGCGGTCGCGAATCGTGCGGCCGACATTCGCCAGCGTCTGCGCCAGTCGGCCGCCGACCTGCCAGTTGACCGCCAGCGACGTCGCGAAGAGTCGCACAGTTTCCAACGGGACGCGCTCGGTCAAATCAGAGAGCGCCGCCGTTGCGTCCGCTCCGTAGCGCACGCGGCGGATCACCTCTTCCAACTGCGGACGGAACGGCCGGCCTGAACTTTCCGCCGCTGACTCAAGGGCACTCTGCAAAGTCGACCCGGCCTTGACCGCGGCGACGAGCATGTCGATGACGTCGGCCAACTGTTGTTCACAGCGGTGCAACAACTGCTGGTGCAGCATCGACTCCGCCTGCCAACTCAACAAGCCCGCCAGCACCGCGAACGCGCTGCAATAAGTCCACGGCCAGCCGGTGAATCCCCACAGTGATCCAAACACGATGGCTGCCAGGACGAAACTGACCCACCACCAGCGGCGCACCAATCGCCGCGCGATCGGCGCCGCGGCGGGTTCAGCTTCGTCGCGGAGCGAGTTCTCCAGGCGATCCTGAGCGCGCCGCTGGGTCAGGAGTCGCAGGACAGCCAGCACCGAAACGAGAACTCCCCCCAGCAGCACGAGGGCGACGACGGCTTCACGCACGGTTCGCCCCCGACTTGCGGAAGATCTCCAACGGCACGTCGACGCCCCGTTCGCGCAGTTCCTGCACGGCCCGCGGCACAATGCCGGTCGCTGTGAACCGCCCTTCGACACTACGTCCCCGCAGCCCCGTCCGCTCAAAGACAAAAATGTCCTGCAGTTGAATCGTCAGTTCCTCGATCCCGGTCAACTCGCTGATCCGCTCGACGCGACGCACCCCGTCTTCATACCGTCGCACGTAGACGACCACGTCGATCGCTGCGGCGATTTGTTCGCGAATCGCGCGCGACGGGAGGTCGAGTCCAGCCATCAGGACCATCGTTTCCAGCCGGGCCAGGGCATCGCGGGGACTGTTGGCGTGAACCGTCGTCAGACTGCCGTCGTGGCCGGTGTTCATCGCCTGCAGCATGTCGAGCGCTTCGGCGCCGCGGACTTCCCCCACGATGATGCGGTCGGGACGCATGCGCAGCGAGTTGGCGACCAGATCGCGGGCGCTGATGCGCCCTTGCCCCTCGAGATTGGCGGGGCGGGTCTCTTTGCGGATCACGTGTTCCTGATCCAGAATCAGCTCCGCCGCGTCTTCAATGGTGATGATCCGCTCATAGTCGGGAATCGACTCCGCAACTGCACCCAGGAACGTCGATTTCCCGGCCCCGGTCCCGCCGCTGACGACCATGTTGATTCGATGCTGCACCATGACTTCGATGAATTGCCGCATCTCGGGAGAGAACATTCCCAGCCGCTGCAAATCGTCGCGCCTTAAGCGGCGCTTTCCGAAGCGGCGAATCGACAAGGTCGCGCTGTCGAGGGTCACCGGCGGCAGCGTGGCGTTGACGCGGCTGCCGTCGGGCAGGCGGGCGTCGACCATCGGCTGCGATTCATCGATGCGGCGGCCCACACGGGCGGCGATCCGCTGAATGATCCGCACCAGGTGCTGCGGGTCGCGGAAGCGGATCGAGGTCCGCTCCAGTTTGCCGAACCGTTCCACGTACACCATGTCGTAACGGTTGACCAGAATGTCGGTCACCGCTGGGTCGCCCATCAACGGGGCCAGCGGACCGACGCCGAGCGTTTCCTGCCACAATTCGTCGGTTAATTTTCGCTGCTCGGTTTCGTTCAACGGCAGGTCCTGCTCGATCAGCACCCGCGCCACGAAGTCCTGCACCCGTTGCGCCAACTGGTCCTCGGTGGCCCCGGCGATGTCGGCTTCGTTCAGCTCATCGAGCAGTTGATCGTGCAATTGCCCCTTGATCGATTGATAGTCGGCCGCTCGCCTCGGCGTCGGCAGCGGCTCGTGTCGCCGCGGCGCGGCGTCGAAGTTCTCGCCTGCGGCGCTGGCGCGGCGCAAACGATCGACCGGCACAGCGAAGTTGGCGTGCGACAGTTTCTCGCGGGCCGACACCCGCGTTTCGGGATCGGTCATGACGTCAGTTTCCGGTAGAAACGGCAGCCGCGCCGTGGGACGGGGCCTTGCCGCTCGACAGAGCCTGTTCCGGTTTCAACCCCTCGATTTCGGCGACAATGCCGCTCAGCCCGCGTTCCAGTCCCGAGAATCGGAGTCGTCGAAGGGCGAACGGCTGACCGATATTGGCGGCGGTCATGGCCCGTCGATCGAACGGGAGCACGTGGTCCACGGTTTCTCCCACCGAGCGGCCGACGTCCGCGAGCGATGGATTGCCGGCGGTTCGCGAATACCGATTGACGACGACTCGGCGCCGCTCCTGGGAATACCCCAGACCGTTCATCAATTCGACGAGTTTGACGGCGCTCAGGACCGTCGGCACCACGTTTTCAAGGACCAGATACGACAGATCGCAGACATCCAGAAGCGAAATCACAGTCCGGTCGAACAGGGGAAACGTGTCGACGAGGACGTAGTCGTAGACCCGGCGGGCCAGCGCCAGGACGCGCGAGATGGTCTCGTCTTCCAGTTCCGACGCCGAAATGGCATCGGGAGGGGCGGCCAGCAGTTCCAGACCGGACGAGTGGGGCGTGGTCAATTTGCGCAGGAGCATTTCATCGAGCCGGGTCCGTTCGCGCGCCGCATCGAGCAGCGTGGTCTTCGGCTGCAGGTCGAGCATCGACGCGCAGACCCCCATCTGCAGCGAGCAATCGAGCAACAGCACGCGCTCGGGGTGTTTCTGAGCCAGTCGGCAGGCGACGTTGACCGCGAGCGTCGACTTGCCCACGCCCCCCTTGTTGCTGATGAAGGCGATCGTAGTCCCGACGCGGGCAGGAGTCGTCCGCGGCGTGCTGAGGACGCGGCCGAAGAGTTGCTCCAGATCGGTCGCCGAGATCGGCCTTCTGAGAAAATCGCGCAGCCCTAATCGCAGGCCTTCGACGAAGACGCCGCCCTGCGCAGTCCGATCCCAGACCTGAGACGACAGGCTGTCGAGCCGATAGACGCCGACCAGCACGGTCTCGGGGGCGACGGCGGACAACTCGCGGGTGAGCGAACGCAGCGCATCGAAATCCTCAGTCACGTCCAGGAGCGCGATGCGAGGCTGACGCGCGCGAGCCGTCTCCACTCCCCGCAGCAGATTCGCCGCAACGTGCACCACCGGAGGATCGACGTCAAGCCGCGCCACGGCCGATTCGACTTCGTCCCTCAGTAGCGGGTCGGGAGAACAGATCAGCAGGGGCCACTGGGTGTTCACAAATGGGCTCTGGATGGGAGTCAGGGACGAAGCTGCGGTGGATTGGTCAGCCAGACGTCGCGGGTGCGATCCTGGCCGCGGATGTGTTCCCGGAGCAACGGCGCACCCAACCTTGAAGAGTTCGTCAACAGATTCGGATCGGGGGTGGTCTCCGACGGCGCGCCGGAGAGTGCGAGCGCGTGGATTTCGGCGCCGACGGAAATCGCCTCCTGCAACTCCGGGACGTCCGTCGGCAACAGCGCCAGCACGAAATTCTGCACGGTGACGGTATAGGTCTCCGTGACGGGTTCCGTGATGCGTCGCGGCGGGACCAGCGTTCCGTCGGGTCCAGTGGCGTAGCCTCCCTCTTCGATGACGCGGAGCCGGGTCTGCCGCACTTCCTGGTCGTGCGGCTCTTCCAACTCCGCAAGGATGGCATCGATGCTCAGGGGGCCGACGCGGGCCAGATTCGCCAGCGTCGCTGCCCGGCGCTGCTGTTGCTCCAGGTCTCCCCCGCTGAGGGATGTCCGCTCCGTTGCGGCTCCCAAATTCCCCAGTCCCTGCGCCACGACCAGCGAAACTCGGTCCCCGCGACGCAGCCCTCCCAGTCCGGTAATCTGCTGAGAATTCGCAGGAAATCCGACTCGTCCCGAGGGGATGCTCGCCACGACTCCCGGACGCGTACCCGGTTCGAAGAGATCGCTTTGGCGAATCACTTGCCCCGCTGGGAGATCCCGCACGGCCACCCGACCGACGAGCGTCTTGACGTCGAGTTGCCAGTCCGGACCGACTTCGTCAGCCGGAAAGATATACTGCCGCAACCGGCCCGTCGTGGAGTCGACGAAGTCCTCGACGCGCAGCGGCTGATGCGCTTTGACCGGACGGGTCAACACCGGGAAACTTTTCTCGGTCAATGCTTCCTCGTACGCAACGGGAAATATGTTCGACCGGTGGTACGTCTCGACCCTGGGTCCCTCCGCGCCCGGCGGATTCCGTTGGTCGATGGTCGGCGCCACCACGGCCTGCAACGGCTCCTCCCGCTGGATCGATTGGATGAGGGACTTGACTTCGCGTGGAGCGACGGCGATCGCAGCGCTGTCTGTGTCGGCATCGAAGGCCATCAGCAATCCGTCGCGGACCAACGTGCGGACGCCTGTGCGGAATTCGTCTTCCACCACCGCCGTCTCATCGGCCAACCGGCCCCCCATGAAGGCCGCCCATTCGGTGGTGGGAATTTGCGTTTGTGCGGCATCCGGGAGTTTGGCGAAGACCTGGAACCGCTCATTCGGCTGCAGGTCGGACAACCCTTCCACGCGGGTCGCGGGAACCGAAATCACCACAGTTCCGGCCGGCGCACCGGCGCTCAGGCCCGGGGGGGTCCCTGTGGGGAGCAGATCCTGCTCACCGAAGATATGTCCCGCCGGGATCTCCCGACTGACGACGCGGCCGAGCAATTGCCGAAAATCGACCTCCCAGCCCTCTTGAACTTGCTCGGGATCGAAATAGTAAACGTTGAGTTTCCCGGTGACCGCGTCCGCCAGATCATCCTGTGTGATCGCGGAATAGGCGGGGATGCGGCGAATCGTGGCCGGCACCGCCACTCGCCCTTTCAGCAGTTCGTCCCGCGGGTCGCTCTCCGTCGCCGCGTCGGCATGACCGCTGCGAGCGACGCAGTAGATCCGCACGTCGCTCGCCAGGGCCTCGGCGAGCGGCGTCACTTCTTCCGCGTCGACGGCGATCATCGCGTTGACCGAGGGAACCGGCGGGCCGCGGCGATTCGCCGGCGCGGCCGCCAGCCCATTGAGTTGGGCCGCCCCCTGGGTCGACTGCGCCTGACCTTGAGTCATCGCCACCATCACCCCGGCGTGGACCAGGACCCGGACGCCGGTCTGCTGCGCGAGTTGACCCGCCCGTGTGTCGGGGGGCTTGATCCCGCCCATCAGCGCTGCGTACTCCACATTGGTGCCCGCAGGCGTGTTCTTGTTCGACAACACCGCGAGCACGTCGAAGGCATCCCCCCGATACAACAACTCGATCCCTTCGATCCGCGAGACCGGGACCGACATGGCGCGCTTCCCGGGGGGAATGCCGCCTGTAATCCCCGGCCGCGTTCCCTTGGGGAGAAAGTCGGTCTCCGTGAAGACATTGCCGGCCGTTTTATCCTTAGCCAGCACGCGCCCCATGATGTCGCCGAGACCTCGGAGCATCGTCTCCTTGTAGACATCTTTGGGCAACCACAGGACGTTGATCTGTCCGGTGGCGGGATTCGTGAGATCGGCCCGCGTGACCGGCTGATAGGCCGAAATCGCCCGGATCGGAACCGGCATGGCGATTTCCCCTTCATGCGTCTCGGCCGCGGCCGCCCGTTGGAACGGCCAGATTCCGGCCGCCCAGAGCACGCTGCCGGTTCCAGCGAGCGCCAGCCCTCCGATCAACAGCGCAACCGTCCAGACCCCCGATGATCGCGGCGGCGCCCCCCGACTCCGCATCGTCCCCGCCCTTCACAACTGCAGTACACATCGAATCAGTGACACATTAGAGCCACGCTTGCATATTCATTGCAAGAGCTATTTCGGGCGATTGGCGGATTGACGGCGAAGGGGGCGGGCGGGAATGAACAGGCGCCAGTGGACTAAGGACAGGCAGAATGGCTGGTGCTCTCTGTCCAATCTCCGTCGGCTCCCGTCTGACTTCACCTCCCCGCGATCCCCTGGGTCCAGACCACCACCTGATGCAACCCGGTGGGCCAGATCAGAAATACGAGCAGTCCCGCGAAGAGGGCCGGTGCGTACGCAAACTCCTTCTTCCCGCGCGCCTGAGCAACGAACGCCAGCAGCATCCCTGCCAACGCCACCCAGAACAGCGTCTGCAGCAGTCCCCAGACCCCCAGCCAGGTTCCGAGCGCGGCCACGAGCTTCACATCCCCCCCGCCGAATCCGGCTGCGAAGAAGAACAGGCCTCCGATCGCCAATCCGCAGAGGCCTCCCAGCAGCACATGGCTCCACGGCAGGCTGGTCCAGCCAAGGAGCGAAGCCGCCAGCCCCAACGCCGCCAGCAGCGCCGGGATCCCGTCGGGAATCTCCCGGCGGCGCAAGTCGCAGACAACCGCGACACCCGAAAACCCCAGCGGAATCAGCCACACGAATGCCATCAATCACTCACGCCACCAAACGGGAACGACCTCGACTGCATCCTGCAGCGAGGCCGCCCACATTGGCCAATCTCGAACAACACCTGCTCGACTAATCCACGACGAGCGTCGCGATCCCGGGGATGCCCAGATTGTCCTCGATCGAACCAGCGGTGGCGCTGAGAGCCAGTCCGGTGCCGTTCGACGCCGTTTCGACCAGCTTACCGCTGAAGATTGCTCCGTTGTCGTCGGCATGAGCACCAGGCAACACGGCAGCCACGGTGGCGATCAGGTCGTTGGTCTTGTGACCCAGGATCGCGGTGGCGGCCAGGCATACCAGGGCGATTCCCCCGGTGAGGATGCCGTACTCGACCAGGCTCTGGCCCTTCTTGCAGCGGAACAGTTGACGCACCTTCGTCAGCATGGAGTGTCTCCTTTCGAGAACACGAACCCGAAACATCGCCGGCGGAAGCAGGGTGCTGTCGCTCGCCGCCGGCATCAACCCAGACGCATCGCAATTGAATTGCATTTGCACCTCACGCCGCCAACAATAGGGGGCGTGTTGACCGAAGTCAACACTCTCGCAATCGCGTTGCAGAAATTTTTCCTGTGCGACAACAGCGCGTCAAATCCCATCCCCCGTTGAGCCGGAGAAACGCCCGTGACCGCCAGTGAACCAGACACGCTGCCCAACGCGGCCATCCCCCTCGTCAGTCGCTCCGTCCTGCTGGCGGGACTCACCCTGATCGTCTACCAGAACTCCTTCGGCGGCGCATTCCACTTCGACGACTTCTCCAACATCGTCGATTCATCCGCGATCCGGCAGCCGTTCGACGGAGCCCAATGTTTCCGGGGCAACCGTCCGCTGGGAACTTGGTCGTTCGCCCTCAACTACGCTGCGGGAGGCTTGAATCCCTGGGGATTCCATCTGGTGAATGTCGGTCTGCATCTGACGGCGGGACTGTTGCTGTTTGGCATCATCCGGCGAACGTTGTTGCTCGGCACGGCGAACGAGCCCCCTGGCGCGGCGGTCAATCTGGCGTTCATCTGCACCGCGCTCTGGCTGGTGCATCCCTTGACGACGCAGGGAGTCACCTACGTCGTCCAGCGGAATGAAGTGCTGGCGGCTCTCAGCATCCTGTCTGCGCTGTATGGCCTCATCCGATGGTCAGCCGGCGGTTCGCTGTTGTGGCCGGGAGTCTCGGTCGTCGCGGCTGTCGCCGGCGTGCTCTCCAAAGAGACCGCCGTCGCACTCCCCGTCGTGTTGCTGATCTACGACCGCTGCTTCCTGTCGCAATCCTGGCGTATCGTTGCATCCCGCTGGCCGTTCTATGCCGCTCTTGGTCTGCCGATGCTTTGGTTCGCGTCGCGCCACGGCGCCCTCTCGACGAACGCAGTCGCCTCAGAGGTCTCGGCCGGCTTCGCGTTGGCGACGGTAACCCCCTGGGAATACCTGCGGACGCAGCCGGAAATCCTTCTGCATTACCTGCGTCTGGCCGTCTGGCCCGCGCCCCTCTGCATCGACTACGTCTGGCCGGTGGAGAACGACCCGCTCACGATTGCCGTCAGTGGGAGCATTGTCGGCGTCCTCGCGGCGATATCGGTCTGGGCCGGCCTGCGTGGAAAGGCGTGGGGGTTTCTGGGAACCTCGTTCTTCGTGCTCCTCGCTCCGAGCTCCAGCATCCTCCCGATCGCCGATCTCGCGGCCGAACATCGGATGTATCTGCCTCTGGCCTGCGTCCTCACCGGGCTTGTCATGGCGCTCCGGCAGGGAGCATCGCGACTGCCCGCATGGTGCCAGAGTGGGAGCCAGATTGCCGCCGTCCTCACCGCCGCGGCCAGTCTGACCACGTTGTCGGTGCTGACGATCGCTCGCAACGAACAATACCGCGATCCCCGGCGACTCTGGTCGTCGGCCATTCGAGTCAACCCGGCGAATCCGCGTGCGTGGCAGGGTCTCGGAGAAAGCCACCACCTCGCCGGAGACTATGAAAAGGCGGGTCTGGCCTTCCTGCAGGGGCTTCGGTTGCCGCAGGGAGAGCCTATCCATCCGCGGTTGTACGCCGGGCTGGGCGATTCCCTGTATCGCCTGGGCCGTCACCATGACGCCGAACGGGCGTTTCGCACCGGTCTTGCCGAGTCGCCGACGGACGTAGGACTCTTGACGCACTACGGCATCCTCGCCTTCAACGACGGCCGACTCGACCTTGCCGCCGACTGCCTGCGGGTCGCCGCCGCGCAGCAGCGATCTGCGGATGCCGACTTCAGCTACGGCAGCCTGCTCATCGAGTTGGGAGACTACCGAGAGGCGATCGCACAACTGGAGCTCACAAGCGGGCGCTGGCCGGACCATCTCCCGGCCTGGAGACGCCTGGCCTGGGTGCTCTCTACCGCTCCGTACGAGAGCCTGCGGGATGGTGCGCGCGCCCTGACGATTCTGCAGGAGCAATGCCGTGCAGCATCGTCGCGCAGCCCCGCCGTGTGGGAAGCCCTTGCGGCGGCTTACGCCGAAACGAGCGACTTTGCGACCGCACTGAAGGCCTTGGAACGGGCTCAAGTGCTGGACTCGGGGGGCAATCACGTTGATGCCAGGGCCGCGGACCGATTCGAGGCGCAACGACGCCTCTACGAACAGCAACGACCGCTGCGACTCCCCTGGGGACCCGCATCCGCCGCAGCTCGATCACCGAATTGAGATGCTCCCATGGTCGAATGCCGCATCTCGCAAACGCTGCGCTCAACACTCACCGACAGATGTCGGCGTTGGGGCGTTTGCGACTTCTCTGTCGGGAGTTCTTTGGAATTTCGTGCCTGGGATTTGGAACTTCGCGGATTCTCAGAGACGCAATGTCGCGGGGGAGGCTGACACGACTCTTCAAGTTGGTTCGGCGAGGCTGTCCGGCAGTCCCTCGCGGCAATCGCGGCAATGGCCGCGGACATGCACCTCGACGGGATCTCCGGGCCAGGGAACAAATTGGAGGCTGCGCGCGAGCGCTTGGGTTTCCTCCAGCGGCCAGCGTCGTCCGCACGTGACGCATTCGAAATCCGTCACCCAACCCACAGGCAGTTCATCCAGCTTGCGAATGGCGAACCGCGCCACTCCATCTTCGAACACGCTCTTCGAGGCGATCCCAACTTCGAGGAATGACTGCAGCGCGCGATAGACCGTCACCACATCGATTTCACCGCCGTCTTCGGGCTGTCGAACCCGTTGCCGAACCTCCTGTGCACTGAGAGGTTGGGGCGCACGCAACAGCGCGGTCACAATCGCCTCCCGCCAATGCGTTCGCCGCATACCCTTCGAGCGCATCCGCTGCAGGATGACTTCCAGTTCGTCGCGCTGACCCCGGATCGGTGGGGGAGGCGCGCTCGCGGCGTCATCGGCTGCACCTTGCGACATTGACAGACCCATCGCCCCGAAGGCCGTGTGAAGACACTGCGAACGCGACGTCGACGATCGAACTTCCGTCCGGCCATCGAAGTTGACCACGCAGACACAACCCGTAATCTATGACCTCCTGCACAGGACTTGCAAGTACATGCCGTGCTCTGGTGCGAATCAGAAGCAGTTGCTCCCCGGCAAAGTCGATGTCGAGGGTCTGTGTGCGAACTGCAGCACCGGTCGCCCCGAACAATTGATTCCGCGTTCTCAGATGTGTGGAGCATTCTTGTGATGGCCTTCAGTTGTCGCATGGACCAGCACGACAGCATCCCGTCGCCGCGCCTCGCCGAGAAAGCGCTCGACACCCGATCTTGCGGATTTGGGGGCGGGATCGTCTTGTTACGCGGGGGGACAACGCCTGCACGCAAGCCGAAGAACCGGGCGGGCAGAGAACTCCGCGCGATACCTGGCGCGATGCGATGGGGATCAGCCGTGAGCGGAGTTTTCCCAATCAGCGCCGGAGTCGCTTCGCCTCTTCCAGCGTGATGGCGCCGTCCTTGTCGACGTCAAGCCGCATCAGGTTTTCGCGTTGGGCCTCGGGGATTTCGTCCCCGAGGAGTTTGCCATCGCTGTTTCGGTCGAGGCGTTTGAAGATCGCTTCGAGGTCGAAGCCGGGACGGGTTCCCCCCCCTGCACGTCGTCCGCCAACGTAGAGCGACATCGATTCACCGGGCTTGGCATTGGGAATGTAATACTCGACGTACCCGAGGTGCATTTCGTCGAATGTTTGCGCTCCCCAGCGGACGGTTTTCGTGGGGTCGGGGTTGGCGGGGTTCTTGTCGCTGTTGTCGAACCAAGCGGTGAAGCGCAGCGCGTCGCCCGACTTGAGCGAGAGGGGCTCGAAGTAGCGGTAGAGCAGCTGCCAGTTGAAGTCGTAGCGGGGGATGTCGAGCAGCGTCGTCGTCCGGCCGTCGGAGCGGATGACTTCGTACTTGCAGGCCTTGCCGCGGACGTGCAAATGCGGCAGGAAGCCCGTGATCGTGGCGTCCATCGGGAGCCGGAGAGTGGCTTCTTCGCGGTGATTGTCGGCACCAGGCGGAATGCTGAGGCGGGCATTGACGATCCCGGCCACGCGAACTTCGTGTTTGGGGGGCTCCTTGGCCCAGATCAGACCGATGCGGGTTTGATCCGTCGTCGCAGTGCCATTCGGCGTGTAGTGCATCTGGAATTTCAGTTTCGCCCCTTTCGGGATGCGCTTCGCGAACCCTTCGGGATAGACCAGCGTGCTGTTGCCCGGCACGTAAATGCCCCAGAACCCGCCTCGTTCGGCGGCAGCATCGTCGACTGGTTCTCCTTCGTCATCGCCGCCGTCCTGCACGAACACGAGCACGTGATGAACGACGCCCCGGTCGCCCGGTTGCACTTCGATGGCCTGCACCCATTTGTCTTCGGAGAGGTTCGTCTCGACGAGGATGTTCTGATAGGGCATCACGCCGGTCGCCTTAATCGGCACCGGCTTGGCGAACTGAAAGATGGCGTCGGGCTTGCCGATCAGCCAGCCCTCATCGAACTTCAATGGCTGGGGTGCCTCGCCGAGATCCCCTTCCGGCTTGCCCCCGGCGATCCAGGCCAGCAGGTCTGTCTTCTCGGCCTGAGCGAGGGAGCGGTCGTTGGCCCAGGGGGTGTGGACCGCGTTTGACTCAGCGCTCGGTTTCGTCTGGGCGTCCGCCTTAGACTCGGCCGCGAACCACGGCGGCATGATCCCGCGTTCAACGACCTGTTTCACCATGCCCGCATGTGCGACGAGGTCGTCGTAGGTGTCCAGGGCGAACGGACCGACGCCTCCCTCGCGATGGCACTCGACACAGTGCCGCTGCATGATCCGTGAAATGCGATTGTGATACGTCACGCCGGAGGTGTGCGGCCCTTTCGGCGGTTGTTCCAGCGTGCATCCCGGCGCTTCCGTGGCGGAAACCCGTGGCTGCTTTCCAGAGGTGATCGCAGCGACTGCGTCGGCCAGATACCGATACCGCGGTGCGTCGATGGAGTAGCCAAAGCCGTACTGATCGTCGATGGCTCCGTGATAGACCATGGTCCGCGCTGCATCGAGGACGATGACATCGGTTGTCGTCAGCGCGCCGAGCGTCGCCGCAAGTTGCCCATCCTTGTCGTGCACGTAGATCGCACGGCCGCCGAACTGACCAGCCGCAGTCTGCATGTCGACCAGTTTGTCGGTGGCCTGAGGATTGACGAGCACCCAGGTGATGTCAGGCCCCGAACTCTTCACCAGTTCGACCAGCGTCGGCAGATACTTCTTGCTGAGCGGACAACTGGTGCTCGTCATGGCGAACACGGTCACGCGCGATTTCGCAAGCTCACCGAGCTGGTGCGACCTGCCCGAGAGGTCCACGAACGAGACTTCGGGCACGAAGCGACCAATCCCGTGATCGCCGGGGCGAACCGGTTGCGGTCCCTGACGAACCGGAGCTTCCGCCGGTGTTGGACCCGTGGGGGCGGGAGTCGCCGTCTTGGGCTTGAGCAGATCATTCATCGCTCCGCGTGCGAGCGCCTTCGCCGCCTCGGGCTTGGTGATCTCACCGTTGCCATCGAGATCAAGTCGTTTGAAGAACTCGGCAGCGGGCAATTCGTCCGGCGTGATCTTGCCGTCGCTGTCTTTGTCGATTTGGTCGAACCGTTTCTCGACGGCTCCCTGCGCCCAAACACGACGAGCGAGCGGAACGGCGCAGACGGCAACAGCCAACAGCGCGATGATAATCGCAAAGCGACGACGCTTCATGTTCGTATCTCCCCATCGATTCGAGCCGCCCGTAGCGGTCCGCTGATTTCAGTTGGCGCGGTTCCTGATCCGGCCCAGTTCCTCTGGCGTGACAAATCCGTCTTTGTCGGAATCCAGCCGTTCAAACACCGCTGCGGGGAGTTCGTCTCGGCCAAGTTTGCCATCGTTGTTTTTGTCTCGATCCTGGAACGCTCGAGCTACCCCTGCGCCGCCGAATCCCCCGCCGGTGATTCCGGCCGATTCGTTCACAAGGGTTCGGAATGTGCCGTAGGTCGGGGCTTTGTAATTCTGGGTCTGGACCATGAAGACGGCGAAGAGTTTGTTCTTGCGGTCGATCCAGAACTGGGTGCCGTTCGCTCCGCCCCACGAGTAGCCACCTTCACCATCGACGGCTCCGCCCAGGCCGTACTTCTGGCCCAGCGCTTCGGACAGATGATTCTGAAACATCAGGTCGACGGTCTCGGGCTTGAGAACTCGTACACCGTTCAACTCGCCGCGATTCATCAGCATCAGGCAGAAGCGTTCGTAATCCTCGGCCGTGCTGAGCAGCCCGCCGCCGCCCATGAACAATTTGGTTGGCCGCGTCGGCGAGAATCGCTCGAAGGCCGGCGTGAGTTCGCCGGCGGGAAGTTGTCGATAGAGCTGGGCGAGGCGGTTCGCCTTCGATTCCGGCACCCAGAAGTCGGTGTCGGCCATGCCCAGCGGTTGGAAGACTCGTTCCCGCAGGAGGACATCGAGCGGCTTGCTGGAGACGACCTCGATGTAGCGGCCGAGGACATCAATGCTGGTCCCGTACTGATATTTCTCTCCCGGATGAAAGAGCAACGGCTGACTGGCCAGCGCCCGCGAGTATGCTTCCAGAGTCGTGTTTTCGTCGCGGGAGGGCATCCCGGAGAACGCGGGTTGGCCGGGGAGCTGGTAATACAGTCCGCTGCTGTGGGTCATCAGCATCCGCGGCGTGATCGGACTCCGCGCGGGGACGAGCATGTCCCCCTCACGAACTTTCGGCTCGTTCCATTCCGGCAAGTGTGTCGAGATCGGATCGTCCAGAGCGAACTTGCCGTCGTCGAACAGAACCAGCGCCGCCACCGCGACCACCGGTTTGCTCATGCTCTTCAGCCGAAAGATGGCGTCTTTCGGCATCGGCTTCTGCGTCTCGATGTTCTGCCAGCCGAAAGACTCGAAGTAACCTCGCTGGCCGTTGCGATGAACCAGGCCAACGACTCCCGAGACTTCGTGGTTCTCGACGGCCCGTTGCAGCGCGATGTCGAGCTTTGCAAGAACGTCGGGCTTGAGGCCTGCCCTCGTGGTTTCAGCACCGTGGGTGCGGGGGTTGAATTCCGTCGCCACCGATTGCGTCAATCCGTTTGCAGCGAGCGTCAGAAGCAGAAGTAGTCGCAATGTGACTTTCATAATCAGTTCGGCGTCGCCTCTCCATGAGGATAGCGGTAATCGGCCTTGTCGTCGGTCGAGACCTGTTTCGTCGAACCATCTGACAGCGTGTAAAGGAACAGCTTGCCGCCGGCGTGATAGACGATGGCGCTGCCGTCTTTGGTCCAGCGAGGGTAGTCGAACCAGACCTTCTTTCCCTCGGCATTCGCGAAGGGTGTGGCATTCGTGATCGCGCGGGCCTTCACGTCGAAGTCGGCGACATAAAGGGTGCGCCCAGGCATATCGGGTTTGAAGTCTCTGAGGTAATCGAAGCAGATCCTTGTTTCATCCGGCGAAATACTGATGCGGTCGAGGCCGCCGGTTTTTGCGAGTTCGCAGGTGACACGCTCGAAGGTGGGCTCGCCGCCGGGATTGGGTGTCATGAGGTAGTAACCGCGACCAAGCTTTGGCGGCGAGGCAGAGACGAACAGGCGGCCATCCGTCACAGCCGAGTGAACCCACGAACTGTAGTCCTTACCCGTCAGAGCGATTTCCTCCCCTGGCTGGCCGCCAATGCGGCTGGCCATGATGTGGTAGCCGCCCCGCTCCCCATTCTTGCGATTCCAAACGGGCGTGTTCTTGCCGTCGCGCGTCCAGGTCGGATTGAAGTCGGTGTACGTGCCGTCGGAAAGCGGGTGAAAGCCGGTCCCGTCGGTATTGATGATGCAGAGCTGGGTGATCCAGTTGCTGACAACGGGATCGTTCTTCAGGCGGCGGAAGAAGACGAGATGATCGCCGGTCTTCGACCACGACGGTTTGAAGTCCCAGTGGCCGGTGGTGATCGGCTTACCTTCCGGCTGCCCCAGCACATTGACGTGGATTTCGCCGTCTTTGTAATACGACGAGCGGTGACCGTCCTCGCCCGATGCCGATGCGACGGCGATGAGTGCAAAACAGCCCGAAACGATCATTCGTGAAATGCAGGGCGTGTGTGGTTTCATATCGGGTGCTCCCATCAGCGGGGGTTGTTGCGATTTCTGTAATAGGCTCGCACTTCTTCAAGCGTAGCGAAGCCATCCATGTCGTCATCGACAGCGTCGAAGACACCAGGCTGTGGGGATTCGTCGCGAGTCAGCTTTCCGTCGCTGTCTTTGTCGGCAGCCTTGAAGGCGTCGTCGATTCGACCGGCGGCCGGTCGGCGTCGCCTTGGTGTGGCATCCGCCTTCGGCTTGCCGCCGGGTTCGGCGTTGCTGGCGTCCTGCCGAACCCACTTTGGGGACTGGGTTCCCTGTTCCCATTCGGCGAATGCGGTCTGGAGTTGCTTGAGTCTCTCGGGCTCCTTCCCAGCCAGATCCGTTGTCTCGCCGACGTCGTTCCTGAGATCGAAGAGTTGCGCGCCACGTCCTCGTTCCTGAACGAGTTTCCAATCACCCACGCGAGCCGCGTGTTTTTGACCGGCTCGCCAGAAGAGCTGCTCATGCGGGCGACCCGATGCTTGCCCCATCACGAAGGGAATGAGATCAACGCCGTCGAGCGGAGTCTCTTCGGGAGGTGTGACTCCGGCAGCGGCCAGCGCGGTCGCGTGGCAGTCGAAGCCCATCACCGGCTCGCGATAGGTCTGACCGGCAGGAATCCTACCCTTCCACTGCATCACGAAGGGAACGCGAATGCCCCCTTCGAACATCTGGCCTTTGAAGCCGCGCAGCGGTTCGTTGCGACTGCTCGTTTCGGGAGTTGGCCCGCCGTTGTCGCTGTAAAGAAAGACAA
>JANRLN010000328.1:0-4420 GCA_033762515.1 Planctomycetaceae bacterium
GTTCATTCCCTGGGGGACGAAGCAGCAAATCTACTGCCATCAGCTCTGCCCCCACGGTGCGGCCCAGGAATGGCTCGGTCGCTTCCGCCGCTGGCATCTTCACTTGCCGTCACGCGTCAGTCGCGGGCTGGGGCTCCTTCCGGGGACCGTGCTGGCGGGTGCATTCCTGTTGGCCGTCGTGTCCCCCCGTTTCGATCTCGCGATCATCGAACCCTTCGACGGCTGGATTCTCAAGACGGGTGCCGCAGCATCGTTCACGATTGCGATCGTCAGCCTCGCGGCGGCGATCTTCGTACCTCAGGCGTATTGCCGCTACGGCTGCCCCTCGGGGGCGCTGCTGAAGTTCGTTCGCTCCCACAGCAACGGCGAACGCTTGGGATTTGCGGAGTGTGCGGCCGCGGGTCTGCTGGTCGTCGCGGCGCTGCACGTGCATTGGACCGCGACAGCAGATTCACGGGCAGACGACCTCCCCTCAAGCTCAGCCTCAGATCGTGTGACGTCGCTGTCCGGCGAAGCGTTCGGAACGGCCTGGTCCGTCAAGATCCGCGGCGATGTGACCGACCGCTCCGGCCTCCACGATGCGCTGGCCGCCGAACTGGAGCGCATCGAGAGTCGGCTGTCGCATTGGCGAACGACATCCGAAACGTCGCAGTTCAATGCCAGCGCGACGACGCTGGAATGGGAGTCCTCCCAGGAACTGATCGATCTCATCGCCTTCACTCAGACGTTGAGTTCAGCGACCGACGGAGCCTACGACATCACGGCGGGTCCGCTCGTAGACGCCTGGGGCTACGGGCCGTCTGGTCCCAAGACGGTCGATCCGACGGACGAAGAGATTCAGCGACTGCTGCTGGCGACAGGCTGGCGCCATCTGCAAGTTCACCGCGACTTCCTGTCCCTGCAGAAGGAAGTCCCCGAGTTGCAGATCGATCTTGGATCCCTGTTGCAAGGGTACGCGACCGACCGACTGGCTGAGATCTTGGCGGCCGCCTGCTGCGAGGAATTCCTGATTGATGTTGGCGGGGAATTGCACGCCCGCGGGGCATGGAAGGTCGCGATCGAAGGCCCAGCGACGCCGGACCAGGCCGTGCGGACGGTCATTCTTAAAGACGCTGCTCTGGCGACTACGGGCACGTATCGTCCGACTTCGGACGGTCGTCCGGAAACCCGCCATATCATCGATCCAAAAACCGGGCGACCCGTGGAATCCCCCAATGTGCTCTGCGCAGTGATCGCTCCCACAGGTCGCGACGCCGATGCCTGGGCGACGGCGTTGTTCACATTGACACCAGCCAACGCTCTGGCCCTGGCGAAGCGGCAGGGATTGAGCGTGCTGCTGGTCGACCGAACTGGAAGTGTGTCCGCATGCGGCGAGTGGGAGTAGGGGGTCGACCACCGCTGCGGAATCTTCCGTTCCGCGGCTACACTTCGGTGTGCAACCAGCGTCCGGCGCGATACCGCCAGGAAATCAGCACGGCTCGCAGCAGATTGTCGGATCCCATGCCCCACCATGCTCCGACCAGCCCGGCGTCGAGCCAGATCCCTCCCAGCCAGGCGATCGGCACGCGAACGCCCAGGATCGATACGATCGCACACCACAACGGAAACCGCGTGTCTCCGGACCCCCGCAGCGTCGTGGCGTAGATGATCAGGATCGCCGTGGGAATCTGGTAGCAGGCAAGCCAGCGGAACGCAGGGACTCCTGCGGCGGCGACGGCCGGATCGCTGTGCATGAAGGCATAGATCCACGGTGCGCCGAGGAACATGAAGAGCGAGACCGCGACCGAGTAGCTGAGAAATTGACGGACGGCGACGTGGCCGGTCTGCAGCGCCAAGGCAGGCTGCTGCGCGCCCAGCAACCGCCCCGACAGACTTGCCGCAGCGGCTCCCCAGGCGACAGCCGGCAAGTACGCCAAGGCTTCGGCCCGGATCCCCACAATGTGCGCGGCAAACACCGATCCATCAAATCCCCCCGGCGACAAGCGAGCGATGATCATCAGGAACAGGAAGTGGCCGGTGAATGTGACCGCACCATCCAGGGCGGCGGGGCCGCCGATCCGCAGAATTCGGCGCGTCGTTTCGCGATGCCAGCGGATGTCGCCCGGTCGCACCTGCAATCGCGACCACGGCCCCAGGAGCACGGCCGACATCAACAGCAGACCGCAGGCGTGTGCGGTGACCGTGCCTGTGACAATGCCGGTGACTCCCAATTCTGGAAATGGTCCCCAGCCATAAACGCAACTGGACGAGACGACGACGTTGACGAGATTGGTCACCCCCAGGACGAGCAGGGGCGTCCTCATGTCCCCAGCCCCCCGGAGCGCTGCCGCCGCGACCAGCGTGGTGCAGGCGAACAACTGCCCAAAGGCGTCGAAGCGGAGAAACTCGATGGCAATGTTCCGCGTTGGTCCTTCCATTCCCAGCAGATGCGCGAAACCCGGCGCGCCCAACCACAGGACTGCCAGCAGGACGGCCCCGAGCGTGGCCGCGAGCATCAGCGCCCGGGCCGTGATGCGGCGCGCCTCCTCAACGTCTCCCGATCCATACGTCCGTGCGACCAGGGCTGCCGCGCCCGATCCGATCAATCCGCTGGTCATCGTCGCCAGCCAACTCACGTAGGCTGCCAGACCGATGGCGGAGGTCGCTTCGGCGTTCAGACGTCCTGAGAGATACACATCGAAAAACCCCACGCAGAACGACAACATCTGCTCTGCCAGCACCGGGATTCCCAATGCAATAATCGCCGACGGCAAGTGGTCGGCGGTCGGCAACTCGACCCGCGGTTGGTCGGAGGGAAGCGGGTCTGTCATGGTGGGGAATCAACAGGAGTTGAAGCTTGAGGAATCAGGGTCTCTCGAGCTTCCGCAGATCAACGGATTACGGCATCAAGCCGTCTGCCCGCAGCAGGTCAATGGCGGCCGAGAACGCGGCGACGGTGGCGTCGAGATCGGCGGCGGTATGGGCCGACGACGTCATTCCCCCCCAGCCAAACCAATCGACTCCGTTGAGCAACAGCGCCGCCCGAGACGCGTGCTTGAGCTTGGAGCTGCGGGCGCCGTCGAGTTTGAGGTGGTCGCCCTGGCAGGGGATGAATTCATCGGTCGTGGAGGGAGGCCCGTCGTACTCCGGCAGGATGTGGATCATTGAGAATTCGCCATATGCGATCCAGTTGGCGTGCTTCTCCTGGAAGAGCCGATTGAGGCGTCCGCGGAGGTCCTTTGCCAACTGATTGGCCGCGTCAACGGGAGCTCCGCTTGCGACGATTTCCAACGCGGCAATCCCCGCGGCCGCCGAGAGCGGATTGCCGTTGTAGGTGCCCGGATGGGGCATCTTGCGGCCATAGCGGTTATTGAAGCCGATGGCTTCCAGAAGATCCGTGCGGCCGACCAGAGCGCCGCCGGGGAGTCCCCCGGCGAGGATCTTCGCCAGGGTGGTCATGTCGGGCAGGACACCATAGTGTGCCTGCGCTCCGCCCGGATGGACGCGAAAACCGGTGATCACTTCATCGAGGATCAAGAGCACGCCGTATCGCTCCGTCAATTCGCGAGCCGCTTTCAGATACTCCCCGCGTACGGGTACAGCGCCCCAGTGTCCGCCCGTCCCTTCGAGGATGAGGCAGGCAGGCTTGTGCTGCACGAGGGCCGCTTCCAGCGCCGCCAGATCGTTTGGCGGGATCGAGACGAGATCGGCCAGCACCGCGTCGGAAATCCCCGGAGTGGCTGAGTCCGCGCCCACGTACGGGGCGTACGCCGTCGGGACTAGAAAATCGTGCCAGCCGTGGAAGTGCCCGGTCAGCTTGATGATCTTCGATCGTCCGGTAACCAGCCGCGAAATCCGCAGCGCCATCAGCGTCGCTTCGGTGCCGCTGTTGGTGAACCGAACCCGCTCCGCTGAGGGCACCAGTCGCTGAACGAGCCTCGCCCAGGCGATTTCCAACTCATGGTTGGCCGCGTAATGGGTTCCGCGCGCCATCTGCTGCTGCACGGCAGTCACCACCGCCGGATGACTATGCCCGAGCAGGAGGGACCCATGTCCGACCCAATAGTCGACAATGGAACGCCCCTCGACGCTGGTCTTCGTCGACCCCGTCGCATGGTCGACGAAGACCGGAAACGGCTCCAGGTAACGGCTGTCGTGCGTTACCCCGCTGGGAAAGCAGACGCGGGCCTGTTCGTACAACTCCGCCGAACGGGAGAACCGCTCGGCGAACAACTCGGCGATGCGCGAAGACGCCATGCTAATTCACCGGCACGTTGAAGTCGCCGCCGAGATTGCGCCACATCGAGTGGACGTGGTTGGCGTCGTTCTGCGTGTTGTTGTACTCAATCACGAACGTCGGCCCCTGGACGCGATAATGGTGCCGCAGGTTCGGTTCCGATTCGCCCCACCACGCGAAGAAGACATTGTCGATCCCGGCGGC
>JANRLN010000329.1:0-6855 GCA_033762515.1 Planctomycetaceae bacterium
TCACGCATTGAATAGGGAAGCAGAAATTGAGGGTCAGTCAATACTGAATCAAGCAGCGCGAGAATAATTGCCCGGCACCGTTCTGGTTCGTACACGCCCAAATAGAGCTCGAAATATGCCACACCAAGACGCTGGATTACAACGTACTTGGATACGCACCCAGTGAGCGTCGTGCCATCGCTGAGCGGGATCCACCAGTCTTTATAAGTGCAGACAAAGTCGCCAGAAGGTCGACTTGAATCAAAATAGTCTTTGACGATGGTGGAATGTGAATTCGACATGGTGGTGCTCTAATGCAATCTGACGGAGGGAACTTTCCTGCCGCGCTCGCTATCAGGTTGGTGTGCCGACGACATTGGTTGAACATTTCGCGTTAGTGATTTGCGTTGCCGGCCATCCTCGGCCAAGCTTCATCCAATGGTGCGCTCGGCAGACCGGCATCCGACTCAGCGGCACGCCCCTGGATTTCCAAGAGCCACGCCGCCCGAATCTCATCATCTGCAAACGGCGCTGAGGCCAAACTCTCGTAGAGTTTCTCCGCCAATTCCGCACGCTGCGATTCGGGCAACTGCAGTGCCTGCTGGAGAAGTTCTGTGGCTTGCGACGTCATCAGCGGCTTTCGGCGAATGAAGATTGATCTAACCCGAACCCTGTCGACCCGTGCTCCAGCATTGGACAGCCAGTGAGGGATTGCATGATCACCTTCCGCCGGCACGGCGGCAAGACGAAACTTCGGTAAATACCGCCCAAAGCGACCTGTGTACGAGTCGCCGAATCACGCCGGAAGTATCGGCACGCCGTAAGTCGCAAGCTCCGCATCGCGGGTGATGAGCGTCGCAGTTTCCACGATCGCCTGGGCGATCAACAATCGGTCAAACGGATCTCGATGATGCACCGGCAAACGTTCGATGGTTAGCGCATGCTCCAGCGTAATTGGCAGTTCTCGAAACCCGGATTGCCGAATGGCCGACTCAAGATCAACCGGGGCCGTCAGCTTTCCCAAGCCTCGCTTGATCGCAATTTCCCATCCGGTCGCGGCACTCACGAGGATTTCGTTACGGGTATCGGCTACGGCAGCGCGTGCAGGCCCCGACAGTTGCTGAGGATCGTCGAACCACCAGAGCAAAGTGTGAGTGTCCAGCAGATAAATCATGGCACTTTCACACCCAAGGCGTCGGCCAGATCATCGGGCAGTTCGTCAAAGTCCTCCGCGATGTGGACCTGTCCCTTCCACTGGCCGCCGACGCGCGGCGGGCGGGGTGCGTTGGTGTTGCTGCCGGAAATGATCTCAATCCGCACCGTCGCCCCTTCGGGGAGGGCTTGTGGTTCGTCCAAGACGACCACGCCATTTTGTACGTGACCTCGTAACACCATTGCGGAATTCCTTGTTGTGGACCTCGTCCTCTCATTATACAAAGACCCGAAGTCTCGGGAGACTTCGGGTCTTTGGGGTTCACAACCGATGTCCAGCGAAGCGCTCGCGGTTCGGCGGGAGCCTCACCCTCCCGGTTTGAAATCGGTCGCTTACAGGAACTGCGTAATCCCCGGCTGCGCCGTCGGCGGGACTTCGACCACGGTGTTCCAGTCCTTGATTTCCGGGACCAGGACTTCCTTTGAGTTCATCGCCATTTCCCAGGTGATCTTGCGGCCGGTGTAGCCGGCCATGCGGCCCTGGATGCCCATCAGCGTGCTGGTGACCATGCGGTCGCCGTCGTTGAGGGGCGTGCCCTTGCGGAGCGATTCGAAGAACTCGTTGTGCTCCACCTGGTACATGTTGGGGCTGTCCCCCGAGTACTTCCACTTGTTCTCGCCGGCGATGTAGACGCCGCGCGGGCCGATGTGGGCGGACCCCTTGGTCCCCTGAATGATCAGGCCGTTTTCATTGTGGCAGCCGGAAATCTGGCGCTGCGCCAGAAAGCCGCGGGTGCCGACGTCGTTGTCCCACTCGTAGTTGACTTCGATGTGGTCCCAGATGTTGCCGCCGGTCTGCGGGATCTGGCGGCCGCCCACAGCGACGGCCGACGCGGCGGGGACGTCTTTCATCGTCCAGGCGAGCCAGTCGACGGTGTGGATCGCCTGTTCGACGAGCCCGTCCCCCGACAGCCAGACGAAGTTGTACCAGTTGCGGACCATCCACTCGAGATCGGTGATTCCGGCGGGCCGGGTTTCGGGTGCGGGCATCGGCTTGACCGGGCTGGTCAGGTAGGTGCCGTAGACCGACAGAACGTCCCCGATCTGCCCTTCGTGGACCCGCTGGAACAACTCGCGGCGGGGATAGTCATAGCGCCAGCAGAAACCGGCGAGAATGCCGAGTTTTTTCTCTTTGGCGAGCTTCACCGTTTCGATGACCGACCGGCAACCGGGGGCGTCAGTCGCCATCGGCTTTTCGGTGAAGATGTGTTTATTGGCTTCCACGGCGGCCCGCAGATGAACAGGGCGGAATCCGGGCGGGGTGGCGAGGAGCACCACGTCGCACGAGTCGATGACCGCCTTGTAGCCATCGAGCCCGACGAACTTGTGGTCTTCGTCAACCTGCACCTTGTCGGCAATGTCCGGGTTGGTTTTGAGGTTCTCGATGCTGTAGTCAACCTGCTGCCGGAAGACGTCGGCGACGGCGACCAGTTTGACGTTCTTGTCGGCGTTCAGGGCCTGATTGGCGGCTCCGGTGCCCCGTCCGCCGCAACCGATGAGTCCGATCTTGAGGGTTTCATCTCCGGCGGCGTACACGCCTGACGCGAGAGAATTGAGGGCGACGCCGCCGACGAGTGCGGTGGCGGAGGTCGATTTGAGGAAGTCACGACGGGAACTGGCGGCGGGCTGATCCATGAGACACTCGCAAGAGAAGGCAGTGGGGCGGGGATTGTCCGATGACCCCTACGATGGTACTCATAGATGAGGGTCGATGCGAGTTTCCGGAACGGGAAATTGCGAAACTGTCGGCGGGGGTCGGGGATCGTTCGAGGAGTCAGGGGACCTGATGCGCGTCAGTCTGGCGATGGTTGTGCTGATGGGGCTTTGCGCCGTGGTTCGGGCCTCGGCGACGCCGGCGCAAGTCGCGGAATGGGTCGAGCAGTTGAACGCCCCCACTGCGGCGGCGCGCACCGCGGCGATGGAGCAGTTGCGATCGGCGGGGCCGGAGATCCTACCGTGGTTGCCCGAAACGGATCAGGAGACCGCGCCCGCCGTCCGCGCCGGGATCACGCGACTGCGTGAGCACCTGGAACGGGCCCTTGCCGCGCAATCTGTGCTTCCCGGCCGCGTCACCTGGGCCGGCGACACGACATTCGAGGCGGCGCTCGCGACCATCAGCCGACAGACGCAGAATCCGCTGGAGTACGCGGACCTGGACCCGACGGTGCGGGATCGACGCTGGTCGGTCGACTGGCGGGAGACCAGCTTCTGGGAGGCGATCAGCGCCAGCGAGCAATCCGGCCCGATCGAATGGCGCTGGAGCAACGAGCGCGAACGCTACCTCGCGCAGCCGTCCCCGAGGACGCTTCCAGCACGGACGGATGCGGCGGGACCGGCGCGATTCGTTCTCGACGGCGCCAAACTGAAACCGCTGCACGATCACCCGACCGAATCGCTGTTGCGCTGCGCGGCACGGCTGCAATTGGAACCGCGCCTTCGGCCCTTATTCGCTCAGGTGAAGATGACCGACTGGACCGTGTCGGCCGATGGCCGGCCAATGAAGCCCTGGAACCCGGCGGCGGACTACGAACTGTCGTTCCCTGACCGCACAAGCGAGATCACGCTGCCGCTCGACTTTCGTTGGACCGCGGCGCCTCAGACGCGTTGGCGGATTCATGGGAAGGTGACCGTCCACTTGGCCGCAGGTCGCGAAGAGCTCTCGTTCGCCGGGCCGACGCTCGTTCGCGGCGCGATCTCGAAGCGCGGCGGCGTCTCGGCTCGGGTGCAGGAAGCCCGCTTCGAAGACGATCCGCAGGGGGGACTACGAGCCAGGATCCGGATCGTGGTCAACTACGAACGCGGCGGACCGGCGTTCGAGTCGCACCGGGTCGGGCTGTTTCATCGCTCGGCATGGCTGAGTGATCGCAAAGACGCACGGCTTCCGGCCGCGGATTTCGAGATCACCGCCGAGGTGGATGGCGGCTTAGGGATTGAGTATCGCTTCGAGAGACTGCCGGGGAAACCCGTTGACTACCGCTTCAGTTACGAAGCTCCCACCTTGCTTCTCGCGGTCCCCCTCGACTTCTCACTCGTCGATCTTGATCCCCCGGTCGCCGCCGCAGAGTGATGCTCGACGCGAAACGCCGATGGAGTAACGTCGTAGGCGCGCTTGAAGGCGACGGAAAGATATTCGGTGTGGCGGAACCCGGTCCGCTGCGCGATTTCGGCCATTGAGAGATCGGTGTCTGTCAACAGTTGACGCACCCGATGGAGCCGGACGCGCAGGATCTCCTCGTGAGGGGAGCGACCGACGATTTTGCGAAAGCGGGCTTCCAGCACGCGCCGGGAGACGGGGACCGCTTTCAGGACGTCTCCGACATCGATCCCTTCGCGCGCGCGCTCGCGAATGAACCGCAGCGCCTGGGCCACATCTTCATCCTCAATCGCCAGCGTATCGGTCGATTGCCGCGTTTCGACTCCCAGAGGGGGAATCAGATACGGCTGCGGAGGGACGTGTTCGCCCCGCAGCATCCGTTCGAGCAGTTCGGCGGCGACGTACCCGGTGCGGCGCGCATCCGGTGCGACGCTCGACAGCGGGGGGGTGCAGAGATTGCAGAGCAGGGGGTCGTTGTCGACGCCGATCACCGCCACTTGCTCGGGGACCGCCAAATCCTGTTCGCGGCAGAGATCGAGGATCTGTTGGGCCTTGATGTCGTAACAGCAGAAAACGCCCACCGGCTTCTCCAACCGCAACAACCAGTCGGCCAGATGAGTTGAGGTCCCGTCGACGGATTGGCTGCGACCGCGCGGTCGGGTCGTGGGAGCGATTGTGACATCGAGTCCCAAGGCCTGGGCATGCGTCACGAAACCGGCTTCGCGAAAGCGGGACCAGTTGAACTGCGGCTCGCCGACGAACGCGAGTCGGCGGAACCCGCGTTCGGCGAGATGTTCGACGGCGAAGCGAGCGATGGCGTCGTCATCGGTTTCGACCCAGGGGACGGTGGTCAATGGGCGGGCGGCGCTGACATCGACGAGGGGCAGCCCGGTGCGCCGGAGCAGGCGGGCGATTTCCTCGGTTTCAATGCGGGCGATGATGCCGTCGCCGCGCCAACGCTTCAGCCACTCCGGCGGCGACTCGCCGCGCCGCTGTTCCGGTAGCCAGATCGACCACGGATCGTGGGCGCGCACGTAGGTGACGATCCCTTCGAGCAGCCCGCGGGCGTAGCTGTTCGAGGTTTCGATGAGGAGCGCCACGGCGGGACGACGCATGAATGTGTTCTCGTGCGGAAAAGCTCAGTGATGTCGGGCAGCGGGTCAGGCCGTTCTGCAATTGTCGCGGGGTTTGTCATGGCGTCGCCAGTGCAGGCCGGTAAAATATCTCAGATCGAATGCGCAAATCCTCATGGATGTCACGCCGCATCCGGCTAGGATGTCAGGTTGAAGGGATCTTTACCGGAGGGGTTCCCCTTCGGCATCTGTCACGCAAGACGCACCATTGAGATCAGCAGCGGGGAGATCGGAACCATGGCGAACAAACCTGTCCGTGTGGCGATGGTGGGCCTGGGGTTCGGGGCGGAGTTCATTCCCATCTATCAGCGGCATCCCGACGCCGAGGTCTACGCCATTTGCCAGCGCAATGGAGAGCATCTTCATCAGATCGGCGACCGGTTCGGCATCGCACAGCGGTACACGAAATACGAAGACGTCCTGGCCGATCCGCAGGTCGACTTTGTCCACATCAATTCGCCGATTCCCGATCACGCCTGGATGTCGCTCAAGGCCCTCGACGCCGGCAAGCATGTGATGTGCACCGTGCCGATGGCGACCACCATCGAAGAATGCGAGCAGATCTGCGACAAGGTCGCGCAGACGGGACTCAAGTACATGATGGCGGAAACCGTGGTCTACAGCCGCGAGTTCCTGTTCATCAAGGAAATGTACCTGAAGGGGGAGCTCGGCAAGATCCAACATCTGGCGGCCTCGCATCCGCAGGACATGGACGGCTGGCCGAGCTACTGGGAGAAGATGATTCCCATGCACTACGCCACGCACGTAGTCAGCCCCTGTCTGGGTTTGACCAACAGCCTGGCGGAATACGTGAGCTGCTTCGGTTCAGGGACGGTGCGCGACGACATCGCCCAGAAGTCGGGCAACAAGTTCGCCGTCGAGAGCTGCCACATCAAGTTCAAGGACTCGGACGTTACGGCCCACATCTGGCGGTTCCTGTACGACGTGGCCCGCCAGTATCGCGAGAGCTTTGACGTCTACGGCACGAAGAAGAGCTTCGAGTGGACGCTCGTCGAAGGAGAGCCGCACGTCCTGCACACGGCCAAAAAGCCGGAGCATGAGATCGCCTCCAAGGTGGAAGTCCCCGACTTCGCCCATCTGTTGCCCGAGCCGATCCGCATGTTCACGAAGACGATTCAGGACGCCGACCATCTGTCGTTCATCCAGGGGGGCGGGCACGGGGGTTCGCATCCGCACCTGGTGAATGAGTTCGTGTCGGCTCTGGTGCAGAACCGCGATCCCTGGCCGAACGCGGTGACGAGCGCCAACTGGACGTGCGTGGGAATTTGCGCCCATCAGTCGGCGATGAAGGGCGGCGAGATCGTGAAGCTGCCGGCGTTTACGTTGAAGTAGAACCGACGTCTCGCTCTACGTGTTGAGGAGTTGCAGGATGACTATGTGCACCTCAGTCATGGCCCACTACGCCAATGGTGTCTT
>JANRLN010000330.1:0-3663 GCA_033762515.1 Planctomycetaceae bacterium
AACGACTCACCCTGGGACGATCCCCAGCGCCGCCCGAGCCACGCCGACCGCCGCAAAGCCCTGCAGGCCGCCTGCCTCGCACAGGAATTTTCACGCACTCTGCCCCGCCGGCAGATGCAACAGAAATTCCAATCCCTGCTCTATCGACTGATGAGAATCAACCTCGCGGGTTAAGAGAAAGACGGAAAGTGCAGTTCATCTCTCTTTCACGAAATTGTCACCCAGCGACTTCTACCATTTCGATGGGCCATCGGACGTCGGGGGCCGCCGCGCGCCCCAAAGAAAGTCGTCTGTCTTCGGTCAGTCAACGAATCTTGGCAATCACTGCGGCGAACGCACACTTCAAGGAACTGATGGAATGAGAATGAGAACTCAACTGTGGTTGGGCCTGGGTATTGTTTTGATGCCCCAATCGTTCATGACAGCAGCCGAATCGGAGGAAGTTACGGCGTTTCCACCGAGAGTTGAGAATCGATTGCGAGCGCAGCTTCAGCGACTTCAGCCCGAGATTCATGCACAAACTGACGCACTGGCGGCGATTGTCGATCCGAATGTGGAAGTGATTCGGCAGGCGGGCCCCAACAACGCTTATACGATCTTTCAACCCAGGAATATGAACAACGGCCGTCACGGTTTGGTGACTTGGGGTAATGGAACCGGGGCTCGCCCCGACGTTTATGCCCCGTTCCTGCGCCACCTGGCTTCGCAAGGACTAATCGTCATCGCATCGAACGTCACGAATACGGGGACCGGGGTTGAAATGCTCGACGGAGTCAGATGGATGAAGGCTGACTCCGGGTATTCGGGCAGGTTGAATGGAAAGACCGTCGCCATGGGGCATTCCCAAGGAGGGACCGGGGCGTTCCGCGCGGCGAAGGACCCGCTCATCAATAGTTCGGTGTTGATCAACCCGTTTGTTCCGTTTCCAGGAACAATTCCCGACACATTCGGTCCATGTTTCTTGATCGCGGGGGAGCGTGACTCCATCGTTCCGTCGGACATCGTGGAGCGGGCATTCAACGCCGTGCCGGGTCAGAAGAAGGCTGTTTTTGCCATTGCGAGGGGACAGAACCACTTTGGAGCGATCCTGTCGGCTCGCCCGTATGCGGCCGCGATTACAAAGTGGTGCCTGGCCGAACTGCAGGATGACGGCAACGCGCGCGCGGAATTCGAGCGCATCCTGCAGAACCACAATGAATGGCCCATTGTGTTCCGCAAGCCCCTTGTCCAGGCAACTGTGGCTCCCGTGGTCCCGTCAGCCGCTTCTCCAGGAGCGGCGGAATAGGCGTACCGCAATCGTTCACCGGGGGATCGTCGCCGTCCTGACGGCGCGTTCCCTTTGTGGACCACGCCTCGAACCGTCAGTTGGGATCGGTGGCATGGGCGTTTGCCCCTGCCGCTGGAACACGGATGGAAGATGTTCGGGTCGTCGGTTAAGAGCCTGAACCCCGCGCAACGAGTCTGCGAACAGCCCGCACTCGGATCTCGGGGAACGGCCGACGGGCGCATGTCGTGTGCGAGTGCCGTGGGCCGCGCCTACGACTCGTTCTTCGGCTTGCCCAAGAAACGCGACCAGCGGCGTTCCTGCACGTTGGCGGCAGGGGCGACGGCGTGTTCCAGATCCTGGATCGAATTCAGACCCAGCTTCTTGAGCTGCCGTTCGAGGGCGTCTTGTTGGTGCTGCATGTGTGAACGCTCACGCGCGATCTTGGCCCGTTCCACGGAGAGTTCGATCTCAGCACAGCGCAAGTGCTCCTGCAGTCGCTGTTCGAGTGCTTGCACGCGCTGGCTGAATTCCTGCGAGCCCACATCGAGGCGAGCCAGCTCTGCGGCGGGCTGCAGGGTCTCGACCTTGCGGAGTCGCGAGAGCAGCATCGTGATGTACTCATCCCGCTCGGCAATTCCCTGGACGAGGGCGGTGCGCTCTGCGGAACCTACGTCCAAGCCGGCAGGAGGGTCGGGTAAGTGTTGTTCCTGGGCGATCCAGGCGGCATCGGTTGCCGTGGAGTCCGCCGATTCTCCCAGTAACTGGGATTTCAGCTTTTCCCAGTGATTGTCGACCGGAGCCGTCGACTCCTCTTTCGATTCGTCGAGTTCGGTCGGTTCTTCGTGAACGACCAGGTCTTCGTTGGTGCGGCGGAACCCGACGAAACTCGTCGGCGCGGCGGCTCCCTGGGAGATCAAGTCGCGGATTTCCGAGACCTGCATTTCGATGCGGCCCAGCGTGAGGGCCGCCTGCATGTCATCCCACTGCTGGACGACCCGTTGCAGGTCTTCGACTACGCGGCGTTGATCATCCACAAGGCCGCTCGGCAGGGCAGTTGCTGCGGGCCCGCGGCGGCGATCAGCGCCGTTGCGCTGCAGACGGTCGAGTTGTTCGGCAGCCTGCTCGAGCTGTTCCGTTAACGCCTGGATCAGCTCGTCTTTTTGTGCGAGCTGTTGCTGCCAATTCTCGCCCCCCGGTGCGCGCAGCCGACCCGCGGCGTCGGTCGCTGCGACCGCCGCGTTCTTGGATGTTCCATTGGGGGATTTGGGTTGATCGTGTGAGCGCGACGTCACAGCGAATAACGCTCCTCGACGAGCCGTCGTCGAATGGCCCCGCGGCTGTTCGATTTGATGCTCATCGATCCATTGGTACCGGCAGGGCAATTGGAACTGACAGAAAACTCCCAAATGACGACGGCATTCGACCCGGACCTCGTCATTCTGGCATCGTCACAAAAACTACCTCCAGTTCCTTTCCGTTGCCGACTTGAAACGCTGGAGGCGGAAAGTCAACGGTCCGGTTATTCCGGTGAATCATAGATCTGCGGGTTAAGCACGTTTTCGGGACGATGACCGGAAAGAACCGCGACGATCTGTCCCATCACACGGGTCCGCAGATCGATCAGCGATTCGGCTGAAACGAACGCCGCGTGCGGAGTGACGATCACGCGCTCGTCCTGAAAGAGGGGTTGCGACAGCTGGGGGGGTTCAGGATCGAAGACGTCGAGGGCCGCCCCGGCGAGCTGGCCGCGTTGGAGTGCGTCATAAAGTGCGGTCTCATCGATCAAACCGCCGCGTGACGTGTTGATCAGTACCGCGGACGGACGCATGCGGGAGAAGGCGTCGGCATTGAATTTGCGCCGGGTCGTCGGCGTCAAGGGGGCATGCAGCGACAGGAAGTCGCTCTCGGTCAGGAGCGTCTCGAATGAGACCATCCGGCAACCGACGCCGTGATCACTGCCGCTGGACGTATGCGCGATGACGTTCAAGCCCAAGGCTCTTGCCCGGGGGGCCAGTTCACGACCGATGCGCCCCAGACCGAACAGGCCGAGCGTCTGTGTGGACAGCCGGTGCATTGTGGGACCCGCTTGCAGCGCGTACTCGCCCCGTTTGGTGCGGCCGTGAAAGAACGCGATCTTTCGCGCAAAGGCCAGCAGCAGCCCCAAGGCATGGTCGGCGACTTCGGTCACGCAGTAGTCGGGGCAGTTCGTGACCGGGATTTTCCGCGCCGTTGCGGTCGGGATGGCAATGTTATCAACACCAATTCCCAGCCTCGCGACGATCCGGCAACGGGCTGCCGCTTCGATCACCTTCGGCGTGACTTGCGCCCAATTGGTGGCGATGGCGTCGACGCCGGCGGCTGCCTGGCACAGCGATCTCTCATCAGTTCCCGGCGGT
>JANRLN010000331.1:0-30238 GCA_033762515.1 Planctomycetaceae bacterium
ACCATCGCGTCGTCGGAACGTGTATTCCGTGGGTCCCACCGATTGACCGGATTGACTGATCGTCGCCAGAGCGTGTCGAAAGGCGACAAACTCTTCCGGCGTATGAATCAGTTGATCGAGCGTCTTGCCGACGGCTTCCGCGGCCGTGAAGCCGAAGATCGCCTCGGAAGCGGCGTTCCACAGGATCACCTTTCCGGCGGCGTCGTACCACTGGATGGCCACGCCGGGGGCGTGCCGGATGACGGAGAGCAGTCGCTCTTCGCTGTCGCGCAGCTTCTGCCTGGCACGCACCCGTTCGCTGATCAGTTCGGTCAGGAGCACCAATCCACCAACGGCGCCGCCCGAGTCATACCACGGTTGAATTTCCCAGCGGAGATGCTCGACCGATCCGTCCGCGCGCTCAAAGCGATCGTCTTCACACCGCTCGGAAACGCCCGTGAGACAACGGCGATGAATCACCTTCCAGCGGTCGGAAATTTCGGGAAAGACTTCGTAGTGGGAGCGCCCGACCAGATTCTGCTCCCCCAATCCGTAATCGCTGAGCCAGCGACGGCTGTAGGCCAGATAGCGCAAGTCGCGATCCAGCATGGCGACGCCGGCGGGAGCATTTTCCACGAAAATGCGCAGGCGCTCTTCACTTTCGCGCAGGGCGGACTCAATCTGCTTGCGTTCCGTGACGTCCACGTGGCAGCCGAGCATCCGAACCGGCGTTCCATCGTTGTCGCGGAGGGCAACCCCCTGGGTGTAGATCCAACGGTAGGACCCATCTTTGTGCCGCAGCCGGAATTCGACGGCGTACTCGGAGCGCGCGTCGGCGAGGTGGGCCTGAATGGCGTCCAAAACGCGCGACCGATCGTCGGGATGGAGCCGCGACTGCCATTCGTCGAACCGATTGGCGATCTCGTGATCTTCATAACCCAACTGCTGCTTCCACTCGGGAGAGAGGACCGCGACGTTGGTGCGCAGGTCCCAATCCCAGGGGCCCAGCTTCGTCGCCGCGACCGCCAGGCGCAACCGCTCCTGATTGACCCGCAGCTCCTGCTCGGCCTGAACGCGGTCGGTGATGTCAATCGCGATGCCCAGAACGGCGGGCTCATTCGTCCCGGGCATCGTGAACGGGATCTTGCTGGTCTGAACCACGCGCGTCCGACCTCGGGCGTCGGTGACCGTTTCTTCGGGAATGTGCAGCGGACTTCCGGTATCGATCACACGCTGGTCGTCCAGCAGAAATTTCGCGGCTTCAGCCTTGTTCGCGGAGTGGAGACGCTCCTGGACGCCCACCATGTCTGCCTGGGTCGCAAAACCGTTCGCCTCGGCGGTGAAGCGATTGACGAACAGGAAACGCCCGTCTCGATTCTTGGCGAAAATGAAGTGCGGCACGACATCCATGACGAGCCGCAGCAACCGCTCGCTGTCGACGAGACGTTGTTCGGCCCTCTTCCGCTCTGTGACATCCAGCGATACGCCGACGAGTCGCGACGGCCTCCCCTCGGTGCCGATCAGGGGGCAGCCGCGCGCGGAAATCCAGCGCTCACCCCGCGTCGGATGGTGGATCCGGAATTCACATTCGTAGTCCACGTCGGTGTCCATCGCGCGCAGGAACGACTCCTGCACGCGGGCCCGGTCCGCCTCCGCAATCCCCGTGACGACGTCGGCGAACTGAATTCGGTCTCGTCGCGGAATGCCCCACAATTCGTACATCTCCGGCGACCACCAGCCATCGGTTCCACGCAGATCCCAGTCCCAGGCCCCCCCCTGGGCTCCCTGCAGGGCCAGACGCACCCGCTCTTCGCTTTCGCGGAGCGCCGCTTCCGTTCGCTTTCGTTCGCTGATGTCGCGAACCACCGCGAGAAAATAGTCGCGTTCCAGACGCACATGGGTGCAGTTCACTTCCACGGGAAACGTGGAGCCGTCGCGCCGGCGATGCAGCGATTCGATCACGATTGAGCCGGAGTGAATCACGCCGTCGCGGATCTCGGGCCACGGTTGCGCACCGACGATGGGATCGACGTCGGGAATGGTCAGCGCCAGATACTCCTCGCGCGTGTAGCCGTGCGCCCGGCAGGCCGACTCGTTGACGTCCAGGAAGCGGCCGGTCTGCGCATCGATCACCTCCATGCAGTCGTCGACGTGATCGGTCAGTGTGCGAAACAACGACGCCGCCTGCACGGCGCGCTTGCGCTGTGTGATGTCGATGAACAGCACCTGCACGCAGGCCCGTCCGCCGAACTGGCTCCGCTGCGAAGTCACCTCGACGTCGACGCGCGTACCATCCGGACGCAGGATCACCGCCTCCACCGACGGCAGGTGGGCGCCGGTCTGGAGCAGAACCTCGACGCGCTGACGCGCCAGATCGCGATACTCGGGGGCGACGATCTCAAGCGGGGAAATCCGACTCAGCGTCTCCAGGGAGTCCACCCCCATGATCTGCAGGGCGCGGGGGTTCGCATAAAACATCTCTCGGCCGTCATGCAGGAATACACCCGCGGGCAGCCCCTCCAAAATGGCGCGATAGCGCTCCTCGCCATCGCGCTGCGCCTGCTCGGCGGCCAGCCGCTCCAGCGCATTGCCGACCAGCTCCGCCACGGTGCACAGCAGTTGTTCATCGGCGGCGGAAAACGCGCCGAGGCGTTGGCTTTCGACGTTCAGGACGCCGAGGACGCGCGTGCCGCGCTTCATCGGCACGCACAGCTCAGAGCGCGTTCGGGAATCTGCGGCCAGGTAATCCGGATCCTGACTCACGTCGGCGACGCGGCGCGACCGTCCCGTCAGCGCCACTTGACCGACAATTCCGGTGCCCAGGGGTTTTTCGGCCGTACTTACATTGGGGGCCGTCAAGACGAAGGAGCGATGCGTCACCAGGACCCCGCGGACTTCATCGAGCAGCAGAAATCCGCAATTGTCAGGGTACAAGGCGCCCGCAATGACCTGTGTGACGGCGTCAAGAATGCCGTCGGGAGTCGTCTCCGACGAGCAGATCTCGCCGATGCGATTCAGCACGGAGAGCTCCAGCAGCCGCTGCCGCTGGGATTCCGCAGCCCGCTGACGTTCCGTGACGTCCTGGATCAGGGCCACGACCGCCTGACGGCCGTGGTCCGACTCGACGACGGAAGTCGAGATCGAGATCGTGCGGCATTCGCCGTCCTTGCGAATGATCTGCCATTCTTCGTTGCGGAGGTCGTCGCCGTGACGCATGCGCGCCATGCGCTCTTGCGCCTGCTGACTGATCAGCGGGTCGGGATACATCGTCTGGTACCAGCCGAGCCGATTGATCTCGTCCAGCGTGTAGCCGGTGAGTTCCGTCATCCGGTGATTCCAGATGGAGAAACTTACGTACGGGAAGACGGGGATGTTGAAGCAGACGCAAATCCCCTCTGCGGCCGTTCGAATCACCGCGGCCTGAAATGCGCTGACGCTGCGGAGGGTCGCCTCGTGACGGAGCAAGTCGGTGACATCGATCGCCACGCCGGCGACGAGCCCCGCGGAGTCACTGGTGTCTGGCAGCGGGAACTTGCAGACAATCGATTGATGCACGCTCCCATCGCTATGGGTGAGCGTCTCGACCGTCCTGATCCCGGCCGGACTGGCGGCCGCCAAGGCGTCGTTCTGCTGGAATTCTCGGGCCGTCTGTGACGGAAGGACCTCCGCGTCGGTCTTGCCGCAAAGCTCTTCACGAGGGATCCCCAGCGCATGAGTGAGAGAATCCTTCGCGAAGACGTATCGCCCCAGGGAATCTTTGATCCAGGCCATTCCCGGCACATGTTGCATCATCGCGACGAAGCGCTGCTCGCTCTCGAGCAACGCCTGCTCGGCCTGGAGTTGATCGGAAATGTCGATGAAGACGCCGAGGGCTCCGCCAACCTTGCCTGCGGGATCGCACCAAGGGGTGACGTGGAATCGCCAGCCCGATTGAGTTGCTCGCCCCGGCTCCAGAGACAACTCGCTGACCTGCGGGTTCCCCGTCCGCAATGCCAGAGCCATCGCTGAGTGTTCCGGCGCGATCAATTCTCCGGACTTCGCGTGGACCTTACGGAAACCACAGAAGCGGTCGCTGCGGTCTTCACTCCGCGGCAGCCGGCCCCAGAGTTGCGCCGCCTGCGCGTTAAACGAGGTAATCAGGCCGTCCGCATCGCACGCATAGGCTGCAAACGGGAGATGCTGCAACACGCAACTGAGCTGCAACTCTGCGGGGACCGCCTGGGAAGGTGTCTCTGACCAATCGCTCACTGGAGATCCGAGTCCAAACGGGATGAGGGAGAGCTTGAAACGATGGTGGAATCACCATCCACGACACATCCGACCAGGGTGCCCCGGCACACCGAGCGAGAGGAGCCGGGAGGTTTTTTTGTTGTCTGCGAGAGTTTCTAGAACTGGCGATCGTTACGCAAGGAGGGAAAGCCTGCGACCGCTTTAACCAATCGTGCGTGACTCAGTGACATGGCTGCATTCTTCACGGACCTCCGACCTTAGGTTCACGTCGATCTGGCGGAAACCCTGCAGCCGCGTCCCTCGGCGAGGAGCTTTGAATCGAGGAACGGCCCGCCGAAGCTTGGTCGAAACAGGGTCATTCCGTGAAAATCAGACTCGCCGGGAAACCTCTCGCGGTGAACGTCGACGCCGCCATTGTCCCCAGTCCATCCGCGATTAAGGCACGCATGATAATTTGTTGATCGAAAGGCGATTTGAGAAATTGCACGCTGCGCAGTTTCCGATGGATTATGCTCCCGAACACCTCCGTCTGGTTCCCTCGCCTGGATTTCGGTCGCACTGTGTCACCCTCTTTGCCGATTGACGAATTGATCCCGCTGCTGTGTGACCGGCTGCGCGAACGGACGAGCGTCGTCCTGAAGGCCCCGCCGGGCGCAGGAAAAACGACCCGCGTTCCCCCAGCGATCGTGAACGCGGGGCTGGCGGGTCAGCGGCAGGTCATCGTCCTGCAGCCGCGACGGGTGGCTGCCCGATCCACGGCTCGACGCATGGCGGAAGAGCGCGGCTGCGCCCTGGGCGACGATGTGGGCTACCAGATCCGTTTCGAGCGCCGTGCGTCGTCGCGCACCCGCATTCTTGTCGTGACCGAAGGGGTGCTGATCCGGCGACTGCTCGACGATCCGTTCCTCGACGGCGTCGGGGCCGTCGTCCTGGACGAGTTCCACGAGCGACATCTCGACACCGACCTCGCGCTGGCCATGGTCCGACGCGTGCAGCAGACCGTGCGGCCGGACCTCAAACTCGTGGTCATGTCGGCAACGCTGGCCGCTGGGAGGCTGCAGGAATACCTCGAAGGGGCTCCGGTCGTGGAGTGCACCGTACGGACCCACTCGGTCGATATTGCGTACGTCCCGACTCTGGAAGACGTCCCGCTCCCCTCACGCGCGGCCAGGAGTCTGCGACGCTTGGCGGAGCAGACCGCCGGACACTTGTTGGCATTTCTGCCGGGTGTCGGGGAGATCTTGCGGACCAGAGAGGAACTGGCCAGAGACGAACGCGAACAGGGTTGGCAGGTGCTTCCCTTGTACGGAGATCTCGCGCCCGACGAACAGGACCGCGTGTTTCAACCGGGTGCGCAGCGCAAGGTGATCTTGGCGACGAATGTGGCCGAGACCTCGATCACGATCCCCGGGGTCACAGGAGTGGTCGACAGTGGTGTGGCGCGGATCCTGGAGTTCGACGCCGCCTCTGGACTCAATCGCCTGGTGTTGCGTCCCATTGCACAGGCCTCGGCGGATCAACGAGCCGGCCGCGCCGGCCGCACCGCTCCCGGGCGTTGCCTGCGGCTGTGGCCGGAAGCCGCACACCGCGTGCGACCGGCGTTTGAGGCGCCGGAATTGCTCCGAGTCGATCTGGCGGGGGTGGTGCTGCAACTGCGCTGTTGGGGAGAAGTTGACGTGCGGGCCTTTCCCTGGTTTGAGCCGCCCCCGGCGGCGGCGCTCGAACACGCCGAGGATCTGCTCCGCGCGATCAATGCGATTGACGACCGCGGAGTGACGCCTCTGGGAGAGCAACTCAACCGATTTCCGGTGCACCCACGTCTGGCGCGATTGATCGCTGCGGGAGCTCAGCGGGGACATCTCGCAGCGGCGGCAGCCACCGCGGCGCTCCTGTCGGAGCGCGATCCCTTCCTGCGGGGCCAGGGGCGAAGCCGAGCCGCGCACGTCTCCGCGTCCGACGTCTACGACCGCATTGACTCCCTGCGCGAACACGAACAGACCGGCCGGCAGGACTTCGACATCGGCTCGATCCACCGCGAGGGCGCCCGACGACTGCGGCAGACCGCGGAACAGTTCGAACGGATCGCGGCGTCGGCGGGGTCTCAGACCGTCGCCGGGGACCCAACCACGGCGACGGCGCTGCCGGAAGCACTGGGGCGCGCGCTGCTGGCCGCCTTCCCTGACCGACTGGTGAAGCGACGGGAACCGGGGAGTGCGAAAGGTCTCATGGTTGGCGGCCGGGGCGCGCGGCTGGCGGAGACTTCCGCCGTGCGCGCGGCGGAATTGTTTGTGGCGGTGGATGTCGATGCGTCCGGGGAGGACGCCCTCGTGAGACAGGCGTCGGGGGTCGAGCGCGCATGGTTGCCTGCCGAGCATCTGGTGACCGAGACAGTCCTCGAATTCGATCCCGTTACAGAGCGTGTCCAGGCCCGGAAGCGGACTCGGTGGATGGACCTCATCCTGGAGGAATCCCCGGCTCCGCTCCCAATCGATGACCGCGTCGGGGCGACTCTGGCGGCAGCCGCGCGCGCGAATTGGCCGAAGATCTTTCCCCCGGAGGATCCCGCCGTACCGGCGTTTCTCGCCCGCGTTCAATGTCTGCGCGCGTGGCTCCCGGAACTCGATCTGCCCCAGTGGGATGACGCCGCCCTGGCGGCGACCGTCGAACAGATCGCGGGGGGCTGCCGGTCGTTTGCGGAACTGCGCGCGGCCCCGTGGTTGAATCATCTCCGTGCGCAATTGTCGCCGTTTCAGATCCAGGCGCTCGATCGCGAAGCCCCCGAGCGACTTCAAGTTCCCAGCGGCAGTCGAGTGGCCATCGTGTACGAATTGGGCAAACCCCCGGTGCTGCCGGTGCGAATCCAGGAAGTCTTCGGCTGGAAGGAGACCCCTCGGATCGCGGGGGGAAGAGTGAAGCTGCTGCTGCATCTGCTGTCGCCGAATCATCGACCGCAGCAAATCACCGACGACCTGAAATCTTTCTGGACAACCGCGTACCAGCAAGTCCGCGGCGAACTCCGCCGACGCTACCCGAAACACGCCTGGCCGGAAGACCCCTGGACCGCAACGGCCGAGAGACGTCCGCAGAAAAAGTCGTGAATCGCGCCTTCAACGGCCGAGGAACTCCCTCGCGTCGGGAGCGCGAGGCTCCCGCCGAGCCGCGGGAGCTTCGACGGACGCTCATTCTCAACCGGTCCACCGCAACGGGCGGCTCCTCCATGCTCCCCAAATTCCGAGGAAAGATCTCCCCGCAAGGAGCGCAAACGTCCGCGAGGCAGGTCGTCGCAGGGGTCATGTCGCGACGGCGGAGTGCCGGGTCACCGACCTTATTCAACGCTTCAGCCTGCAAGTCCCTGCTCAAGCGCTGCCGCGTCGGCCGCCCGTCGGTTGTCAAAGGTGAACCCCAAAGGAGCGTAGCGCTGCTGAATTTGCTCCATGCCCTGCTTGACGTGCAGCAGATCGGCCCCATGACAGATGAATCGGGCGCCCAGATCCAGCAGCATCTGCGAATGCTCAGGACCGCTGCTGGTGGTGCCCCACCATTTGCCGGCCGATGTCGCAGCGGCCGCCACGCGCTGGTAGGCGTCTTTGATGATCGGGTGGGAGAACTGATAGGGCACCCCCGCGAGCACGCTCAAGTCGCCGGGACCGAGCATCAGGACATCGACGCCGGGAACGCGAGCGATGTCCTCGGCGTGCACCAACGCGGTGGGCGATTCCAATTGCACAATCAGCAATGTGTGCTCGTTCGCGGCCTGCAAATAGGGAGGCATTGGCATCGCACAGTACGGATTGTCGGGATTCCCCCCATCGACCCCCCGTTCTCCCTGCGGCGCGAATTTCCCCCAACGGACCACTTCCGCCGCTTCCGCCGCCGATTCGCAACGGGGATACATGATGCCCATCGCCCCGGCTTCCAGCAGCCGCCCCATCCGCATGAACTCTCCCTTGGCCGGACGAGCAATCACGTCTGAGGTTCCGACGCGCGCAGCGCGCATCAGGTTCGACGCCGTCTCGTCACTCGTCGCGTGATGCTCGAGATCCAGCCAGATGCCGTCGAACCCCAGCAGGCTGACCAGCTCGTAGACCGACGGATCCGTGAAGTGGCACGTGGTGATCAGGGCCGCTTGTCCCTGACGCAATTTGGCTTTGACGCGGCTGAATCGCATGATGATCGCAAGCTTTCCTGGGGTCGGAGCCTGAAGGATCAAGCCCGAAGGAATTGCTGTCTATCCGGCGCCGGATCACTCCGGCTTCGGCGAGGCGTACTTGGCGAGGAACTCGACGATCGGCGTGCAGTCGTCGAGCCCATGCACATGTCCCACACCGGGCTTGGGGATCAGCACAATCTCGCCGCCCAGCTTTCGATAACGTTCCGCCAGAACTCCGGTGTTCTTGTCCCATGGGACCGGCTTGTCGGCATCGCCATAGACGTGCAGCAGGGGAATTTTCGCCGCGGCGATGGGACCCAGGTTGTCGATGGGGTTGAGCATTTTCGGCAGCAATTCTCCAACCGTCGCTACGCCGTAAACCTTCAGCAGCTTCGGAACCTCACCGGGATTGCCATCGCCGCCGTGCTGACCCAGCGGCCAGCTCTTAAGGTCGCAGACCGGGGCGTCGCCGTAGATGCAGGCCACTCGATCGGGATGGGCGGCGGCCCAGTTGTAGCAATAGAGCCCGCCGCGACTGACCCCGACGAGGGCCGCCTTCCTGGCGAATCCCTGCTGTTCCGTCAGGTACGAATAGAACTTGTCCCAGTGCGCGATCGCTTCGGGGCTGCCGAACAGGTTGGGAACGCTCAAGTAAACGACGTGAAATCCGCGTCCCAGGAGCGCGACATCCGGTTCCGGGCGATGTCCAAAGAACTCGCCGCGCCACAGCCATGGCTTGCCCGGCGCGGCGGTCTTAGGAACGACGACGATCGCTTCCGTGCCGTCGATCGAGAAGTCGTAGCGAGCAAATCCCTGCCATTCACTCCGGGCGCCGGGGAACGGGGTCTCCTCCGCGGCCGGCGCCGCCAATCCCGACCAGCTCAGGCCGACAAGCAACAGCAGACACCGTGACAACCGATTGATCATTGCCAGACCTTGCAAGGGGCGAATGGAGCCGCCGAAATCGTAGATGTCGTTATCAAAGGCGTCAACGACGTCGTCTTCATCCAGGTCCAAACGGTTATATTCGCCGGGGAGGGTGAGGCTCCCGCCGAACCGCGAACGCCTCGCATCAACTCGATCTCCTCTCTATGTTTCGCATCACCGGAGCCCCGTTCTCGGGGCCGCACGTTGATCCCGTCAATGCCGGGAACCTGAGAGCAATGCGACGCAGGGGGCTTGTCCATTGGTCGCCTGTGCCGCAGAATGATCGAGAGCGAACACGGCCCACGGTCGCGTCACGCTGGTGCGCGTCGGCTCCGCGAAGCGCGGCTGACCAGCAATCGCCAGGATTCTTCCGCCAAAGGAGTGCACCATGAACGAAGTGGCCCACGCTTCGTCCGAGTTGTTGCGGCAGCTGCTGCTGTTGCTGAGTGTCGGACTGCCGGGGATGCCTCCGGGGGCGAGCGACCCGCAACTTGTGTCGGCGATTCCCGCGGACGCCGTTTTCGCTGTGCAATGGAGCGGTCGCTCCGCGGGCACACCGGGGGCCGAAGGGTTGGCCGGGGCCCTGGCGGACCCGGAAATTGAGCGTGCCGCCGCAGCGATTCGCGCGCTGGCGGAGTTCACATCCCGGTTAGAGCGCGAATTGCCGGACGGCGACGCAACCGAGGCCGACACCGACTGGACCGCGATCGCCGAGCTGTGGCTGCGGCATCCTGGGTGCCTGTACGTGACCGTCGGGCTGCCCGATCAAGCCGGACTCTCTGGCTTAAGGTCCATTATCCGGGCGGGAGTGATTCTGAGTCCCGGAGAAGACCTCGATGAGGTCCTGGCGGAGCTGTCGACTCGGCTCCCCGCATGGGCGCTGGCGGACGCGCAGGACCCCAACGCTCCACAGCCTGCCACCACGGGCTTCGTGAAGCATTACCGCTTCGGTCAGCGGCTGGCCTGGAGCTTCAGCGACAACCTCGCCGGTGTCCCCGAACGGCTGGCCAGCGGAACTGGCGGACTCGGCGGCGCCCCCCATTTTCAACGGATGCTGGACCAGATTTCGCCGGAGACCCAAGGTTCCTGGCTGTGGTTGCAACTTCCGGGACATTTGGCGCATCTGGCCACGTCGGCCACCCGGCTGCCACCCGAAGTGCAGTCCAAACTGCAGCAGGAACTGTTGGGCTTGGGGACGCTCCGCGTGCTGGCTGCAACGGGACTGGAAGGGGGACGGGTCGTCAGTCGGACGGCGATCGAATGCCCGGCGCTGGCCGGTCCCGCCGCGAAGCTCTTCCGCCCGATTCGGCTCGAGAATCTGCAACGTGTCCCGGCAGACGCCCATATCGTCGCGGCGCTGGGGTGCGATCTTGAAGGCCTGCTGACCGCGCTGATCGACGGAGTCGCGTCGATGATTCCCGGCGACTCCGGTCCGGCGGAGCTGCGAAGTCGTCTGGAGACCGAACTGGGTCTGAACTGGAAGCAAGACCTCGCGCCCGCGTTCGGTTCGACGTGGGTTGTCTCCAGCTCTCCTTCAACCGGAGGAGCGTTGGGATTGGGCCCGGTTTTCAGTCTCGATGTGCGTGATCCCCGGGCGGCGTATACTGCCTTTACGCAGGGAATGCACTGGCTGCAGCGGGTGCTGGAGGGAGCGGGATCAGGGAACTCGCGTCTGACGAACGAACTCTTCCTCGATCGCACGCTCTATACGGTGCAATCGGGACAGCGGGACGCCGGAGGACTGGCCCCCTGCCTTTGCATCACTGATCGAGAGCTGCTGGTCACGCTGCAGCCGCAGACGATGCGGTCGCACTTGCGGTTTCTGGAGCGCGGCGGTCCTGCATTCGCTGATCGCGTGGCGGACGCCCATTGGCCGGCTGGAGCCGCGGCCGGAGTGTTCCTCGATGCGCCGCGCTTTACGGAAGTCGTCTGGCCGCTGCTGCCGCTGGCGGCCAATGCTCCGCTCAACGCCTTGACCGAATTCGGCCTGGGGATCGACGCCAACGTCTGGCCCTCCACCGCAGCGATGCTGCAATACTCCGCTCCCTGCACGGCAGCCATCACACCCACGGAACTCGGCTGCATCTGCGAGGTGCGCAATCCCCTGTCTTTGGCGATCCCCGTCCTGGCGGGCTTAGCCCTTCCCGCCCTGCAGCGGGCCGATCTTCCGCAGAGCGAAAGTGCCGGGGCTGCCGAAACCGGTGTGGAAGTCGACCTGGGCGCCCCGGCGGGTCCGGCGGGTGAGCCGATGCCGGCGACCGGTCCAAAACAAGATCCGGCGGTCCAACCGGCCGTGCATCTCGAAACTCCCGCAGCAAAAGCCCTTCGCGAGATGGTGCCGGGACTCATCCGCGCTCTGACGCCGGATGACTTGGAAATGCTGATCCCGGCGGAAGTCTTTCAACGCCTTGAAGCCGGCCCCGACCCGGAGCGTCTCAAACGTCGTGAGGAGCGTCGGCTGGAACGCGAGAAGCGCCGCACCTTGAAGCCCTAGTCACTCCCTGCAAGAACCAATCCGGAAGCTGCCTTACGAGTTTTGCGCCTGCCGTGCGACCAGCATCAGCCCGAGATTCGCAGCGTTGAAGAGACCGTGGGTGACGACGACGGCGACGAAGTCGTTGCGGCGCTCGTAGATGTAGCCCAGCACGAACGCCAGCGGCAGGAGCGCCAGCCCGTCGCGCCAGCCGTGAATCGCTGCGAAGAGGACGCTGACGATGGTCACGCCCTTCGAGGGGTCCATTCGGGACGTCAGCCAACCCTGCAGCGTCACCCGAAACAGGAGTTCTTCCGAGAGAGGGGCCACCACCACCGCCGTCAACGCCAGCATCGCCACCACGCGCACGTCGAGCGTCTCTCCCAACAGCCGCAGCAGCGTGTGCTGCGTGGCGACATTGCGGAGCGGCAGCGTGGCGAGCAGGATCAGCGCCGTGGGCAGCACGACGACGAACAGCGCCCCGATGCCGAGTTCGAGCGACTCCTGCAATCGTCCCCGATCGAATCCAACGTCCTGCCAGCGAAACCGACCATTGCCGAACAACAGGAGGGCCACGACCGTCAGCACTCCCAGCGAGAGGAGCAGGGCGAAAGCGAGCAGCCGCGTCGTCGGTTCCGCCTGACGGCCGGCGATGTCAGCCAGGACTCGATCCGTCAGGGAAATGCCCGCCCAGATCGCCGCAACCGCCACCGCACCCAGTGGACGTTCGGTACGCGTCTCTTCCCGACGTTCCAGCAGCGGCAACCCCTGACTGTGACGTTGAAACAGCAACACCCAGGCGAAACAACTCCCGAGAACGGCGCTGAACAACAGCGCTCCGCCGAACGCGGGACCGAACACTTCAGGCATGTCTGTCTCGTACCCTCGAATGATGCTGCGTCACCGCCGCGAGGTCGGTCCCCGAAGACGGCGATCTCCGCCTGAGCTCCCGCGGGAGTTCGTCCCCTGCTAGGTTCGCGCCCGGCGTGATGGTATCCTCTCGACAGGAGAGTCGCGATGGTGCGACCGGCCATGCCCCTTGAGAACTTGCGAACCCGCGCGTGGCAGTCTGCCCCGCCGCCAGGGAACCCGGTGTGAATGCTCCGTCCGGTAATGTATTGCAGCGAATCGTCGAACATAAACGCGGCGAAGTCGCCGCCGCCAAGGCGGTCCGGCCGGCTGCCGAGTTGGCTGATTCTCTCGAGGACGCCCCCCCGGTGCGCGATTTCGTCGCAGCGCTCCGACTCGCCCCGTTCATGGGATTAATCGCCGAAGTCAAGAAGGCGTCCCCCTCGGCCGGCGTCATCAAGGCCGACTTCGATCCTTTGCAGATTGCCAACCAGTATCAGGAGGCGGGGGCGAACTGCCTCAGCGTCCTCACCGATGAACACTTTTTTCAGGGACATCTCGATTACCTGCGGCGGATTCGCTGTTCGGCGCGGGTGCCGCTGCTCCGCAAAGACTTCTTGATCGACCGCTATCAGGTGCTTGAAGCCCGGGTCGCGGGGGCCGATGCCGTCCTGTTGATCGCTGAGTGCCTGTCTGATTGTGAGCTGCGCGACCTGTATTTCTACGCTTCGGAACTCGGATTGGAGGCCTTGATCGAGGTCTACGATCCTGAAAACCTCGACCGCGTGTTGCAGCTTGACCCGCCGCTGGTCGGCGTGAACAACCGCGACCTGCGTTCGTTCGCCGTCGACCTCGATCAGACGGTGCGGCTGGCGCAGCGGATTCCGGATTCGACCCTGCTGGTCAGTGAAAGCGGCATCAAGACCCGTGCGGATGTCGAACGACTGCGCGCGGCGGGCTGCGGAGCGATCCTCGTCGGCGAGACGCTGATGCGCGCGGAAGATGTGGCGGCGACAGTGCGAGAGCTATGTGCCGGGCCGCGGACCATCGATGTTTGATCCGCGCCAATCGGAAAATTGACCGAAGACTCAGATCGCCGACAGTGAGGAAGACACAGGCGGGTTCGATTCCCTTGAGCAACAGGGCAGCGGTTCGTTGATTGGAGGCTCGCAGGTCACTTGTTGCGAACCGTGCTTTTCGGCCACCAGATCGTCTCGAATCAGCAGCCGCTGTCCGTAGGTCATCAGCAGCGTCGCAAGGTAGCGTCGGCCCATTTCTTTGAGCCGCAGGTTGGTGGACCCCCATTTGCGGCCGTACCAGGAAATCGGAACCTGAATGATCCGGTAGTCGCGGTTGAGGGCGCCCAGCGACATCTCCAGCGTGATGTTGAAGTGACAGGCCGTGTAGGGTCCGCAGGCGCGGATGACCTCCGTCCGATAGGCCTTGAAGGCGTTCGTCAGATCATTAAAACGCGTCCAAAACAGCCAGCGAATGCCGGTGTTGACAATCCGATTCACGAAGAGCTTGAACCAGGGGTACTGCTCGACCCGGCTGCCGCGCACGAACCGCGAGCCGTAAACACAGTCGTAGCCTTCGCAGATCTTGCGATAATACAACACGACGTCTTGAGGATCGTCCGACAGATCCGCCATGTAAACGACGACCACGTCTCCCTGCACGGCTGCCAGCCCGGCACGGATCGCGCGTCCGAATCCCCCCGGCGGCTGGCGACGGACGAGCCGAACCTGCGGGTGTGCCTGCTGAAACGCGCGCACCACGTCGGCCGTCCCGTCGCGGCTGTTGTCATCGACGACGATGATCTCGTGAGGGATCGGCTCCGGTCCGTTCAAGACGGCTGTCAATTCCTGCAGGCACGGGCCGATGTTCTCCTGCTCGTTGTAGGCGGGAATGACCACTGAAAGCTTCATGATGCGTACGGGTATCCCGTCAACAAAGTCGCGGTTGGCGGCTCTATGCCAGCAGTGGGCGGAGAGCGTCGGCGTGCTCAATCAACCAGCTGCGAATGTCGGCCAATGTGTCTGCGATCCGACGCACGGGCCGCCAACCGAAATCTGCAGACACGCGCTGATTGTCGGTCATGTAGATCCTCACGTCCAGCGGGTGGGTGTCGGGCTGCGGAACAACCGTCAAAGAACGGCCGGTCAGTTGCTGACAAACGTCCGTCAATTCACACAGCGACGTCGAACATTCCCTGCCCCCGCCGACGTTGTAGATCCGCCCATCCCAGGCGTCGGGCCGTGCGAGCTGCCGATCGAGCAACTCGAACAGGTCATGAATATGCAGGACGTCGCGAACCTGTTTTCCGGTTCCGCCGAAACCGATGTACTTGAGTGAATCTCCAAAAACGTGGCGAGCCATCCACAGTGTGACGACCCCCTGATCCACCTTTCCAAACTGCCACGGTCCGGCGAGGATGCCGCAACGATTGATCAGCCCCCGCATGCCGTAGGAATGGCAGTATTCCTGGATCAGAGCTTCGGAGGCGAGCTTCGCAGCTCCGTAGAAGGATCGCGGACCGTCCACCGGAAGCTCCTCCGAGACTCCCGCCGCGCTGATGCCCAGCCCCCTGGCTGCGGGCGTCCAGGAAAATCGCGTCGCCTCTTCCTGAAACGGGAGACCATTCAGACGCCCGATGGGATAGACCCGGCTCGTACTCAAAAACAGGAGCTGCGCCCCATGGGATCGGGCGTACTCCAGCGTATTGAGCGTTCCCAGGAGGTTGATGTTGAGCAGCTCGCGCGGGGACCCGCCTTCGCTGGCGTAAACCGACGGCTCCGCAGCGCAATCCACCACCAGTTGAGTCGCCGGCAAGCGCTCGAGATCTTCCGGGCTGCGGACGTCGCCGTGTACGAACTCGACATCGGCGTCACGCAGACGGGGCAAGTTCCATTCGCTGCCGCGTCGCCGCAGATTGTCGAAGGCGACCACCCGCGCCGACGGATCGCGCCGTCGGAGCCAAATTGCAAGATTCGCGCCAACGAACCCGGCGCCGCCCGTGACGAGGATGGAAGTGATCATGCGCGGCAGGTCTTGAGAATTGAGGTCGGAACTGACGGCGGCGGAACGGACTCAACCGCACCGCGCCGTCATGGCGGCGACAATCTGCTCGATGGTTTCCTGCAGCGTGTAGCGGTAGGTCCAATCGGGATAGTGCCGCTGGAACTTGCGGACGTCGCTGATGTACCAGATGTGGTCGCCGCTGCGGGCGTCGTCGGCGTAAGTGACGTCCATCGGCTTTCCCACGACTTGCTCACAGATCCGCACCACTTCGCGGATCGAACAGTTGCTGTGCCGGCTCCCGCCGGCGTTGTAGACCTCGCCCGGTCGCGGATGCTGATGATAGTGCCAGAACATCTGCACCAGATCGTGGGCGTGGATATTGTCCCGCACCTGCTTGCCCTTGTAACCCAGCACCGTATACCGCTGTCCCGTAACGGCGCACTTCACAAGGTACGACAGGAAACCGTGCAACTGCGTGCCCGAGTGGGCCGGTCCGGTCAAACATCCCCCCCGGAAACATACGGTGTTCATGCCGAAGTAGCGGCCGTACTCCTGCACCAGCACGTCCCCCGCGACCTTCGACGCCCCGAACAGCGAATGCTTCGACTGGTCGATCGACATGGACTCGTCGATCCCGTGCTCTGCGAAGGGATGATCGGCCGCGACCTCCCACCGGGTCTCCGTCTCCACCAGCGGGAGCAGGTTCGGCGTATCTCCGTAGACCTTGTTGGTCGACGTGAAGATGAAGCTCGCCGTCGCGGCGTACTTGCGGGTGAGTTCCAGAAGATTCAACGTGCCGACCGCATTGACCCCGAAATCGACCTGCGGCGCTCGGGCGGCCCAGTCGTGGGATGGCTGAGCCGCGGCATGGACAACCAACTCCAGTTCTGCGGAATGGTCGGAGAAGATCGGTTCCAACGCCGCGACGTCACGGATGTCGACGGCATGATGCAGATATCCGGGCACCTGCTCTTCCAGCTGCCGCCGGCTCCAGGCGGTGGAGGCGTCGGCTCCGAAGAATTCCCGCCGCATGTCGTTGTCGATGCCGACGACGCGAAAGTCCTGGCTGGCAAGAAATCGCGTGGTTTCAGAACCAATCAGGCCGGCGGCGCCGGTCACAATTGCGCAAGGCATGATGAACAATCGAGCTTCAGTGGAAAGGTCGTCTGCCGCGGAACAACCCCCGATTCTGCGGATTCGAAGCAACGGCGACAAGTCGGCGCAACAGAACCTTCGTCCGGTTCACTGATTCTTCGGAATTGGCAACCGGTCATTACGGCGGCAAGGTGCTCATGCGCTGGCGAACCGCGGCGCGGACTTCAGCAATCGCCGACCGAGTCGGTTGTTCGGGGTCATAACCTGCCAGTTTCTGGCCCGTAATCTTCCGTAGAAACTCAATGGCGGAATGGCGCACGAAGAGCGGTTCCGACGCGGAGATCCCGAGCGCCATTTCCTGGAGCAGTCCGGCAGTCAAGGGGAGTTCTCCGCGTGCCGCCTGGTACCAGCGGTCAATCGACAAGTTCGTCCGGTTCAAGCTTCGCAACAGGGCCGTGGTGGCGGCAGCGATCTCTGCCGGCCGATGTTCCGGAGCCGCCAGCCACTGGATGACGGCCAGCCTCTGCCCGGCTGACGGCGAATTCGCCGCAACGGGGATGGACGCGATCGGGTCCAGCGCTAAGCTCCAGCGCGCCGCAGCCTGCAGCGTCAATTCGTTCTCGCCCGGTCCGAGCTCCAACAAGGTTGCAGCAACGTTGCCGCTGCCCTCGACGGCCTGACTCAAATGTCGTTCCAGGGGCGGAAGGCTCGGGGCGCGCTCCAGCCAGGCCAAGGCCGCCGGCCCTCGTTCGATGCGAGGGCGTGAATCGACGCCGAAAATCAAGGCCTGCTGGCGCGAAAGCTGCTGCGACCCGGAGCGCAGCCCCCCCTTGAGAACACAGATCCGACGCGTCGACCCGGAAACCTCCAATGAGATCTCGGTCCCCTCCTGAAGCACCTCCCATGTGGCTTCCCATTCAGCGTCCTGTAGAACAACGGCCGCGGCCGGTCGCAGTCCTGCCAGACCAACCCGGCCGTACAGACGCCCCACCTCAATCGAAGGCATGGTTCCCTCCATCAGCGTCACCTGGACGATGGTCTGGGAGCCAAGGACCAGCCGCTCGCCGGTGGCCGAACTCGCGGTGGCCCAGCTTTCCCCCAAAGTCTGCAGGAAAGCTGTTGCTTCCAGAGTTTTCTCCCCGGTCGACAGCAATTCCCAGAGTCCAGACTCCGGGTTGCGCTCGGCAGCCAGGCCTTGAATGCGCTTCCACAGCAGAGGGGACCATGACTGAGTCAGGCCTTGCTCGGGGACGTGCGGCACAGGACCCGGTGTGAACGACGGCGCGGCTCCTTCGGTCCGGTCATGATTGTCTTTGGCGACATTCGTGTCCGGGTCATCCTCGGTTGGCGGTGGCTGCGGGGCGACGGAAGGGGCAATCTCCGTGGGCGATGTCGAATCTGGTCCCACATTCCTGACAATTTCCTGACGTCGCGACGGTTCGTCCGGTACGACCTCCGGGATCGACCTCCACGTTCGTCCGAGCAGGGCCAGCATCATCACGACGGCGACGACCAGGACGGTCGCAAAGCCGCGGGCGAGCGCGACCCTCTCCGGTTTCGCACCCGGCCCCCGATCGCGCAACGGCATCACAGCCATCACGCCCGCGACAACGTTCGGCCCCTCGCCCGGCTGGGTCTCCTTTGGGGGTGAATCGGGGAGGGAGGTCAGCAGGGCATCCAGCTCGCGCGACAGCCGTCGCGTCACCCCCGGCGGGGTCTGCGGCAGCGACGCATCGCGGTCAGCTCGATCCAGCGCGCCCAAATCGGAAATCAGGACCGCAGAATTCGGCAGGTCCGTCAGCCAACCCGTTTGTCGGTCCCAGGCAAGTGCGATGAGTTCCGCGTTCTCGACTGCGGAAACTTCGCTCCAGGAGATCGATCCCGCTGCCGCGGAATCCACCCTCTGCCACAACTGACGGAGTTCAGGGTCCGTCAGCAAACGTTCCCGGAGACCCGCTTCGTCCGCGGGACTCAAGACCCGGTCACGCCAGCGGAGGAGCATCACAAGATCGTGTTCACGGGGTGTCATGGCGTTGCTCGGCCCCCCTGTCGTTGAGTCGTCTCTCTGGAGCGCGAACGTTCGACAAGTCGACGCAGACGCTGTTGAGCGCGACTCAGCTTCGGCCCCACCGAGTTCGGAGAGACGCCCAGAATCGCGGCAATGGCGTCGTAGCTTTTCCCCTGGTGGAAGTGGAGTTCCAGCACCTCGCGGTCGGTTGCTGACAGCTGCTGCAGGCAGGCCGTGAGCAATTCCTGGGACGCGGAGAGTTCCTCGGGGAGTTTCTGGAAGGCGGGTGCTGCGACGGCGTCGAAATCAAAATCGCTTCCCGGCTGCCGCGAACGGCCTGCGCCACGCGCATGACGGACCAGACATGCCAGCGCCACGCGCCGGGCAACTACCGCCAACCAGGTGGAGAGACGACTACGCCCCTGATAGGTCCGCAGCGCGGCCAGATCGTCCCGAAAGAGCGCCGCCAAGACCTCCGCGCAGGCATCTTCCAGAGTGTCCTCGGCGAATTGTTGTCCCAGTTCCGTTCCCGCAGCCGCGACGCGCGAGAAAATCAGCCGCTGATAACGCTGCAGAAACGATTTCCAGGCGGCCGCATCACGCTGCAGCAATTGATCCACCAACGCAAGATCGTCGCCGTGAATCCGACTCTCCTCCCGCTGAGCAAGACACCGGTCCGCGTCGTGGGACGACGCGGCCGGCATCAGCGAGTCGCGGCAAGTGATGTCTGCCAGTGGGGTCATTGCATGTGACGGTCACAGAGGACTGCAGAGCGCCAGAGCAGGCCGGAATCGATCATACTCGCTCACCGAAGACGCGCGCAGTCGCTCATCAGACGGCGACGTCGAGTCGATCTCAGTCAGCGAGCGCCTCCGAAATCGCCGCGGTTTCGCGCTCCAGAAGTTGCCTCAATGCCGCGATGCCGTCTTCACAGGCGGAGTTCACGCGCCGGGCCAATTCGATCTCGTCGCGATCGATCAACGTTTCGACGCAGACGTTGCAGATCCGCGTGATGAAACGCGCCGCATTCCGGGCCCGACCGGTCGCGGCGCGGAGGCAGTCTGCCGCAACCTGTTCCGCGGCGGCATCGCGGCCCTGGTCTTGCAGCGCGTTGATCGTGCGCACGCATTGTTCCGTCTCGTCCGCGGCTGCATTGGCAGCTCGAACAACGACTTGTTCGACTTCGTGGATGCAGCGTGCAGCCAGGGCTTCCGATGAAGACTCGGCAGCGAACGAGGTCGAGGCAGCGAGGAGGACGAATCCCGAAAGCAGGTGTGTCCACATGAGAGTTTGCTCCGTGAATGTGCGAAACCGTTCCAGAATGGGGAGATTTCACCGCGGCGGCAGGCCTGCGAACGCGGCGGTCTTCCCATGAGTGGGCCGTATCACAATTTCCGTGCAGGGAAATTTTTTCATCAGTCAGATTTGGTGAGACTCCCGTAAAACTCGGACCCCTCAAACACTGAACGCCTGACTCCCGCAAGCAGGAATCAGGCGTTCGTGGATCAGAGCCGTCGTTCAGAAATGCCGGCCGGCATTCTGAAACGCGGACTGTGGACTTATTTGCAGCAGGTCGGTGCGCAGGTGGCGCACGGAGCCGGAGCACAGCAAGTCGGGGCCGGCACCATGATCTTCTTTTCGACCATCTTGCAGACCTGAACGTCGACTTCCTTCTCGACGCAGACCGGCGTGCAGACCTTCACCATGTGCTTCACTTCTTCCTTGACGCACTCCCAGGTGGTTTCGGTGTACTCTTCGGTCTTCGTCTTCGGAACGCAGACGCATTCCTTGACCATCTTCTTCTCGGTCACGCATTCCCACTCGCACACCTGCTTCTGGCAGGTGCGAGGTTCGTGCTTGTAGGTGGTCTCTTCCCAGCTGTAGGGCTCTTCCGTCACTTCGGTCTTGCAGACCTTAACCATGTACTTCTTCGGCTCGGGCTTGCAGACCGTCACGCAGTACTCGTACGGCTCTTCGGTGCACTGTGTTTCGTAGCAGGTGACTTCGACTTCACGCTGCACGACGTTCGGCACCCAGACCATCTTCATCGCCGGAGCACAGGCGCTGCCGCAAGCCGAGTTGCACGGAGCCGCACAACCGCAGGCCACGGCCGGGGCGCAGCCGCCGCAGGCCGGTGCACAGCTGCCGCACGCCGGAGCGCACGGAGTTTCGCACGCCTGCTGGACCCACTGACCCTTGTCTTCGCAGATCGTGGTCTTCTTGATCACCGGGACGCACTTCATGACCTTCCGCACGCCCGACTTCTTCTCAGTCGTCGGGACCATCACGGTGCACTCGCGTTCTTCGTCGATCCAGACCGGCTTGCAAACCTTGCGCACGCCGTCCTTCTTGACGGTGACCGGCACGCAGACGGTGTAGCTCACGTCGACCGTCTTCATGACGGGCTTCATGACCTTGCACTCAACTTCCTTGCACTGCTCGACCATCTCATGATACGTGACTTCGCGCGTCTTCTTTTCGCACTTCGGCACCATTTTGCTGACCCAGGTGCTCCGCTCCTGGCACTCTTCTTTGTATTCCGTGACCTTGATCTTCTGCTTTTCGGTGGTCCATTCCGGAACCATGACCACCTTTTCCATCATCGCTGGCTCGCACGCGACGGGTGCTGGAGCGCAGGCAGGCGCACACGGTGCGCACACCGGAGCCGGAGCACACGTGGAAGCGCATGGCGTGCAACACCCGTGATGCTTGTGGCCGGCGTCGGCGGACGCCGTCGCCAAACACACCAGACCGAGGAACCAACACACGAACTTCATGACAATCAACCCCCCTAAACCCGTTATGTCGCCTGGGCCTCGGAACTCCCCGAGGCTCCGGATGCACGTGCGGATCGCGTCATTGATCACTGCGAAGATTGCAGATGTGACGATTACGCAGTGTGTTGAAGATGCTAAGAATGCGCAAGACTGAAGTCCAGCGCGCTCCATCACATTTCTTGCAAATCACGCAAACAGCGCAGTCTCACTTTCGAGAAGCGAACCGGACCCGGCAACCTAAGCCGCGCCGCCGGAAATTCCGACGAAGCCGCAGTCGGCGCGCCCTGATCGAGGACGCGAGAGAGCCTCGGGATTCGCCGCGGAGAATCTACGTCTCGTCGTGGTACTCAACCAGGCTGACCACGCGATGCGGCGCGAGACGTTTGCGACCGGCGAGGAAACTCAGCTCGATCAGGAACCCGCAGCCGACGATCTCCGCCTGACTTTCCGCAGCCAGCTGCAGGCAGGCGTCAATCGTGCCTCCGGTTGCCAGCAAATCGTCGATCAGGAGCACACGCTCGCCGGGCGAAACGGCGTCGACGTGAATCTCCAGCGTGTCGCTGCCGTACTCCAAGTCATACTGCCACTTACGCGTTTGAAATGGCAGTTTTCCGGGTTTCCGCACCGGGACAAACGACGCCCCCAGTTCCAGGGCCAGGGGCGCCGCGAAGATGAAGCCTCGGGACTCGGCGGCGAGAATGGCTGTCGGCCGGGCGTCGCGAAATGTGTCCGCAAAAGCCTTGATCACGCGACCGAAAGCAGCCGGAGAGGCCAGCAGCGGCGTGATGTCGCGAAACATGATCCCGGGCTTCGGGAAGTCGGCCACGTTGCGGATGAACGACTTCAACTCGTAGGGATCACTCATGCGCACTGCCTTGACGACATACGACCGCGACGACGGAACGGACATTCAATCGCCGCCGAGTCTGTCCGGCGGCTTCGCGAGAGTCAACCCTAGCGCGTCCACCGCCGCAAGAGTTCGCGCCGCAGAGCGTCTGCAGGAAGTCGACGTTCGCGGCGGTTGAACAATGTCGGTTCCGCCTGTCACATCGCGAGGTGACCGGGGGATCTGTGCTGCCAAGATGGCAGCCCCCGGAAATCCTCACTCGCAGCCGTTGGTAGCAAGTCAATAATCCGCCAACAGTTACAACACCACGCCCCGCACTGGCACAAAAGCTGCATGCTGAAGTGGCGACCTCAGACGAGGTGATGCGCCCCCATTGGGGACATCGCTGCCCACTGATTGGCGACCGGATGCCGGTTTCCAAATTGGTGGCGTTCCGAGGGACATCGCTGGTCAGACCGTGTTTGTGCGGGAGTTGACTCCCCCGAAAGCGGCTCTGGCCTCTGAGGCCCGACAACATCGCATGCGATCGCTGGTTGAGGAGGAACTGTGGCCAAGTTGATTTGTTTCGACGAAGACGTTCGCAAGAGCCTGCTGGAGGGCGTCTCCAAGCTCTCGCGGGCCGTCAAGAGCACGCTCGGGCCCCGCGGCCGCAACGCCGTGCTGGACAAGGGCTGGGGCTCCCCCAAGGTGACCAAAGACGGCGTCACCGTCGCCCAGGACATCGAACTCGAAGACAAATACCAGAACATGGGCGTCCAGCTGGTGAAGGAAGCGGCGTCCAAGACCAGTGACGTCGCCGGCGACGGCACCACCACGGCGACGGTCCTCGCGGAAGCCATCTTCAAAGATGGCCTGCGGTACATCGCCGCCGGGGCCGATCCCATGGCTCTGAGCCGCGGCGTGCAGAAGGGGGTCGACGCCGTCGTGGCTGAGTTGAAGAAACTCGCCAAGCCCGTCGACGCCAAGGATCGCAAGGGGATCGAAACGGTCGCCTCGATCGCGGGCAACAACGATAAAGAAATCGGAGCCATTCTCGCCGACGCGCTGCTGAAGGTGGGCAAGGACGGCGTGATCACTGTCGAGGAGGGTCGCCAGATCCAGACGGAAGTCGACCTCGTGGAAGGGATGCAGTTCGAGCGCGGGTACCTCTCGCCGCACTTCGTCACCGATCAGGACGATCAGGTCGTCGAGATGGATAACTGCCGCATCCTGATCTACGAAGAAAAGATCAGCTCGGCCAAGACGCTGGTGCCGCTGCTGGAGAAGACGTCCAAAGCGGGCATCTCGCTGCTGATCATCGCCGAAGATATCGAAGGGGAGGCGCTTGCCACCCTCGTCGTCAACAAGCTCCGCGGGATTCTCAAGGTCGCCGCAGTGAAGGCGCCTGGTTATGGCGATCGTCGCAAGGCGATGCTGGAAGACCTGGCGATCCTCACCAACGGCAAAGCGATCTTCAAGGATCTGGGGATCAAGCTCGAGAACATCGAGTTGTCCGACCTCGGGACGGCCAAGAAGGTGCGGATCGACTCCGAAAACACCACGGTCGTTCAAGGGGCCGGCAGCAAGGCCGCCATTGAGGGCCGGGCCGCGATGATTCGCTCGGAAATCGCCAAGACCGACAGCGAGTACGACCGCGAGAAGCTGCAGGAGCGGCTCGCCAAGCTGGCCGGAGGCGTCGCGCAGATTTCGGTCGGCGCCCACACCGAAACCGAGATGAAGGAGCGCAAGGACCTCATCGACGATGCTTTGGCCGCCACGCGCGCCGCCATCGAAGAAGGAGTGGGTCCCGGCGGCGGCGTGGCCCTGCTCCGCTGCGTCGGCGCCGTGGAAAAGCTGAAGCTCGAAGGGGACGAAGGGCACGGAGCCGACCTCATCAAGTCGGTCCTCACCATGCCTCTCAAGACGATTGCCGCCAACGCGGGACTGGACGGGGCCGTGGTGGCCAACAACGTCAAGAAGTCCAAGGACAAGGCCTACGGTTACGACGCCTTGAACGAGCGTTACGGCGACATGTTCGAGTTCGGCGTGGTCGATCCGGCGAAAGTCGTGCGGACCGCGCTGCAGAATGCCGCATCGGTCGCGAGCCTGCTGCTGACGACGGAGTGCATCATCGTCGAGGCTCCCAAGGCTGCGGAAGGGGATGGTCATCATGACCACCACGACCACGGCGGCGGAGGCATGGGCGGGATGGGCGGCATGGGAGGAATGGGGATGGGTGGCATGGGCGGAATGGGTGGCATGGACTTCTAGTGCGTGGTCCGTGGTTCGTGGTCCGTCGCAGTTGGACCACGTCGACTGCGGACGTTTCCCCAGACTCCCCCGATCACGCTTGCGTTTTCACGATTCCAACACGCGTCCAGCGCGTCAAACACATAGATCAACACCAAACACCAAATTGACTCGGAGAAGTTTCCATGGCTCTGAAGCCCCTCGATGATCGCGTTGTCGTTGAACCCCTCAGCGCTGAAGAGAAGACCGCCGGCGGCATCGTCCTGCCCGACTCCGCCAAGGAAAAGCCGCAACGCGGCAAAGTCGTCGCGGTCGGCCCCGGCCGGTTGCTGGATTCGGGAGATCGCCATCCGATCGCCTTGAACATCGGCGACGAAGTGCTGTTCGCCAAGTACGGCGGCACGGAAATCGAAGTCGACGGGGTCGACGTCAAGATTCTCCGCGAGTCGGACGTCCTCGCGAAAGTTGTGAAGTAATTCTCCGGCGCTGAGGCCCGGGGATCGCGATCCCCGGGCCTCCCCCCACACCGCGATCTCATTCATACACTGAATTTTCCGCACAGGAGTGACATAGCGTGGCCAAGCAACTGCTGTTTGACGATCGGGCCCGCCTCAAGCTGCTGAAGGGCGTGGAAACGCTCGCGCAGGCCGTGGCGGTCACCATGGGGCCCACCGGCCGGAACGTGATCATTGACAAGTCCTTCGGCAACCCGCAGGTGACCAAGGACGGCGTCACGGTCAGCAAGGAAGTGGAACTCGAAGATCCGTTCGAGCACATGGGCGCCAAGCTCGTCAACGAAGTCGCTTCCAAGACCAGCGACGTCGCCGGCGACGGCACCACCACCGCCACCGTACTGGCACGGGCCATCTACAGCGAAGGCCTCCGCGGTTTGACGCTCGGAGCGAATCCCACCGTAGTTCGCCGCGGGATCGACAAGGCCGTGGAAGCGGCGATCGCCAAGTTGGAATCCCTCGCCAAGCCTGTCAGTTCCAAGGATGAGATCGCCCAGGTCGGCGCGATTTCCGCCAACAGCGACAAGGTCATCGGCGACCTCATCGCCGACGCCATGGAAAAGGTCGGGCGCGACGGCGTGATCACCGTCGAGGAAGGCAAGGGGAACAGCACCACCCTCGAACTCGCCGAAGGGATGCAGTTCGACAAGGGATACATCTCCCCGTATTTCGTCACCAGCCCGCAGGACATGAAGGCCGTTCTCGAGAACTGCTTCATTCTGCTGTTCGAAAAGAAGATCTCCAGCCTGCGGGACTTCCTGCCGTTGTTGGAGAAAGTGGCTCAGACCGGCAAGCCGCTGCTCGTCGTCGCTGAAGACGTCGACAGCGAAGCGTTGACGGCCCTGGTGGTCAACAAGCTCCGCGGCGTGCTCCACATCTGTGCCGTTAAGGCCCCGGGCTTCGGTGATCGCCGCAAGGCGATGATGGGAGACATGGCCGTTCTCACCGGCGGCACGCTGATCTCCGAAGACCTCGGGATCAAGCTGGAAGCCGTCGAACTGGCCCACCTCGGCAAGGCCAAGAAGGTGGAAGTGACCAAGGACGACTGCACGATCATCGAAGGGGCCGGGGACGCGGCCGCCATCAAGACTCGCGTGGACCAGATCCGCAAGCAGATCGAAGCCACCGAGAGCGAATACGATCGCGAGAAGTTCCAGGAACGGCTCGCCAAGATCACCGGCGGCGTGGCGATCATTTCGGTGGGGGCCGCGACCGAAGCCGAAATGAAGCAGACCAAGGCCCGCATGGAAGACGCCCTGCACGCGACCCGTGCCGCGGTCGAAGAAGGGATTCTCCCCGGCGGGGGCGTGGCACTGCTCCGCTGCACCGAAGCGGTCAGCGAAGTGAAGGCCAAGGGGGACGAAAAGATCGGCGTGGAGATCGTCCTCCGGGCCCTCGAAGCTCCGATCCGCCAGATCGTCAACAACTGCGGACTCGACGGTTCCGTCGTCGCCGACGAAGTGAGATCGATGGCGGCCAACAAGGGCTTCGACGCCAACACCCGTGAATACGTCGACATGTACAAGGCCGGCATCATCGACCCCGCCAAGGTGGTCAAGAACGCCCTCCTGAACGCGTCTTCGATCGCCGGGCTGATGCTGACCACCCAGGTCCTAGTCACCCGCACCGACGAACCGGGTTCGGACAAGAAGAAGCCGACGGTCGAAGGGGCTGTGAAGTAGTTTGAGGAGTCAGGCGTCAGGAATCAGGCGTCAGACATGAGCAGGAATTAAACCACGGAAGCCCGGTCTCTCGCAGAGGGGCCGGGCTTTCGTTAATTGACCTACAATTTCGGACGAAAACACGATCGTGACAACGAACTTGACGAGCGTGGTGAAGCGATTTCTCGGCTCGAAACATACTGGCAATGAACTCCCAAATTCGAAACGCATGCCATCACGCTTGAATTACGCCGAATGCAGCACTCACGGTGAAAGGTGCCTCGCCCGGCGACTTGGTAGTATTTTAGGGTCAAACCTTCCCCACGCAGTCCAGAACTTAGAAGGAGCCCGTCGTTCAGGGCTGTTGCAAATTCTTGGGACTCCCAGGCAGTCCAGCCGCTACAGAGGAATCTCTACTCCGGGGCCTACGACCATCCGGTGACGGCGTTCAACTCTTCTGACAGCTGGGTGTAGTTGATTCCCTGCTAAATGACGATGGTGCAGTTGTAACGTCCCGCGTGCGGACCAAAATTCACATGAGGCCGCGATCAAACTCGGTCCGCACAGCAGACCCTACTTCGCTAACGCCTGATACCTTATCCCTGACGCCTACGATCCGAAATGATGGCCACCAAACGCGACTATTATGAAGTGCTGGGCGTCGCGAAGGACGCAGGGGCCGACGATATCAAGCGGGCCTACCGCAAGCTCGCCGGGAAGTATCATCCCGATCGGAACCCCGGTGACGCCTCGGCAATCGAGAAGTTCAAGGAGGCCTCGGAAGCCTTCGATGTGCTCTCGAGCGACGAAAAACGCGCCCGTTATGATCGATTCGGCCACGCCGGAGTGGATGGGGCCGCCGGGCGGGCGGGAGCGGGGGGCTTTCAGGACGTCGAAGACATTTTCGAAGCGTTCGGCGGGATCTTCGGCGACCTCTTCGGCGGCGCTGGGGGCGGGCGACGCAAGGGGGGATCACGCGGACGCCGCGGCGAACATCTTCGCACAGCAGTGACCATCGACCTCGTTGAAGCGGCACTCGGCTGCAATCGCGAACTGGAAATCCGTCGAAAGATCATCTGCAAGACGTGCACCGGCAGCGGCGCAAGGCCGGGAACCTCGCCGGTGAACTGCGACTACTGCGGCGGACACGGTCAGGTCGTACAGTCCCAAGGGTTCTTCCGCGTCCAGACGGTTTGCCCGGCCTGCCAGGGGGCGGGCAAGATTGTTCGCGACAAGTGCGACGACTGCCGCGGGTCACGCTTCCAGTCAACGACGGTGAAGCTCGATGTGAAGATTCCGGCGGGCGTCGACAATGAGATGCAGATCCGCGTCTCAGGGGAAGGGGAACCGGGTGAAGGGGGAGGCCCTTCGGGCGACCTGTATGTCGATATCCGCGTGAAGTCTCACGCTCTGTTTCAACGCGAAGGCCGCCACTTGCTCTGCGAGGTGCCCATCACCTTTTCGCAGGCCGCGTTGGGAACGGAACTGGAAGTCCCGCTGATCACCGGGAAACACATGCTCACGATTCCGCCCGGCACCCAGCCAGGCGAGACCTTCCGCCTGCGCGGCCAGGGGATGCCCGATCCGCATGGCGGCCCCCGCGGCGACCTGGTCGTCCGCGCGATGGTGGAAGTCCCCAGGAAGCTCAACAAGAAGTACGAAGATCTGTTGCGGCAACTCGCCGAACTCGAACAGAAACACGTGTCGGCGCACCACAAGAGTTTCTTTGAGTCGGTCAAGGAATTCTTCACCGGCGACGACGACGAAAAATAGCCCCCTGAAGCCCAGGGATAGCGATCCCCGGGCTTCGTCCTCGCCATGCACACAAGGACTCACCCATGACAGACCCGACGGGCACACCGAACGACGCGCCGTCGGCGGAGACCCCGGAACCGGGAGCCGCCGATTCCACTCCTGCTGAGACTTCGGCGGCAGTCGACCCGATGCAGACCCTGATCGCCGAGCGGGACGACTTCAAAGACAAGTGGGCCCGTGCGCGGGCCGACCTGGACAACTATCGTCGACGCATTCAGCGCGAGATGGAGGAGGACCGCAAGTATGCCGGCCTTCCGCTGTTGAAGGCCGTGCTGCCCGGGCTCGACGGGCTCCACTTGGCGCTGCGCGCCGCGGCGACGTCGAAGAACGCCGACGAGCTGATTCAAGGGGTCGAGATGGTCGCCAAGCAGTTCGAGGCGGCGCTCTCGAACGTGGGTGTCAAGGGGATCCCCGCCGTCGGCCAACCGTTCGATCCCAACCTGCACGAAGCCATCACGCAGCGCCCTTCCGCCGAACATCCCGCCATGACGGTGCTCGACGAAGTCGAACGCGGCTACCTGCTGCACGACCGCGTTGTGCGCCCCAGCAAGGTGGTGGTTTCCAGCGTTCCACAGTAGAAAAGTCGAGAGTCGAGAGTCGAGAGCCAGAATGACAGTTGTCGATTTTTCTGGCTCTCGACTCTGGACTCTCGACCAACACACCGAGTACCTGCCATGCCCACCTACGATTACACTTGCGACGCCTGCGAACACGTCTGGGAGGAATTCCAGTCGATCAAGGCCGAGGCGACCAAGAAGTGTCCCCAGTGCAAGAAGGCCAAGGCCCGGCGAGTGATCAGTCCCGGCGCCGGAATCCTCTTCAAGGGATCGGGTTTCTACATCACCGACTACCGCAGCGATTCCTACAAGAAAAGCGCCGACGCGGAAAAGTCTTCCTCCAGCGGCAGTTCGGGCGGGGAAGCCAAGTCGGAAGCGAAGAGCAGCGATTCCGCCAAGCCTGCGCCAAAGCCCAGCAAAGATTAGCGGACGCGTCGATCGCGGAAGATGCCGCAATGCCCGAGGCGGCGACCAATTCGCCGATGCCGGCCGCACTGCGTGTCCATCGCGCCTCTCCGTCGCGCTGATCACTGTCGCGGCTGATGCAGCGGACTGGTAGCGGCGCCGTTCGGCTGGTGCCGTGTGCTTCCGCACAGCCACCCGAGGCAGCGCGCTCACATGCTGTCGTGCCGTGTTTGGCTCAATGCCGCATGGCAGCCAACCCCGCCACTGCCAAATTCCCTCTGGAACGCGATCCGTCACGAAGAGATAATCACCGCAGGCTGGCCGATGTGGATATGCTGTGAACAGGCATATCCACATGCAGGGTTGAGTCACGGAGCCGATTCCCATGTTGCAGTTCCTCTTTTCCGGGATCCGTTGGCTGGGCGCTGTCGCCTCGGTGCTGGGTTTCGTCGTCAGCGTCTCCTTCCTCGCCGACTATGGACAACAGCCGGAGTCGCGTCCTCCGACATTGTCGGATGTGGATCAAGTGGTGGATCTGCCGCCGCCGGGATTTCCGGCGTTTCATGCCCGAGACGACTCCGCGGGAATGTACTCGAAGCGGCAGCGCAGCGGCGGCGCCATGGTGACATCCCGACTGAAGGATCCGCGCCATGCTGAGTTCTCGGATCCCGGCAGAAATTATCCGCTGCCGTTGCCGGAAGGG
>JANRLN010000332.1:0-4814 GCA_033762515.1 Planctomycetaceae bacterium
ATATCGGTGTTCCCCTGTGCGCCCGTCTCGCCCCAGCCCAGGTCGTCGGCGTAGAAGATTAGGACGTTTGGCTTGTCGGCGCTGCTGCCCACTACACTTCCGAGGAGCAACAGGCTGCTCGTGAGAGTGAACACTTTTGCAGAGCAACCTCGGCGGGAACACAGCATGGCAAATTCCATTTATTCGGACAGATCGAGGAGAAGCTGCCATATCGGATGGACGGGTACTCTCGATTATTCTCTGGAGGGAATCCCAGGAACGCAAAAGGGTGCGCCCAATTGAGGAAAATGATCTCTGAGGGTTTGACCGACTCGATTGCCTTGTGCACAGCCCCACTCTCCAAGGGGCGCGATCGCGACGGACCACGTGAAATTCGTTCCGGCTCCCTCGCGTCAGGGAAGTGTCAATCAAGGGCTGCGCCAATTCAAGGCGAGCGTGGGGACGTTAGTCCCCGCGGTGACTGACTTCGTCGGCGACCATTCGAAGTCACCCGGGGGACTTACGTCCCCCGGCTCGCCGGCTCTCCCCGTTCGGTGTTGTGAATCCACCGGTCCGCCGCATCCGGTTGCAGCTGGCAACCGTGCTCGATGCACGAGATCGCGTCTTCGGCTTCCGCGGACATCGGCCACCAGTAGCCTGGAGCCAGCCGATGATCCTCAGCAGCAATCTGTTTCAGCCGCGGCAGCGCGGGGGCGAGATCGCGGTCGATGAAGTGCGTCTCTCGTCCATTTCGTTTCGCGAGGATCATCAGCAAGTACATACTCCAGAACTGCACTTCGATGTCGTCTTCGAAAATCCCCCGCATTGCACCGTCGCGACAGCGCCGATAGAGACGCCTGCGGCGGTCATGAACGAGACTCACGCAACCGAGCTTGTCGGCGGCGTCTCCGCGGAGCCGTCCGGGCAAGTCGGTCCGCTCGTAGATCGTGACCAGCATGTCCGCCGCTTCGGCCGATTCGCTGTTGGCCAAGCCTTGAACCGCAGCATCAAGCCACGATCGATCGGGCTGGGCGGAGTCCAGTTCCCGCCGGCCATGTTTCAGTAAGATTCGGTCGGTGTTCGGCCTTGGGCGCATGAAGTCGAGAGTCCACGCCACTTGAACACGGACGCGTGGATTCAGCAGAAGCTTCCGCAACGCGCTGGCTGCTCGTGGAATCTTTAAAACGAAGATGAGCCAGATCCCGAGGTCCTGCGATGACGCTGGTAGATCCGGTAACGCGACGATGAGGTCACCCACCGTCGCTACACCCTTTTGAGCCAAGCGTCGAATCTGCCGTGCATGTTTGCGATCCATATCCTGACAGTTGCGACGGCTCTCATCGTCGCGACTGAGGACGAATTCACGATGCAGGACCGTCAGTTTTTCAGCTGATTCTGGCATGACATCCTGTGTGATCATGAATTCTGAGTCGCGCCAGTCCTAGGCGACTGGTCGGTTCTTGATCCCATCCCGGATGATCTTCAACACGCGCTCGCGTTCATCACCCACAAGGGGCAGTCGCGGGGGGCGGGTGCGTTCGCTGCCGTAGCCGCATTCCTGAACGGCGAGCTTGATGTACTGCACCAGTTTGACGTGGGTGTCGAGGTGCAGCAGTGGCATGTACCAGCGGTAGACCTTGAGAGCCTCTTCCCACTTCCCTGCGGCGGCAAGGTCCCACAGCAGCCGGTTCTCCTTAGGGAAGGCATTGACCAGCCCGGAGATCCAACCCGTCGCGCCGAGCAGAATGCTCTCGAGAACGAGGTCATCGACCCCGCTGAACAGAATGTAGCGATCGCCCACGAGATTCTTCAGGTCGGTGAGCCGGCGGACATCTCCCGACGACTCTTTGATCGCCACGAACTTGGGTTCGTCGGCCAGCTCAGCGAACATCGCCGGGGTGCAGTCGACGGCGTAGGCGAGCGGGTTGTTGTAGATCATGATCGGCAGCTCGCTCGCCGCCGCGACGGCGCGAAAGTGGGCGATCGTTTCCCGCGCATCGGACTTGTAGATCATCGCGGGGAGAACCATCAGACCGTCTGCGCCGAGACGCTGGGCTTCCGCCGCGTACGTGCAGGCGAGTGCGGTGGAGTTTTCAGCGACACCCGAGAGGACCGGGACACGACCGGCGATGTGCTCGACGCTCGCCCGCAGGACGGTGAGCTTCTCTTCCATCGTCAGCGTGTAGTTCTCGCCGACCGACCCCAGCATGATCATCCCATGCACGCCGGCGTCCAGCATCACATCGAGATGCTTGAGCGTCGCGGGAATGTCCAGCGTGTCGTCGTCGTGAAAATGGGTCACCGCTGCAGGGTAGACGCCGTGCCAACTGGGATTTGTCATGATCTTCCTAGGTGGTGAATCGCTGGTGGATCGGTGTCAGTGGTCCGTTGTCCGTGGCAAGATCCACGTAAGTCGACTGTGCAGCCATCGTCGTTGCAACTGACCACTGGCGACTGACAACGGACCCTCACTCCCACTCAATCGTGCTCGGGGGCTTGGAGCTCACGTCGTAGACCACGCGGTTCACGCCGCGGACTTCGTTGATGATCCGACTCGAAATCTTCTGCAGCACCGGGTAGGGCATCGGGAACCAGTCGGCGGTCATGAAGTCGTCGGTGGTCACCGCGCGAACGGCGATGGCGTCTTCGTAGGTCCGGCCGTCTCCCATCACGCCAACCGATTGCACGGGCAGCAGTACCGCGAACGCCTGCTGGATCTCGCGGTACAGGTGCGCCTTGCGGAGCTCGTCCAGAACGATGGCATCGGCCTCGCGGAGTTTGTCGAGACGCTCCTTGGTGATCGCCCCCAGACAACGCACCGCCAGGCCCGGACCGGGGAAGGGGTGCCGCCAGATCAATTCTTCCGTAAGCCCCAATTCGAGTCCCATCCGCCGGACTTCATCCTTGAAGAGGTCGCGCAACGGCTCGATGAGTTCGAAGCCGAGTTCTTCCGGGAGGCCGCCGACATTGTGGTGATGCTTGATCGTCGCCGCTGGGCCGTCTGCGTGCCCTCCGGATTCGATGACGTCCGGGTAGAGCGTCCCCTGCGCCAGGAACCGGGCGTCGGGGATCGACTCGGCTTCCTTGCGGAAGACCTCGATAAAGACCCGGCCAATAATCTTCCGCTTCTGCTGCGGGTCGGAGACGCCATGCAGTTCGCTCAGGAAACGTGCGCTCGCATCGACGACGTGGAGATCGGTCTTGAAATGGTTCTGGAACCGCTCGCGGACCTTGTCGGATTCCCCTTTCCGGAGGCAGCCGTTGTCCACGAAAATGCACGAGAGCTGGGAGCCGATGGCCTTGTAGAGAAGCGCCGCGGTCACTGAGGAATCGACGCCGCCGGAAAGGCCGCAGATGACGCGGCTGTCGCCCACGCGGGCCTTGATCGCGGCGACTTCCCGTTCGATCAGCGAACTGATCTTCCATGTCCCCCGGCAGCCGCAGATCTTCTTGACGAAGTTCTCCAGCAGTTGGGTGCCAATTTGGGTATGCGTGACCTCCGGGTGAAACTGCAAACCATAGATCGGCTGTGACTGGTGCTTGACGGCGGCGAACGGGCAGGTGTCGGTCGCGGCGAGTTGGACGAAGTCGCTGCTGACTTCCTCGACCTGATCGCCGTGGCTCATCCAGACGGTCGAGGCGGCCGGCAGCCCGTCCACAAGGGGGTCTGCCGCCGTGATACGACAGTCCTTCCGACCGAATTCCCGCGAATGTCCCGGACGAACCGCCCCGCCCCGCACCTGGCAGGCGAGCTGCATGCCGTAGCAGATGCCGAGAATCGGCAGTCCGAGTTGGTAGATCTCGGGGTCGGGATGCGGCGCGCCGTCGCCATAGACGCTGGCGGGTCCGCCGGAGAGGATCAGTCCTTTGGGATTCAACTCCCGAATGCGGGCCGCGGAAAGATCATGCCGGACGAGCTGGCAGAAGACGTTGCGGTCGCGAATGCGGCGCGCGATCAGTTGCGCGGTTTGCCCCCCGAAGTCGAGGACGAGGATGAGCTCTTCCTGCTTGGGATCGACGATACCGAGATCCCCGTCGGCGACGGGGGACGAAGCACCACTCTGCGACATATCTGACAGCCGTTCACCTCGCCGCGGCTGGTCGCCGTGGCACCAAGGAAAACCCAAAGTTTAGCGGCTGGTCGCGGAAAACGTTAGCGAGTTTGTTCAGCGGCGCTATGACCGGCCACGGTCGTGCCATCCCGCCACGCCTGAGCGTCGTGGGCGCACTTCGCGACGCCTTCATGCACGAAGGCCAACAAGGCGTCCTCGTCAGCCTTTCCGAAGGATTCCAATCGTTCCCGATCGAATGCCGTCCCGAAGACGACGCGGACTTTTCCAGGGTAGGGGAACGGGGTCCATTTGGGATAGGCCTCGAATGCCCCGGCGATCCCGACAGGAATGATCGGGGCGGTCGTCCGCCGCATCAGGGCCAGGAATCCCGGTTTGAATTCGCCGACCTTGCCATCGAGGGTGCGCGTTCCCTCGGGGAAGATGCCCACGTAGAACCCCGCGTCGATGCGGCGAATCGCTTCCCGCAGGCTGGCGGTGTTCGCCGATTCGCGGTTGATCGGCATCACGTAGGTGTTGCGGAGGATGTAGCCGATCACGGGGATCCGAAACAGGCTATCCCGAGCGAGGAAACTGACGGGGCGCGTCAGCGGCAGCCCCACGAGAAGTGGATCGAGGAAACTCTGATGATTCACCAGCAAAAGCGCGCCGCCAGACGCGGGGAGATTTTCGATGCCGCGCGCGCGATACCGCAGCCAAAAGCAGAAGAAATTCTGCAGGACGAACTGGATCGTCCGCCAATGAGCGTTGCGGCGGAGGGGGTCG
>JANRLN010000333.1:0-12903 GCA_033762515.1 Planctomycetaceae bacterium
TTCGGCCCGGTAAGCCGCGATCGACTCCGCGGTTTGATCGGGATGCAACGCCCAGACGTTTTCTGTCGTCATGGCCATCGTGTCGATCGCAACGCCGACCAGACCCTCAACCAGGGTTGCGCCATGGGCAATGTGCCCGGCCAGTCGATGCATCGCCAGCAAGTCGCTGCGCGATTCCTTCAGACGTCCGTGTCCCAAGTGCAGCATCGCGCGGCATTGCAACTGGCGGGCGATGTCGCGCGACTCCTGAATATCGGGCAAGAGGATCGAAATCATGTCGTCGGTGGGCTGTTGCCGCACCAACGGGCGGAAATATTTGGGGCGCTGTACAGCGATCGAGATCGCGTCGAGAGCCCTCTGATTGGAAATCAACGCTGCAGCGACCCCCGGAAACCTTTGTTCAGTCCACGGGCCGTTACGGGCCAGTTCGTACTGTTCGTTCCACTCGCGCACGGCTACGCCATTCTTGCCGTTCGCGGCCTTGTTGAGTTCTCCGGAGGACTGGAAGTCCACATCGCCTGCCTGCCAGGGCCGCGCTCCCAATTCCTTGAGAATCAGATTGGAAATCCGCTCATTGCCTTCGCTCGGCCCCATGGCCTGGAGCAGCGGAATCGCAGCATTCTCGGAGGGAGCCACCCCCGCGCCGAGTTTGACGTTCAAGGCTGCAATGAAATCGACGTAACCCTCTTCATCCAGTGGTTCAGTAACCCGCGTCGTTCGCGGTGAGGGAACGATGGCAGGAAGTGCGGGGAGGTCCGAATCGGCGGCTTCAACCGCGGACTGGGCGGCACACTGTCCGGCAAGAGTCGCGCCGATCTGCAGCAACATCCACGCCAACAGATACTTGGGAGTTTTGAAGTTGCGGGAAGACATACCAATCTCCTCGATCGCAGCCGACTCTGTCTGACATCCCGAAAACGTCCGATGCCACCTGGAGGAAACGACCAGCCAGCAAGGGAATTTTGTTTGCAAAAGTCGGTCAGAGACTCAATTCCGACGATCTCTCGCGAGCCAGCCGCCGACCTCTAACCTCGCGGAAGTGTCAGGCGGGACGGCTAGTGCCGTTTTGGAGGCTTGCGGAACAAGCCGCTAATAATGTCTGCGGCCTGATCGGCCGGTCGGCTTTCTCGCTGCTTCCGCAAATCCCGCGCAGAGGCGGAATTTCCCGTCGCAGGTTCCGCAGAATGTTCATCAACGCCGCAAGTCGTTGGATCCGGCAACCGTACTGCGGGCAACGCGGGAGCAACGCGCGGAATCCGAGCGGATTCACCGGCGGCGGGCAGTCGCGTCTCGTCTCCGGTCGCTCCCGCGGACTGGTCCGAGAGCAGCACATGCGAGGATTCCGGATCGGCTGCCGACCAGGCCTTTCGAACGACAGAGTCTGAGTTGACGGCTGATCGGGTTTCCTCGACGGTCTCTTCTTCCGCATCCCACTCGGGGTGTTCTTTCAGCCACTCCCGTTGCCGTTCCCAATGAAGTTGCAACACGGTCGCGGCCTGCCGCGCAATCTTCGCGTCGCGGATCGTCAGCGACTCTTCTTCGCTGGAGGATTGCGACCGGACGTCTTCTTCGCGCAGATCGAGATCGCGATGCCCCATCAACAGGAGACGAACGCTGCCGAGTTTGATCAGGTCCCCCGGCTTCAGAAGCGTATCGCTCAGAATCACTTCATCGTTAACAATCGTCTGGGCTTCGTCGCTCAGCGGCCGAATCACGGCTCCAGCGTCCGTCCAGCGGAGCGCACAATGAAAACTGGAAACCTGACGCTCGACGAACCGCAAGCCGCAGCACTCATCAGCCCCGATCAGAAGTTCGCGATCTTCCGGCAGTAAGAATTTGCGATTTTTGGTGCGACCCGCCGCTACCGCGAACATTCGCCCCGTCGAAACCAGCGCCGCTTTCGCCAAGGGAGAATTGCGCAACGAGGGATTCTCATTGACCGACTGGCAATTCGGGCACTGGCAGGCGGTTTCCGGCTTCTGAGGATCGAGCGGATACCGCGACTGACACTGTGCACACGTGATCATCAAGAATTTTTTCAGCCGATTCCGAATGTTACGATCACGAGCTCCCTCTGGAGGGGGCGGCTGGAAAAAGAACCGCCGCTGGTCCAACAGCCAGCGGGGAACGGCATGCCGGTGCCCGCAGTTATTGCACTTTGCCGAGTCTTCTCGGGTGTGCTGCAGCAGCGTCAGCAGTTGACCGCAGCGCGTGCAAAAGAGATTGGCGCGTCGCGATTCGTCGTCGTCGACTCCCTCGGCCTTGGAGCGTTTCCAGGTGCCGGAATGGGCCGTCGAAAACTTGGGGGTGATCACCGTCTTCGCACATTTCGGACACTGGATGGCCTTGCCGGCGTTGTCTTGGCGAACCGACAGCCGTTTCCCGCAATTGCAGGTGAAATCAATCCGGCCCATGCCATTGCCAGCCGTGGAATGATTACGCAGCCACACCGAGTCGGCCACCCCGGTGATCAGCCGATCCAGGTAGGGGAAGTCGTAGGGCTTGGTGACGTAACCGTCGGCCCCGCACCAGATCGCCAGATTCCGCGCCGCGTCGAGGTCGATCTCGGTGAGCATGACCACCGGCAGGGCTTCGTTTTGACGCTTCAGGAAACTACAGAGTTCAAAACCGGTTTCCTGGGGCAGCAGCGTTTCGGTGAAGACAAAGTCGGGACGCCGCGTTGATACCAAGGACCGCGCCTGCCCGGCATCGTGGCCAACATCGACCTGATACCCCCGCGTTTTCAGCCACTTCCTCAGCTCCGAGACTTCGGCGGCTTCGTCGATCAGCAGGATGCGACTGACAACGGACCGGGAGGACGCAGCATCGCGTTCAGCCACAACAGCATCCCCCCCAAGAACATCAAGATTGAGTCTGCGTCCACGCCACCATCCCGGTGACGCGGAGCCGGGACTTTCCGAGCCTCACTTCGGGATATCTACCGATCTACCCGAGGGGAACCCAGTTGTCAGGCATTCAGATGTTCAATTCACCCAATCTTCATGGAATGATGCGAAGGCGGCAGCAATGTGCTGTACACATCCGAATACCGCGGGATTCTGCAGCATCGTGATTCCCCAGCCGTTACGCCGCAGTCTCGGGAATCAGCGGGGCGATGTTCGCTGGCGCTTCGCCAGCGAACGGCGGCCGAGAGCGAATGCAATTCGCATTCGCGGACTGCATGACCACGCAGCCCCACCTGACCCGCAAACTGCCCCCAGACTCCCTGTTTTCCTCAAGACAACCGCCGCCGCGGCTCGATACTTTCGATGAGGACGAATTCCAGTTCCCCACACCGTCAACGGGCGGACCCTACCGGGAGTTGATCGCCATGAGCCGAGCGTGGCTCATCACCGTGGTTCTTTGCTGCCTGTCGTTCCCATCGTGGGCGGCAGATGACGCGACCGCCGTCGATGCCGCGACAGACGCTGTCGGCACGGCACTGCCTCTTCCTGAGTTGTCACCGACTCAGTTGCGTGCTGCCGATGAGGCTCGCCGGAGGCAGGCCCGGATTGCGAATCGCCGCCGATCGGGAGGGGCGTTGGGGCGTCCGTCGTCATGGCATCAGGAGGATCTGCTGCAGAATCCTTTCCTATATCGGATCGATTACGGGATGACACGGCGAACAGTGGTCCCCCCGTTCCGCATCCATCGCGACTCGCCGTAGCGTGATGTGGATTGGCCGGCCTACCGACCATGCCGCACCTCGCTTTGCTGGATGAACGCCGATCCTTGTCGAGCTCAAAAACGACAACCGACACGCAAACGGCAAGTCTGCGTGTCGGTCCGGAGAGATTGGGATTGCGAATTCCCCCCAAGGTGTGACCTACGGGAAGAAGCGAATCTTCAACGGCACACGCTGGACCAGCAACTGCAGGGTCCCGTTCTCAACCGAGCCCACGGCGTACAGGTAATACCCGTTCAGCGGCGCCAACGTCAGATTGAACGGCGTCACCAGATTGACGAACGGATTCCCAGCAGGCTTCATGCTGACGGTGAATGGCCCCGACATCAGATCGGAGGCGGCCGACTGCGTTGAGTTCGTCAGTCCGAGCGCGGACATCCCCGGCATTCCCACCTGTGAAACCAGTGCGATGTCGACCGGAGCCGCATTCGCAGCGTGCCGAGCCACAACGCGGGACTTGATGGGGACAATCCGATCGACCGTGTTCTGGAAACCGGTGCCGATGGGAGTTCCCGTCGTCGAGAGGTGTGCGACGAAGGTGAAGCTCTGACGGGCGCGAATGGCGACCGTGCCCGACAGAATCGGCGTATTCGCGCCAGGATTCTGCGGATTGGCCGGCGCGGCGGTGACCTGGTAAACCCCAGACGGGAGACTGAGCGGGCCGCGGAAATTGCCAAAACGCACGCCGGAGAAGACGCAGTTCAATGCTCCGGTGCCTTCGATTCCAACGCACACGTCCAAGGGGAGCGAGTTTGGCAGGTCCATGTTGTCGAGAACAGTTCCCGGCAGGTCCATGTTGTCGAGATCGTCTCCGGGCAGTCCCTGTCCGAAGTACAGTTCACCGTTTGTGAACTGGGCCGCCGCATCTTGCGGTGCGACGCCCCAGGCAGCGACGATCGTCAGCAGAGCGACCGCCCATCGCGACCAGTTCCGAACCATAACTGAAAATCCTCTGGAAGAAGCCCGTGCCGAGGTCTCCGGCACATTCCCGGAACACCGATCGCCGGATACCGCGACCGCGGGTCGGCGTCTGAAGTGTTGAGTCTGACGACGCCCGTCGACTGCCGTCAAACGGAATATTTCGGGAATCGCCTGTCCCGCCAACGCCTGAGCGGTGATGCATTTCCTGTCAGATTTAGCGAATTGTTGAGGTTCGCCAGCATGATTTCAGGGCGTCAACGTCGGCAGAATCGCGGCGATCCTCGCGGCGGGGATCGCGAGAACCGCTCCAATCCGGCGGATCGCCTCCCGGATCGGATTCCGACCCCAACCCTGGACTTGGTATGCTTCAGAGAAAATGTCCCCCATGGACAGTCTGCCTAAACGCATTCTGGACGCTTGATTGCCATGACTGCCGCTTCGGGATCACCACCACCTGCCTCTTCGCCGCGCTGCCCGATTTGTGAGCGCCGACCTCCGGACGAAGCCGAGTTTCTGCGCTTCCGCCCGTTTTGCAGCCAACGTTGTCAACAGGTCGATCTAATGCGCTGGATCGACGGCCGCTACGCGATTGTCCAGGAATTGCAGATCGAGGAGGAGCAGCCCGCGGACGAGAATGGCGTCGATTGATGGATGACAAGGAGAGACGACATGTCCAACCCGTTTCCTGGGATGAACCCATACTTGGAAGGGCACACGCTCTGGCCCAGCATCCACCATTATCTCATTACGCAGGCGGTTGTTTTATTGCAGCCGGCGCTCAATCCGCTGGGCTACTTTGCCACTGCGGAAGAACGAATTTGGCTGATCGAACCCCGCCAGAGCTACTATCCCGACTTGTCGGTCAGAGAACTCCGCCAGACTCAGGAACGCCGGCAGCCGGTGGCACCGACGGCAATCGCCGACCCACCTGTACGGCACGCGCGCCGATTGTTGGAGCACAAGGAATCCTTCATCGAGATTCATTGGGCCGAGTCGGATGAGTTGGTCTGTGTGATCGAAATTCTCAGTCCGACCAACAAGCTTACAATCGATGGTCGCCGCCTTTTTCAACGCAAACAGCGCAGCCTCCGGAGCGCGGGACTTCATTTGGTCGAGATCGACCTGCTGCGCGAGGGTCGACGCCTGTCGCGCATTGATCGCCGCGCCCTGCGCAAGGTGGGTCGATTCGACTATCTGATTAACATCGACCGTCTGGATTCGTTGGAGTTCGAGTTTTACCCGGTCCGTTTGCCCAACCGGTTGCCGAGAATCCCAGTGCCGCTGCGACGAGGCGATCCAGATGCGATCCTGGATCTGCAGGCGGCTTTGGAGACTGCCTACGACATCGGTGCCTTCGACATGCGGATCGATTACACTCTTCCCCCAATCCCCGCACTGGCGGAAGATGACGCACACTGGGCTGATGAACTTCTGAAGAGCAAAGGACTCCGCTGATGGCGAAACCGCTGCGAATCGGCATGGTTGGATACGGCTTCATGGGGCGGACGCATTCCAACGCGTACCGTCGCGTGCCGAACTTTTTCGATCTCGAATACACCCCCGTACTGAAAGCCGTATGCGCCCGGGATCAGGCGAAGGTGCAGGGGTTCGCGAATCAATGGGGCTACGAGTCGATCGAGACCGACTGGAGAAAGCTGGTCGAGCGCAGCGACATCGACGCCGTCGACATCTGCACTCCCAACAACCTGCACAAGGAAATCGCCATTGCCGCCGCGGCGAACGGCAAGAAGATTCTCTGCGAAAAGCCCCTGGCGATGAGCGTCGCCGAAGGGGAGGAGATGTGCCAGGCGGTTGAGCAGGCGAAGGTGCTCAACACCGTCTGGTACAACTATCGCCGCGTCCCCGCCGTCACGTTTGCCAAGCAGCTCATCGACGAGGGCAAGCTCGGTCGCATTTTCCATTACCGGGCCAATTTCCTGCAGGACTGGACAATCTCGTCCGATCTGCCGCAGGGGGGGAACGCCCTCTGGCGTCTCGACGTCGCCGCCGCCGGTTCGGGCGTCACCGGGGATCTCCTGGCGCACTGCATTGATACCGCGATCTGGCTCAACGGCGGGATCACCACCGTCAACGCCATGACGGAAACCTTCGTCAAGGAGCGAATGCACACCCTGACGGGCAAGGTGGAGAAAGTCGGCATCGACGACGCCTGCGCGTTCCTGTGTCGGTTCGGCAACGGCTCGCTGGGGCTGTTCGAGTCGACCCGCTACGCCCGCGGTCACAAGGCACTGTACACCTTCGAAATCAACGGCGAACACGCCTCGATCAAGTGGGATCTGCACGACCTGCATCGCCTGCAGTGGTTTGACCACCGCGACCAGGGCTCGCTCCGCGGCTGGCGTTCGGTCCACATCACCGACGGCGATCATCCCTACATGAAGCACTGGTGGGTTCCCGGTCTGCAGATCGGCTACGAACACACCTTTGTGCATCAGGTGGCCGACTTCCTGGAAGGGGTCGCGAAGGGAGAATCGACCGGCCCGACCTTCCGCGACGCGTTAGAGACCCAGCGAGTCTGCGACGCCGTGCTGACTTCGGCGAAGCAGCAGTCGTGGGAGAACATCTAGGCTTGCTGCCATGGCGATCGAGGCCGAGGGACCATGCCCCCTCGGCCTCGATCGCATCCAGATCGTCAACGCCCATCAATCGACTCCCCTTGTGCAAAACCATCGTCACTCATGCACTGGCCCGCGCTTGTTGTCGGCGAGGATGTGAACGAGGTGCTGGCGCCGTTCAGCACCGAGATTCCTGTTGACCCCTACTTCCAGCCTTTGTCTGCCGACGAGCAAGTGCAGATGTCGCAATTTCTCCGCATCCCGGAAACAGACCTGCCGGCCCTATGCGCCAAAATGCCGGAATGGAATGGAGCCCAGGGACTCATTCAAGCGGGCCGGCTCGGGTGGATGTCGACCGTTAATCCTCGGGGGCAGTACGACTGGTACCGGGTCGGCGGGCAGTGGACCGATTTTCTGCATCTACTGCAGCCCCGGCGACAGCGAAGGCTTTGGGGCCTGCTTCCCGGGGGTTGGACGTCGTACGCCACAAAGGCTCGCAAACGCGATGTTGATCAAACGCGCTTGCTTGACGACCCGCCGGAGTCACTCGTCATTGGCACGGAATGGTTGGAGCGCCGGTTTCCACTGACGGACGAAACACGGCAGCAATGGAAGGCGGAATTCGCCGAACGCTTCCGGACGATCGACGACGGCGCGCTGCTGACCGTCGTCGATCTGCATTCTTGATTCCCGGAGCCGTCGGCATGCGCGTCCTGGGCCTCTTCGCGAAAGAACCGATTCCCGGCACATGCAAGACTCGCTTGGCGAAAGACATCGGCGACGCCGCCGCCATCGACTTCGTTGAGGCGGGACTGCAGGATCTACTGAAACGCTGCGGATCGATCGGCGACCTTCGCATCCTCGGTTACGCCCCCGACTCCGAAGCCGCGAAGGGGTACTTTGAACATCGGGGCTCAGACCTGTTCCGTCTTTGGCCGCAGCCGCCTGGAAATCTGGATCAGCGAATTGAAGCGTTCCTGAGTTTCGCACTCTGCAGCGGGATGGAAGTGCGCACCGTTCTGATTGGCTCCGATAGTCCAAACTTGCCTGCCACGTTGATCAACGACGCTTTTGAAGCCCTCCGGGAGCGCGACGTTGTTTTAGGCCCCGCCGCCGATGGGGGCTACTACCTGATCGGCGTGCGGCGACAGGTCGCCGGCTGGCTACGCGAAGTCCGTTGGAGCACAGCGTCGACCCTCCGCGACACCGTCGCTGCGGCGACGAATGCGGGGCTGTCGCTGGCCGTGCTCTCCCCGTGGTACGACATCGACACCGCCGACGATCTGCAGATGCTGGCCGGGCATCTGGCCGCCTGGCGTGCCGCTGATCCAGCCCGCGAATTCTCACGCACCGAACGCTGGTTGCAGCGGTGGATTGACTCTGTGGAAGCCGCCACGGCAGGGGGAGACCAACCGTCGAGCGGCGCCGCGGTCGAATCTCGCTAGGAGTTTGGGGCGGGTTCCGCTACAAATCCCGCCATCGTCACAAACATCCCAGACCGTTGCAGCCATGGCCCGCTATTTCAAATACAAGTCAACGGCCGACCTCGTCGCCGACGCTCAAGCGCTGGGGGGCGCGCTCGCCTGTTCCGACGACCTCGCCCCCTTGTTTCAGCCGGTCAACGTGGCGCATCGCTCCGTCGGCAATCGTTTCTGCGTCCAGCCGATGGAAGGCTGCGACGGCACGCTCGATGGTCTCCCCGATGAGCTGACTTATCGTCGTTATGTCCGGTTCGGCGCCGGGGGGGCCAAACTCCTCTGGGGCGAGGCGACCGCCATCGCCGACGAGGGCCGCATGAATCCGCGGCAACTCTGGCTGCACGACGGCTCGGCGGCCGCGATCGAACGGATGCTCGCCGATTGTCGCCAGGCGCATCGAGACGCGGGCTGCAACACATCGGATCTGCTTCTGGGACTGCAGCTCACGCACTCCGGTCGGTACAGCTATCGCGGGCCGCAGCTCGCCACGCGCTGTCCGCTGCTCGATCCTTTGACCAGGGACAAGTCGACCGGTGAGCCAATTGGCGGCACGTACCCGATTCTGTCGGACGGAGATCTGCGGCGCATTGAAGAGCAGTATCTGGCGGCGGCGCGCCTCGCCGTCAAAATCGGCGTCGATTTCGTTGACATCAAACAATGCCATCGCTATCTGCTGTCGGAACTGCTGGGGGCGAAGAATCGCGCCGGAGAGTACGGGGGCTCGCTGGAAAACCGTACGCGGCTGGTGCGCAATGTCGTGCAGAGGATTCGCGCGGAATTTCCGCAATTGATCATCGCCACGCGAATCAACGGCTACGACGGCATTCCGTTTCGCGGCGAAGGGGCAGACTTCGTCGGCCGACCGGTGCCGCATCACACTCCGCTGGACACCGCGTTCGGCGTGGATCGACTCGACCACACCCGCGTGGATCTGTCAGAGCCGATTCAAGTGGTTCAATGGCTGCGGGACTGGGGGGTGACGCTGATCAATGTCTCGCTGGGAAACCCCTATGCGAATCCCCATTTCGTCCGACCGGCCGAATTTCCCCCGGTGGACGGCTATCACGCCCCCGAACACCCGCTGTTGGGGGTGCTGCGACATTTTGACGTTACTGCGGTGATCCAAAACGCTGTGCCGGACGTTGCCGTCGTCGGCAGCGGCTACAGTTGGCTGCAGGACTATTTTCCGCAGGCGGCTGCCGCCAATGTGCGCTCGGGTCGCTGCACGTTTGTTGGATTGGGGCGGGCCACGCTCTCTCAACCGGAATTCGCCAGGAACCTGCTGCAGCACGGGCAACTGAATCGGAAGACGGTTTGTCGCACGTTTTCCTACTGTACAAATTTAATGCGAACGAAAGACCACCCTCTGGGGCAGTACGCCACCGGCTGCCCACCCTTCGACAAAGAGGTGTATGGACCCTTGTGGAAAGAGGCCGAAGCAAAACGGGCGGCGAAACCGTCCGCGTGATCAGCGGCCGCTCGCGAGCGATCGAGAGGTAGCGTTGTTTGTTTTGTGAAACGTGAATCACGGCACCCCAATCCCGACTGGCTCCATGCTCGACCTGTTCACTCCCGAAAACGCGATCGCGTTCCTGACGTTGACCAGCCTGGAGATCGTACTCGGGATCGACAACGTCATCTTCATTGCGATCCTGGCGGCGAAACTCCCCGTTGAACAACGGGACCGCGCGCGCCAACTCGGCCTTGGTCTCGCCGTCATTTCCCGAGTGGCGCTGCTGCTGGCGATTGGCTGGGTCGTCAAACTTGAAGAACCCTTCGTGACGCTCATCGGCCATGCCATCTCTGGAAAAGACTTGGTGCTCCTGATCGGCGGGGTGTTTCTGATCGGCAAGGCCACCTATGAAATCCACCACAAAGTGCAGGGGAGTCACGACGACACTCAAGTCGCGCCCGGCAAGGTGGCCACGCTCGGCGCCATGCTGGTGCAGGTTGTCGGCATCGACATCGTCTTTTCGCTCGATTCCGTGATCACGGCCGTCGGACTCTGCAAGAGCATCCCCATCATGGTGGCCGCCATCCTCGCCTCGGTGGTGGTGATGCTGGTCTTTTCCGGCCCCGTCGTCCGCTTCGTGGATGCGCATCCAGCCATCAAGCTGCTGGCGCTGGCGTTTCTGCTCCTCATCGGGGTTCTCCTGGTCGCCGAAGGGTTTCATCAGAAAATCGATAAAGGCTACATCTACTTTGGGATGGCCTTCGCCCTGGGAATCGAGTTATTGCAAATGCGAGCCGAGCGCAATCAGCTGAGGCACGCAGCCGGCAAGAGTCACTTGCCATGACGTCGGCCGGCGTCCGCTTTGCTAACCTCGCCGATCCCGCGGACGACGCCGCAATCGTAGAGATCCTCGATGCGTACGCCGCAGGTCCGATGGGGCAGGGGAGGCCCCTCTCCGACGACGTGCGGCGCCAACTCGTCGCCGGGCTGAACGCGCACCCCACCGCCTTTGTTCTGCTGGCCTGCGTGGCAGGCCGCCCCGTCGGCTTGGCAGTCTGCTTCGAAGGATTCTCCACGTTCGCCGCCAAACCGCTGATCAACGTTCACGACCTGGCGGTCCTGCCGGAATTCCGGAATCAAGGTCTGGGACGTCAGTTGCTGGAAGCCGTCGCCGACGTCGCCCGCGAACGCGGCTGCTGCAAAGTCACGCTGGAGGTCCGCGGCGACAACGAGTCGGCCAAGCGGCTCTATGAGCGATGTGGATTCGGTCCCTGGGACGACGTGACTTTGTTTGTGGCGCAGCCGCTGTAGGCCTCGACGACTTCGGTCGGCCCCGTTGCATTTCTTCGACGGCGCGGTAGGGTGACGCGGATCCGGCAATTCTCGCCGCCACGCACCACTCTCGGGCGCGCTCTCCATGTGGCACCGATTCACGCTCGCGCTGGCCTGCTGTCTGGGCCTGAATTCCGCCGTCGTCAGCGCTGCCGAACGTCCGAACATCGTGTTTTTCCTGTGCGACGACCTCGGCTGGAGCGACGTGGGTTTCCACGGCGGGGAGATTCAGACGCCGCAGATCGATCGGCTGGCGGCCAGCGGCGTGAAGCTGGAGGCGTTCTACGTGCAGCCGGTCTGTTCTCCCACGCGGGCGGCGCTGATGACCGGACGATATCCGTCACGGTACGGTCTGCAGGTCGGAGTGGTGCGACCGTGGGCTCAATACGGCCTGCCGCTCGAAGAGCGATTGCTGCCTCAAGTGCTTCAGTCGGTCGGGTATGCCACGGCGATCTGCGGGAAATGGCATCTCGGGCATTTTCAGCCGCCGTATTTGCCGATGGCGCGCGGCTTCGATCATCAATATGGTCACTACAACGGCGCCCTGGACTACTTCACCCATCTTCGCGACGGCGGTTTCGACTGGCACCGCGACGATAAGGTCTGCCGCGACGAGGGCTACACCACGGTGCTGCTCGGCGACGAAGCGGTTCGTCGGATCCAGGCGCAGGACTTTGCGCGGCCCCTGTTTCTGTATGTGCCCTTCAACGCGCCGCACTCCCCCCTGCAGGCGCTGCCGGAAGACTTGGCGGTATACCGGCACATCGCCGACAAGCAACGACGAACGTATGCCGCGATGGTGCACCGCGTCGATCTGCAGATCGGACGCATCGTCGCTGCGCTGGAGCAGCGTGGACAGATGGCGCAGACGCTGGTCATCTTCTCCAGCGACAACGGGGGACCGACGAAGCTCGGCGCCACCAACGGCAAGTTGCGTGCGGGGAAAGGAACCCTCTACGAAGGGGGGACCCGTGTGGCCGCGTTCGCGGCTTGGCCGGATCAAATTCCCGCCGGCAGCGAGTGTTACGAACCCCTGCACATGGTCGACTGGTATCCGACGCTGGCGAACCTGACGGGGGCCGCACTCGATCAGCCGTTGCCGCTCGACGGACGCGACGCCTGGCAGACCATGACGGGCAAGGCCCCCTCGCCGCACGAGGACATCCTGCTGAACGTCACTCCCGCGAACGGCGCTATCCGCGTGGGGGACTGGAAATTGGTGCTGTCGGACGGGCTCGACGAAGACGGGACCGAGCGGCTGTCACCGCCGAACCGGAGACCGGGCAAGAAGAAGGATCAGAATTCCGCGGAGATTGTCGAGCTGTTCGATCTGTCCCGGGATCTTTCCGAGGAACACAATCTTGCGCCGCAGCACCCCGAGCGCGTTCGGGAACTGCAGGCCCGCCTGGAACACTACGCCGCAGCCGCCGCCCCGCCGAAATCAGCCCCGAAGTCCAA
>JANRLN010000334.1:0-2382 GCA_033762515.1 Planctomycetaceae bacterium
GGGGCGACCGGAAATTCGATCGCGCCGCCCTGAACCGGCAGCCCCGCCTCCTGCAGTTCCCGGCGCAACGGGGAGTCGAAGACTTCGGCCGGGGCGAACTCAATGAACGGAGTGATGGGAGAGTAGGCCGCGAGTTGGACCGAAGCCGAGCCCAGGATCTGTGTCGACCAGTTCCCTGGACAAACCAGCGCACCCCGCGGCAGGGCCAGATCGACGATCCGCTTGGCTTCGGTGAGTCCGCCGCACGTCGTCATGTAAGGTTGCACGACCGAGACGCGGCCGCGGTCCAGCAGGTCGAGAAATTCCCACCGCGTGACTCCGTGCTCACCCATCGCCAGAGGGATGGAGGTCAACTCGGCCAGCCGGGCGTACGGCTCAGGCGTATCGACTGGAAACGGAGTCTCGAGAAAGAAGATGTCCAGCGGCTCCAATTCGCGGCAGAGGCGCGCGACCGTCGGGACGTCGTTGAACAGATAGCCGACGTCGACCATCAACGTCGGTTCCGGCCCCAGGGCCTCCCGCGCACACCGAGCCAGCTCGACGACGTCCTTGGGCGTCGACATCATTGGCTCAAGTTTGAAGGCCCGATAACCCAGTCCCAGCAGGCGTTCGGCCCGTTGGACCTGTTGGGAGATCATCGCCGCGCCCCCCCAGACGTCGGACACCAGTGTGCAATAGGGGACCACGCTCGATCGACACGTCTCTGCGTGCGTCTGAAAGGGACCTCGCTGCCCACCTCCAAGCAGACGCCAGACGGGTTGACCGAGAGCCTGCCCGTAGATGTCCCAGATCGCGACATCAAGGGCGCCGAGAATCATGACCTCCCAACCGCGGCGATTCGTGTGAATCAGGGCGTCCCACAGGTGCTGCCACAAACGTTCGGGATGGTCGATCTCCTGGCCGAGCAGCAGCCGTCCGAAGTGCGTCCCCGGCCCTCCCACGGTCGCTTGAACAACTCCCGGCGGGACTCGAAAGACCTCGGAAACGCCGGTGAGGCCATCGTTCGTATGCACCCGCAGGCAGGCCAGGGGTTCAATCCCCCCTTTGTCCGGATCAATCTCCGGCCCATCGCCAATGACGAACGTCTCGAGTCGCGTGATTTTTTGCATGCCGTCGCGATCACCGTGAGAGCCGCACACCCTTTTCGACGCTCACCTCCGTTTCAGGCGGCGGCGTGACGAATCATCGACCCGACTGGGCGACGAGAAACCGGGCCACGAAGTCTTCATCGAGCGTGATCCCCAGGCCCGGACCTTGAGGGAGTGAAATCCAGCCATCCACCGCCTGAACTTTTTCATGAGTGAGTTGATGGCGGAGCGGGGAGTCATCCACGCAATCTTCGAACACGAAGGCGTCGCGGCAGGTGGCGAGCCACTGCAGGCTGGCCGCGACCGTCACCGGGCTGGTGTAACAGTGATTGCAGGGGCGTGCTCCGATCTCCTGCACGCGCTGGCGGATGTAGTCGGCTTCGGTGAAGCCGTTGCGGGCGAGGTCGAGCTGATAGATGTCGAGAGCGTGGGTGTCGATCAGCGGCCGCCACGACTCGCGGCCGCATTCCTGTTCGCCGCCCGCGATCGGAATTGGGGACCGATCCCTCAGCCAGCGATAGCCGTCCACATCGTTCGACTGCAGCGGCTCCTCGAGCCAGACCAAATCGTACTCGGCAAACGCCTCCGCCCGCTGCAGAGCCGTCCGAGCATCCCAGACGCAACCGGCGTCAATCATGAGGAGGCCGTCGCCGATCCCTTCGCGGGCGCCGCGCACCAGGTCGAGATCGACTCTGAGATCGGGCCCCATCGGTTCCCAGCCGAACTTGATGGCCCGATAGCCGAGATCCCGCCAGCGTTGGGCGATCTCCCTCGTCTGCGCGCCGTTGCGGCCGAACAGGCATGACGCGTAGGCCTGGAAGCGGTCGTGATGCTTGCCCCCCAGGAGTTGGTAGATCGGCGCCCCGAAGCGCTTGCCCTTGAGGTCCCATAAGGCCATGTCGACCGCGGCCATGGCGGTGATGGTCACGCTGCTCCGACCGTAGTACATCGTCGCGCGATGCATCTTCTGCCACAGTCGACCCGTATCGAGCGAGTCTTCACCGATGAGCAGCTCCCGCAGTCCGCAGGCGATGTTGTGGCTGAAGGGGGCGTCGATGATCGCCTTGACCACCTCTGGCTGCGAATCGGCTTCGCCGATCCCTTCGAGGCCGTCGTCGGTGCGAATCCGCACCAGGACGGCGTCCTGGCTGCTGGCGGTCTTGCGCTCGACATTGGGGACGCGCAGCAGCTGACAGACGACCTCGACGATCTTCATCTGCGATTCCGCCTTGAAATCAGCCCACGGAATGAACAATTCGATGCGGCGCTGCTCAGGGAGGGCGAGGCTCCCGCC
>JANRLN010000335.1:0-18302 GCA_033762515.1 Planctomycetaceae bacterium
GGAAAAAATCTTACAGTTAACTGCGCCTTTGACGACGGCGCGGGATGCAAGGATGTTGCAGGATCGTCTCGAACGTGGGTCTGAACCGACGCGGCGGGGGCGCGACCAACCAGTTCACGTCGGGTTGATGCCGCGACGCTCGGCGGCGAGCTGCCGCGGTTCGCGACGGTCTACGCGGCGCGGCGGATCGCTGCCGACGCGAAATAAGCGATTCTGCCTGTCGCCGAGCCGTTGGGTCGCCGACGGACCGAAAGCCGCAGGCCAAACGGATAGCACGCGGCGATTTTCAGGTCCCAGGAGTTGCCGTCGAGATCTTCCAACTCCACCTGAGGGTGACTGGCGAGGGGTGGACAGAAGGAAACGTGAATCACGGTTTCCCGCAGGGAGTCCGGGAATTCGACGCGCAGAACCCCTTCCACGATCTCGGCATCCCGTTCTTGTCGGCGGGTCATCGTCTGCACGGAATCTTCGAGCGCGCACAACGCAAATTCATGTCCAGCAGCCTCGGCGTTCGGCCGATCTGCGTCCTCGGGATGGTCAATCGGGTCTGTGGGAAGGACGGGTCTCTCCGGGGTGGGCGCTGGTGTTCTGACGGGATTGGCAAGGTCGTCCAAGAGCGGGACCGCAGTGACGATGCCGTAGCTCGCGCCGACAACGATCACCACCACACCCGCCAACATCCCCACGGCTCCCGGTTGCAGGAGCGGCGTGCCGGAGAGGACGGCGGTCGCGGCCAGGATGCCCGCCAGGGACTCGGGCAGGTAGCGCGCTGTGAGCGTCGAGCAGAGTTGTCGCGGAGCGGACTGGCGAAAGGCCCACCATCCGGCCCCGCTCCAGACCAGTGAGAGCGTCCACCAGAGCATCACCATCGGTGCGGAGTCTGGCCCCGCGAACTCTCCGGAGAGACGTCGGCTGACAAGCACGGTCGCGACGAGCCCCTGTGCCGTCCACAGCGAGATCGCGATCGAGCGCCAGAATTCGGAAGTGCGTGCCGCATCCATCACCCGGGTCCTTCCGAGGGGGGAGTCGCGTGTCTTATCCGATCGGCATCACGGCGCGAATACAAAAGAAGCCCAGGGAAGGATTTCTCTGGGCTTCTGTGCACTTAACGAACGTTGAAAGATCTACAGCCCCGCCGCGCTCTTGAGAGCGGGGGCCACATTCGTCTGTTCCCAGGTGAAATCCGGGTCATTGCGGCCGAAATGCCCGCCAGCGGCCGTTTTGCGATAGATCGGACGACGCAGCTTCAGGGTTTCGATGATTCCGCGAGGCGTCATCTTGAAGTGCTCGCGCACCAAATCGGAAATCTTCGTTTCCGGGATCTTGTTGGTCCCGTTCGTGTCGACGTGCACGCTGACCGGGTCCGCCACGCCGATGGCGTAAGCCAGTTGCACCTCGCAGGCGTCGGCCAGCCCGGCGGCGACGATGTTCTTGGCGATGTAGCGGGCCATGTAGGCTGCCGAGCGGTCCACCTTGGTGGGATCCTTCCCCGAGAAGGCGCCGCCGCCGTGTCGGCCCCAGCCGCCGTAGGTGTCGACGATGATCTTGCGGCCCGTCAGCCCGGTGTCGCCGTGGGGGCCCCCGACGATAAACTGCCCGGTGGGATTGATGTGGTACTTGGTCTTGTCGCTGAGGAGTTCCGCGGGCACCGACTTGCGGATCACTTCGGCGATGATGTAATCGCGAATCTCCGCCTGCGTGACCTGCTCGCTGTGCTGCGTCGACAAGACCACCGCGGAGATGCCGACGGGCTGGTTCTTGTCATTGTACTCGACTGTCACCTGGCTCTTGCTGTCCGGGCGCAGCCAGTCGACTTCGCGTTGCTTCCGGGCGTCGGTGACGCGGTTGATGATCTTGTGCGACAACGAGATCGCCAGGGGCATCAGTTCGGGGGTCTGATTGCAGGCATAACCGAACATCAACCCCTGATCGCCGGCTCCGTCGCGATCGACGCCCATGGCGATATCCGGGCTCTGGCTGTGGATCTTGAGCAGCACCTGGCAGGTATCGGCGTTAAACCCGATGTCGGTGTTCACATAGCCGATGTCGCGGATGACCTCGCGGGCGATCTTTTCGTAGTCGACTTCGCACGTCGAAGTGATCTCGCCGGCGAGGCAGATGAAGTCGGTCGTGCAGAGCGTCTCGCACGCGACGCGGGACAATGGGTCGCCGGACAGATGGGCGTCCAGCACACCGTCGGAGACCTGGTCGGACACTTTGTCCGGATGGCCCATGCTGACGGATTCGCTGGTGAAGAAGTAATTGGGCATGAGATTCTCGTGGTTCTGCCGAGTGTCGATGTGCCAGGGGCACGGACAGCGCGGGGGCAAGTGAGCCGTCGATGAAGGATCATCGGGACGGTGAGTTTTTGGCGAGTATAGGTCTCACGGGCGTGACCGACAACTGAGATCGTTCGGTCCAACCGCGGCAGGGATGTTCCCCGGACCCGCCAAGCAGAAAGGGCCGGGATGCTACCTCCGTCCGCACCTGAAAGCCAATGTTTAGGGCTGCTTCTGTTAAGACCTGACCCGGTTCACACGACCTCACCGCAGAAAGAGGTAGCCTCTCGGCCCCGTCTGGCGAATCACCCAGTATTCGTTCTGCGGCGATGAAGTCAAGGGACGCCCTCATTACCGCTGCGGGTTCTCGGGAAATCCGAGGAACGAATCGATCAGGCGAAGCCGATGAGTCTTGCCGAGAGTTCAACGGTGTTGAGCGAGAAACCAGGCGAAAATCGTGCGAAAGCAGGGTGAGTATTCGTCGGGATTGGCGGCAATCCGGGTGGCGATCGTCGCCAGCGGCAGGTACTCCCCGTGCTCGATTTCCTCGGGATCGAACGTTGGAATGTCATCCGTGACCGTCTCGTACAACACCGTATGTTCGTAGCACATCTCGGGGCTGGCGGGGAATTTGGCCAGAAACGTCAATGGGGCGGCGAGACCCAGTTCCTCCTGCAGCTCCCGCACGGCGGCGGGCGCGTAATCTTCTTCGGCTGCCAGGTGACCGGAGGCGGAGGAAGTCCAGCATCGGGGATACTGGTCCTTCGACGCCGACCGACGATGGATCAGCAGCTCTCCGCGCGAATTTCGGACGAAGATGTGGACCGCCCGATGCCACCACAAGCGCGCGTGGACCTCGGATCGCGGCGCCACCCCGATGACGCGGTCCTCGGCATCAACGACGTCGAAGAGTTCTTCTGTCATGGACTGCGATTCCCGCGCGTGTGTCATACTGCCTCATTCCGAGAAGTGTTTGATTTTGCCACACTTCCCCGTCGCTGAGAGTCATGGCGGCGAGTGTGCGGACCCGAAAAATGTGTTGCAACCAATATCTAGAAAAAGACTTGTGAAAACCGCGTCCTGGCGGCCCCCGCCGTGTGGCACGCCAAATGCGGGAACATGCTCCACGCGGGCAGGAACCCGGCAGCTCACGACGTTCTCGCAGGATGGAGCCTCAAACATGTTAATCTTAACGCGTCGACCCAACGAACTGCTGACCATCGGTGACAAGCAGATTCAGATCAAGGTCCTGGAGGTCCGCGGCGGGCGAGTTCGTTTGGGGATTACCGCCCCTCCAGAAGTCACGGTCCGTCGGCAGGACGTGACGACGGATTGTCCAACCTCGGAACTGGCCGCGGCTCGGTGACGGCTCGGGGGGCAACGGCACTGACCGCTTCTGCACGCCATGAACCGGCGGTGTTTTTCGTTTCCTGAGAGCGGCCGCAGACTTGCGGACGGTCGTTCCCGCGATCTGCTTGTGTTTCGCGCTCACCAGAGCGACACTAGCCTTCATCGAACACGGCGGGTCGTGAGGGGCTGAGACGGCGACAGCGGACGGGGCAGTCAATTCGCCCTCCGCGAGGATCCCTCACGGCGCTGTGTGGAACACGCGAACCGAGGGACATGAGAGCATGCGTCGTAATCCGGTGAAGGCCGCCTTGAAGGCCGGGCAACCGCAAGTCGGAACCTGGCTGTCTTTAGGAAATGTGTTCGCCGCCCGACTGATGGCGCGCATCGGCTTTCCCTGGCTGACCGTCGACCTGGAGCACTCCCCGATCGGCTGGACAGACGCCGGCCTTCTCTTCGGTGCGATCGCCGACGCGGGCTGCGTCTGTCTCGCACGGGTCCCGCGCGGCGATCACGACTACATCAAGCGCGTCCTCGATGCCGGCGCACATGGGATTGTCGTGCCGATGGTCAACACCGTCGAAGAGGCCAAGCTGGCGATTGCGGCCGCGAAGTATCCCCCGGCCGGCAATCGTTCGGTCGGCGGAGCGATGCACGCTATGAACTTCGACGCGACCGCCGGCGACTACTACAAATATGCCAACGATGAGATCCTGGTCGTGCTGCAGACCGAGTCCCCGGAAGGGGTCCGCAATGCCGACGAGATCTACAGCCTCCCCGGCGTCGATGCGATCTTCGTCGGTCCCAATGACCTCACGTTCCAGATGCGGAGTCCCGACGGAGCCGATCCGTCCCCCGAGGAATTTGAAGCGATGCTGCAGCGCATTCTCGCCGCGGGAAAGAAAGCGGGAACGCCGGTGGGTCTGCATGTGCAATCGATCGAGCAGGCCGAACGCCGCATCGCGGAAGGCTGGCAGTTCATCGCACTGGGGAGCGAACTGCGGTTCATGGTCGTCGAAGCCCAGAAGATGGTTCAGGGCCTGAACCTGAAGCGCGGCGGCGACCTGGCGCGATACTAGGGTTCGCCGGGATGGGTGGGCGAGGCTCCCGCCGAACCGCGAGCGCTTCGCGGGTGTGCAACTTGATCGTCGGACGTGACGGTTCCGGCGCACCACGACTCGGCGGGAGCCTCGCCCTCCCAATGCCGCCGCCAAATGATTGACCAACGTCGTCCAATGTCCGATTCCCATGGAGACTGACGATGCCCATCCCACTCTGGTCCCGCTGCTGGCTATTCGGCGCTCTGACTCTCCTCGCCGCCCAAGCCTACGCCGCCGAACCGCATGTCCCCGAAAAACCGCTCCGCATCATTGCATTCGGAGCTCATCCCGACGACGCCGAGTTCAAGGTCGGCGGGACGGCGATCAAATGGGCCCAGCGTGGGCATCAGGTGAAGCTGGTGTCGGTGACTAATGGGGACATCGGTCATTGGCAGATGGCCGGCGGCCCGTTGGCACAACGCCGAGCCCAAGAGTGCGCCGCCGCGGCAAAAGTCTTCGGCGTCACGTCGCAGGTGCTCGACATCCACGACGGGGAACTCGAACCGACGTTGGAAAACCGCAAGCGGATCACACGCATCATCCGCGAATGGCAGGCCGACGTCGTCATCGCCCATCGTCCGTGGGACTACCACCCGGATCACCGTTATGTCGGCGTCCTGGTGCAGGATGCGGCGTTCATGGTGTCGGTCCCGTTCATCTGCCCGGACACGGCGCCTCTGAAACAAAACCCGGTCTTCCTCTACTCCAGCGACCGGTTTCAAAAGCCCTACCCGTTCGAACCCGATGTGGCCATCTCGCTCGATGACGTGCTCGACCGCAAGGTTGCCGGAGTCCATGAACTGGAGTCTCAGGTGTACGAAGGAGGCGCCGGCGGCAGCGAGGAATTCGTGCGCACGGTCCCTCCCGCCGCCGACCCCGACGCTCGCAGGGCATGGCTGAAGGAACGTTGGGAGAAGCGCCATTCCGCCGAGGCCAACCAGCATCGCGCGGCCCTCATCGAGTGGTACGGTGAAGAGCGCGGCAAGGCAATTCGCTATGCCGAAACCTTCGAGGTCTGCGAATACGGCCGACAACCATCGAAAGACGAATTGCGAAGGCTCTTCCCGTTTGAAGAGGCGGAAGTCCAGAAGTAATGGTCGACGTCGGGTGACGCCGCGTCTGCGGGCGGCCCTGCTCGAAAGGAATCGAGGATCATGACTGTCTACGCGATCATTCCAGCCCGACTGCGATCGACGCGATTGCCGCGAAAGCTGCTGCTGGCGGAAACCGGTCGTCCGCTGGTGCAGTATGCCTGGGAAACCGCCAACCGGGCGCGATCGCTCAGCGGAGTGCGGATCGCGGCGGATGACGCCGAAATCGTGTCTGCCGTGCAGGCCTTCGGCGGCGTGTGCGACATGACCGGCGACCATCCCAGCGGGACCGACCGGATCGCCGAGGTGGTGCGGCGTGAACTGCCGGACGCTGAGATCATTGTCAATCTGCAGGGAGATGAACCGGAACTCGACCCCGGATCGATCGATCGCCTCGTCGCCGTGATGCACCAGACTCCAACGGCGGAGATGGGGACGCTGGCGACGCCGATTCGGTCGCTGGAGACGCTGCAGTCGGCGTCGTGTGTGAAAGTGGTCTGTGCGACGGACGGGCGGGCCTTGTATTTCAGTCGATCGCCGATTCCGCACGTGCGCGACGCGGACCCCCAAACACTGCTGGCGAGTCCCGAAAGCCCGTGGCTGCTGCACGTGGGGATTTACGCTTACCGGCGCGACTTTTTATTGCGCCTCACCGAGAAGCCGGTTTCGCGGCTGGAAGGGCTGGAAAAACTGGAACAATTGCGCGCACTCGAGGCCGGCGCGCGCATCCAGGTCGCCGTCGTTGAACACCACTCCGTTGGCATCGACACGCCGGACGATTATGCTCGCTTCGTGGAAAGACAGGGGAAGGTCTGTGGTCGTTAGTCCGTGGTCCGTCGCCTCAGCGATCGCCGTGTCCTGCGCCCGAGGTGGCCGTTCGGTCGGGGGAGTTCCCCGACCGTTCTTGTTTTCGCGGCTGAGCGTAAATTGAAACGGAGCGAGTTCGTGGAACTCCTCTGCAACTGACTACGGACCAATGACTTCGGACAATTTCACGGAAGGAACCATGACGAAGCATATTTTCGTGACGGGCGGCGTGGTCAGCTCGCTGGGCAAGGGACTGACGTCGGCCTCGATCGGCTGCATCCTGGAACGCCGCGGTCTGCGGGTGCGGATGCAAAAGCTCGACCCCTACATCAACGTCGATCCCGGCACGATGAGTCCGTACCAGCACGGCGAAGTCTACGTGCTGGACGACGGCGCCGAGACCGACCTCGACCTGGGGCACTACGAGCGGTTCACCAATTCCCCCCTGTCACGCGACTCCAACTTCACCTCGGGACGCATCTATCTGCGGGTGATCGAGAAGGAGCGCCAAGGGAAGTATCTCGGCGGCACGGTGCAGGTGGTCCCCCATATCACAGATGAGATCAAGTCGTCGATCCGCAGGCTGGCCGGTCCTGACGTGGACGTGGTGATCACCGAACTCGGGGGGACGGTCGGCGACATCGAGGGACTGCCGTTCATCGAAGCGATTCGCCAGATTCCGCTCGATATCGGCCGGGAAAACTGCCTGTTCATTCACCTGACGCTGGTTCCCTATCTCAAGGCGGCCAAGGAGCTGAAAACCAAGCCGACCCAGCACAGCGTGCAGCAGCTGCGGCAGATCGGCATCCAGCCCGATATTCTGATTGTGCGGACCGAGCGGGAACTTGGTCGCGAAAACGCCGAGAAGATCGCCCTGTTCTGCAACCTCGAAAAGCGCGCGGTCATTGAAGAGCGAGACAAGGAGTTCTCGATCTACGAAGTCCCGCTGGGTCTGGTCGAACACAAGCTGGACGACCTGATTCTTGAAAAGCTGAAGCTGACCGCCGGTCCGTGCGATATGGAAGACTGGGAAGAGATCGTCCGCCGGGTGCGCAGCCCCGACCACGAGGTGACCATTGCCGTCGTCGGGAAGTACATCGAACACCGCGACGCCTACAAGTCGATCTATGAAGCGATCGACCATGCCGGATTGGCGCACAACTCGCGCGTGATCGTCAAGCGGATCGAGGCCGAAGACATTGAACGCAACGACGTCGCCACGATGCTCGCCGGCGTCGACGGCATCCTTGTTCCCGGAGGTTTCGGCAAGCGCGGCGTGGACGGCAAGATTCAGACCGTCCGCTACGCCCGTGAGAACCGCATCCCCTATTTCGGCATCTGCCTGGGAATGCAGGTGGCCGTGATCGAGTTCTCGCGGCATGTGCTGGGCCGTCATAAGGCCAACAGCACCGAATTCGCGGCCGACACCACCGATCCGGTGATCTGCCTGCTGGAAGAGCAGAAGCAGGTGACGACCAAAGGGGGCACGATGCGGCTCGGCGCTCAACCCTGCCGTCTGACCGAGGGTTCCCTGGCCGCTCGTTTGTACGGGGCCCCTGAAGTTTCCGAACGGCATCGCCACCGCTACGAGTTCAACCCGGTCTATCGACAGGAACTCGCCGAAGCGGGCATGAACGTGGTCGGCATCAGTCCCGATGGGAAACTCGCGGAGATCATCGAGATCCCCGACCACCCGTGGTTCCTGGCGGTGCAGTTCCACCCCGAGTTCAAGTCGAAGCCGAATCGTCCGCATCCGCTGTTTCTGGGCTTCATCGAAGCCGCACTGGAACGGCACAGCGCGCGCTCGGTCGTGATGGCGTAGGGACCTGTTCATGGAGACGCCCCCGATTCTCGACGCGGCACGCTGGCAACGGGGAATCGATCTCGGCGCGCATTGGGTCGCTCGCGGGCAGGTCACTGCGTTGACCTGCCTGACCGGGACCACCGCAGGGACCTCAGAGGCGTTTCATCTCGGTTCCGTGGACGTCGCGGGGGCTCGGCCCCTGCCCACCGAACCGATTTACCTGGTCGCCTCCATCACCAAGCCGATCGTGGCCCTTGGGGCGCTTTTGCTGGTGGAGCGTGGCGAATTGACGCTGGGAGATCGCGTCGCCGATTTTCTGCCCGAGTTCGGTCGCAACGGCAAATATGGCGTCGAGATCCGTCACCTGTTGACGCACACCTCGGGCCTGCCCGACATGCTTCCCAACAACGGGGACCTGCGAGCCGCGCAGGCTCCGCTTGAGGGTTTTCTCAGCGACACCTGCGAGTTGCCCCTCTCGTTTCCCCCGGGGCGCGGCGTGCAGTATCAGAGCATGGGGTTCCTGGTGCTGGGCGAGATCATCGCCCGCGTCGCCGGATGTTCTTGTCAGAAGTTTCTGAAAGACGAGATCTTCACGCGTCTGGGAATGGTCGACACCGAGCTGGGCGCCCCCGACGACTGGTTTGCCGGAACGCCCACGCCGCTGGAGCGTTTGGTCGAGGTGCGATTGACACCCGAGCAGGCCGCCGCCGTCGATTGGAACTGGAACAGCCGCTATTGGAGGCAACTCGGGGCGCCGTGGGGAGGCCTGTTAACGACCGCCGCCGACCTTGGCCGACTGGCGCGCTGCCTGTTGCGGCTGGGACGGCTGGAGAACGACACGCCATTGTTCTCCCCTGCGACCGTCCTGACCGCGACCCGCAATCAACTGGAAGCCTTCCGCGAAGTCCCCGATGTGGAGCGCCGCACCCGTCCCTGGGGACTCGGCTGGCGACTCAACTGGCCGGCCCACTCCGCGAACTTCGGCGATCTCCTGGGGCCGCGCACCTATGGCCATTGGGGCGCGACGGGGACCGTCCTGTGGCTCGACCCCGATCGCGATCTCTTCACGATCATCCTGTCGTCGCAACCCCAAGAACCGACCGGACACTTCCTCGCGAAGCTCTCGAACGTGGTTGCGGCGGCGTGGGTCTAGTAGATCCCATTCAGAAAATCCCGCAGGCGGCGATTCTCTCTGTTCAGTCCCACCAGCAGGCGATGGGATGCATCCCCGCGGGAAGTGTGTAAGGCTCGAACTTGCATCCCGCGGTCCACCCCTGCCAGCAGTCGTCGGGACGCAGCCGCTCATCAAACCACAGCCGGACCTCTTCGGGGGCTGCGTTTGTGATGACCCACACCGTATCACTGAACGGCCACGCGGGATCATCGAAATCTGTGATCTGGACGCGGATGTCAGCCACGTCAGAGCGGGCAGCGATGCGCGCGAACTGGCTGCGAAATTCGGCAGGCTCCGGCGTCGGAATTAAATTGCAGCCGATGCTGCCCGCCAATTCGTTCCCGTCGAAAAATTCCGACAGCGTTAATAATGGCCGAGGCGTATTCGGATCATTAACGTGCCCTTGCCGGCTGATTCGTTCCGTGATCCGCTGCAAGGGCGTCATCCTGGCTCCCACAGAAGGCAGAGTTGTTTTCAGCGACTCGTCGGCAAGGCAGCCGCTGAGAATGACAAGCTGCAGCAGGATGAGGGATGCCGTCGTTACTCTCATGATTCTTGATCGCAGTTCGGATGTGGTCAATCACTGGGGGGACTAACGCCCCCCGCTCGCCGAATGCTCCGACTTTGATGTCCCCACGCAGTACAAAAACTCCTGCCGCTTTCCCTCCACTTGCACCGCGACGCGGTGATAGATCCGGCTGCCGCAGATGGTGGGCGTGGCGAAGGCTTCCGTTCCCAGTTGGTTTTCGGCGAGGAGCTCGAACTTCCGGGGGTCGGCCTTCCAGATGCACGTCCGGCCCGATTCATCGGTGGCAAAGAGCTTGTCACCCACCAGGACCACCGATGCGCTGAAGGTTCCGCCGACGCGTTCCTTCCACATTTCTTCACCGGTATCCGCCTTCCAGCACTGGGCGACCCCGGCGTCGAGAACGGCGTAAAGGTAGCCGTCCTGGAGCACCATCGAGGGCACGTAGACGCGAGCCGGGCTGTCCCAGGCGACTTTCGCGGAACCGTCGGCCTTGATCGCAGCGACGTGGTTGCGCGGATAGCCGCCGCTGGTGTAGATGTGTTGTCCATCGGTAACGGTGCTGGTGACGCATTCCTCCGTGGACCCCGCCAGTTCCCACAGCGATTTCCCAGTGAGAGGCTCGAGACCCTGGACGACGTTGCAGCCGATCATCACCAGTTGATCGCGTCCGGCGACATGCAGCACCGTCGGCGAACAGTAATTCGGCAGCTTCGGCCGGGGGTTCGACCAGACGATCTTCCCAGTCGCGCGGTCCAGCCCTGCGACACGTCCCGCGCCCCCTTTGCTGTCCGCCGAGACCAGCACCAGTGGTCCGTAAACGATGGGCGACGACCCGAAACCCTGATGGTTCACGAAGTCAGCCACTTTGGTCTGCCACAGAATCGTGCCGCCGAGGGAAAGTGCGGTCGTCCAGATGGCGTCGTGATTCAGAAAATTGATGAAAATCCGCTCGCCGTCGCAGGCCACGCTCGCCGACGCCTGCGAACTCTTGGCGTTCCCCTTCTTGTCGAAGTGCCCGCGATGAACCGGAGTTTCCCAGACGCGCCCGCTGGTTTCACGATCGAAACACAGAACCGATTGCACCTCGGTCTCGGTATCGGCCGTAGCCAGATAGATGCGCTGCCCCACCACCGTCGGTGACCCATGCCCGCGTCCCGGTACGGGCGCTTTCCAGAGGACGTTTTCGTTGTCGCTCCACTTGAGCGGCGGCGACTGATCGGCGTTCGCGACGCCGGTCCCTGCCGGGCCGCGCCAGCCGGGCCAATCGCCGGCAGCGAACGGCAGTGGGAACTTGACCGCAGCTGGCTTGTCGACCTCGGCGGCGATCCCGGAAGCCACAGAGATCGCGAGGCACACGGCAATCAACGGGATGATCCGCATCGGTCAACGACTTTCATGGGAACTGACGGTCACGCTCACGGCGATATCCTATCGCAAGTCGCGATGCACGGCATGGCTGGAAGGATGAACGAATCCGGACAACAAGAACGACTCTACGCCCTATTGTGGCGGTGGAAACTACTCAGACGGCAACGGTAGATCTTCGCCACGGACCAGATCTTGTCGCCCGCCACGCACATGCAGCACGTAAACTCGATCGCGGCGGATCACGAACAACGCGCGATAAGGACGTCCTCGTCGAGTCTTGAAGAAAGTTTGGCGGATGGACTCGCGTTGATCCACACTTTCCGGCGCCATCGCGCAACTTTGGGCTGACTCTTCGAGCTGAGGGAGCAACCGTAACCAGGATTGGAGCCAGGCATTGGCTCCGACAGGAGATGCCTGCGTCAGCTAAGCGAGGATTTCCTCGACGTCGTGCTCAGCCTGAGGAAGTAAAATTACCTCGTAGGTCATTTCGCAGTCAGCCCGTACTTGGCTTGGAGTTCTGCGGTGACCTCGCGCGCCGGCCGGCCGCGGCCGGCATCAAGGTCGGCGAGACTGGAGCGGAGCACCTGGCTGATCGTTTCACGCTCCAGGCTGTCGCACCAAGTGACCAACAATTCATCGAGTTCGCAGTGCGCCGTCCCGGTATCCAGTTGGGCGATGGCGAACTGATGAAATTGATCCAACTCTTCTCGGGTTGCCGCCATTCTGACCATCCCATTCCGAATTTAAGGCTCGTCAAAGGCCCTGTTACCCATCCGAGAATCTTAGCCATCTTGCTATGGTTACGTCGATACGTTTGTCACGCACGAGCAAATCCATAATCGCCATCAAGTCGCCACCCACCGCTGCTGCCGCAGCCGCCCCTGAGCGCTGACGGCCTCCATGTCGTGGCCACTGGCGGTCACCCATTCTCGCAAACAGGTCGGCACATCGCTCCGGCCGCCTCGGCGATAGTCGCGATAGAGGATCGGAGCAACCTCTGCCGGTTCTAGCTGGCGACGAGTCGTCAGATACCGAAACACCATTTCCAGCAGTCGCGGCAGCGCGATGCTGTGCGTTCTGCCGGTCTCGTCGTACAGCCAGCGACTAAAGGAACGCAACGAGTCGAACGGCGACTGGGCTGCCGATCCCGTGGCGGCCTCCCAGAACAACGGCGTGGTCTCGACGAAATTGCCGCTGTTGGCAACCAGGTCCCAGGTCTTGGCGAAGCGACGCAGCTCCTGCATGGTCTCGAAGTCGATGAGTCGGTTCTGCAGGATCTCGTAGGGGGGATGCGGGCTGTAGATCATGTGCCACGCGTCGTCGTGACGGATGATCGGCGTCCCCCGCAGGCGCTTCAGAATGCCCACTTGAATCTCCTGGGGCCGCAGCGCCGCCAGCCGATCGAACCCGCGACCGAAGCTGTCGACGTCTTCTCCCGGCAATCCCACGATGAGATCGGCATGCACGTGGACGCCGGTCTCGGCATGCAGCCAGCGCAGGTTCTCTTCCGCGACGGCGTTGTCCTGTCGGCGACTGATCAATTCCGCCGCGTCATCGTTCCACGTTTGAATCCCCACTTCGAACTGCAGCGCCCCCGGCGGGAACTGCACGATCAACTCCCGCAGCCCTTCGGGAAGCCGGTCGGGAATCATCTCGAAATGCAGAAACAGGCCCGGCGAGTAGCGGTCCAGGAAGAATTGCAGAATCGTCCGACTGACGCGCACGTTGAGATTGAACGTCCGGTCCACGAACTTGAAGGTGCGGCAACCGCGTACCAGCAACCGCTCCATGGCTGCCAGAAACGGTTCCAGCGGAAACTGTCGGACGGGGATGTCGAGAGCCGACAGACAAAACTCACACGTAAACGGACACCCGCGCGACGCCTCGACGTAGACGACTCGATGCGTGAGATCCTCGTCGGTATACAGGTCGTAGGGGAGTTTCACCGCTGCCAGATCGGGGACGGGGGCGTGGATGAGCCGAGGGCTAAGGGCTAAGGGCTGAGGGACAGCGGAGTTTCGGTCGCTCTGTTCCTCAGCCCCTAGCCCTCGACCCTCAGCCCACTCGCGGCAGAGCGCCGCAAACGCGAGATCCCCTTCACCGGTAATCACGTAATCCGCCAGCGCGCAGATCGGCTGCGACGCCGTCTCGTAGCTCACTTCCGGCCCGCCGAGAACGACGCACAGGTTGGGCCGCAGCTGTTTGAGCGCCGCGACCACGCGTTCGGTCTCGGCGACGTTCCAGATGTAAACGCCGAAGCCGACGATCGCCGGGGAGCGCTGCAGGATCGCCTCGACGATTTCGAGCGTCCCCTGCTGGATGGTGAATTCGCAGATCTCCGCCTGCGACTGCAAGTCTCCCAGGTTGGCGTACAGAGAGCGCAGGCCGAACGCCACGTGCTGGTAGCGCGCGTTGAGGGTGGCGAGCACAATCTGGGGCATGGCCGGGCGATCTGCGAAACAGCGGTGCGGGGCGACTCGTCCCCATTCTAATCATGCCGGCCGCGCAGATGCCGCACGGTCCGGTAGACCATCAGCCCGATCCCGCTCAAGAACAAACCTGCGAGCACACCGCAAAACCCACCGACGAGCGCCCCGAAAAATCGATCCTGCACGAGGAAAGCCCCCACGAGCGCACCAACCGGCAGCGCCGCCAGGATGCTCAACCCTTGAATGAGATTGTCGCTCCCCCGGAGATTCACCCCCGTGACGACATCGGTGACGAGGTTGTACTTTTCCTTCTTGGAGAGGTTCGGCGGGCGACTGTTGCTCGCACCGTCGTCTTCAAAGAGAGGCTCGTCTGCATTTTTCGGCGACATGGAGAGATCCCCGGAATCGGCTCAGCTACGGCAAAGCACCCCGTCGCCCAAGGTGTAACTCTGAGCCTTCGGGGATTCAATGGCGAAGTGTGTCGATCCCTGGCGCCGACGATGCGCCGTCACGGATGACTCGTCGCGATGTCGTCCCGAGATCATCTTCGCCGGCGGCATTCGTTCGGCGCCGGCGACGGCGAGTCCGTCCAATGCTCCGATCGGCCCGACTTCACTCGGCGCGGACCAGCCGCAAATCGACTTCCCGATCAACGTACTTCCACTCTTCAGTGGCGCGCAATTCGGCGAGCATCTCGTCGAAGGCGGACGCATCCGTCGCGGCGTAGTCGAACAACGTCACGAAATCGAAGGGTTCGCTGGTCGTGAGGTCGCGGCAGTGATGCAGGCGACGGGCGATGGCCGGGAGATACTTCAGGCCGATCGTTACATGACGTGACCGATCTTCGAAGATCGCCCGGCGTTCGTCTTGGGTCAGCCCCCACCACTGGGCGTTCTTGCGGATGGGGATCAACGCGGCGTGATCGGCGGTGGGCCGTCCCAACGCGACCTGCTTGGCAGCCAGTTGTGTCTTTTCCGGACGGGTCGCATAGCGCTCGTTGCTGGTGACGCCATGCAGGACCCAGCCGGTTCCGTCGGAGATTTGCGGGATCTCTCCGCCGACGATGCTGACCCGTTCGACGCTCGATAAGGGTTCGCCGATAACCGTGGCGGCCGAGAGGACCCGCCACTCTCCCTTTGCACCGCCAACGAAACTGAACAAACGTGGATTCACCGGGGCTGCTCCCGTTGCCGGCTGGGATGCGATGGCGGAAACTCCCCCGCCAAAACCAAGGGCGGCGGCACTCGTCCCGACCAGAAATTCTCGTCGATTGGAATCGGCAGACACAGGCGTCCCTTCTCGATCAACGCGCACTTCGACCCCCAGACTGCGGAGAAGCAGCCGGGCCGCTCGTTTCGTCCGACAGACGATCCTGCCACCACAGCAGGGAAATCACGGGTAACAACGCGAGGGCGGTCCATTGGTATCCCGTCAGGCCGCCCCACAACCGGGCTTCCGGCCGCAGAAACTCGGTGGCAAACCGGAAGACGCAGTAGATGCCGATATAAAGTTTGATGGGTTGACGCGGAAATTGGTGACGGAATTCCAGGACCCATAACCCACCTGCCGCGATCAGATGGAACGCCAGTTCATACAACTGCGTCGGATGTCGTCGAACACCGTCCCCGTAGACGACGCCCCAGGGAAGCTCCGTCGGGACGCCGTAGCAACACCCTCCAACGAAGCAGCCGAGTCGACCGATGGCAATCGACACGGCCACTGGGATGGCGAAGGAGTCCCCGGTTTTGACGCGAATCTCGAGGAGGCTCTTGGCGACTTCCACCCCGAGGTAGCCCCCCGCCAGCCCGAACATGATCGTCTTGCCGTCCGCGATCCAGGCCTGCACGCACAACGGCCCCTGCGGATCCGCCAGCGCGAACGGCAGCTTGGCTCCCAGCATGCCGCCGCAGAACGCCCCCAGCGCGATCCCCCACTTCTGCGGCGATGTCAACGGCAGCGCCGCCTGCCGCCGTCGCGTCAACCAGGTCCCCGCCGCCAGGGCGGCGAGCATGATGCAGGGGTAGAGGATGGGAACAGTCATAGGAGATGTCGGAGGATGATATCGAACCGCGTAGTTCGTTTCTGGAGGGTGTACCGCGGCTCTGTGAGCCGTGCGAGCGCTCCAGCACGCTCTGGAAACTGGACGGGTCGCACACCCGTGGCGAGACCCTGGATGGTTCCGGGTCGATAGAGTCGCATTTCTGGCGCGTGCACGCTAACCCAAAGCACAGATCGCCAGCACTAAGAGAAAGAGGGATAACGGCAAACCCACCGTGATGGCCTGGCATTGCCAGAACACGCGTACCAGGTACGTGTGATCCTCCGCCTGCGACTGCACACCTTCCTGCCAGGAGAATAGGGCGAAGAGCATCGGCCCCCCCCACACCCACGAGTTCCATATCACCACAACCATCAAGAGATACGCTTGCGCCGGATGGGGAGTTCGGGGCAAGGCATCCCCCATCACCGTCCATGTAGGCGGAACCGTGATCGCGCAGGCAACAATCGACACCAAACCCAGAAGGACGTAATCGTGCGGTCGAGCCGGACGCAGTTTTGGTTCGCGGGATGACTCGTTCCCGGGAATCGAGCGAGCCGTTCCCGGCTGCGGCTCGCCGCAGAGCGGGCATTCTCGTGCTGCGGCAGCCAAGGCGCCGCCGCACATCGGGCACGTGGGCGTATGGGATTCAACCATCTCACACCTCAGGGCGGCCAGCGGCCGCAGATGGCGAAGAAAAGCACGGCGCACGCCGTCAGGATGCCCGCTGGAACTCCCGCGGAGAGAGCCAGGACTCTGCCGAAACTGCGAATCAGGTGCGAGTGATGGTGCACCCCCGCCCGCACGGCGGCCCGATACTGCAGCGCCGAATAGACCACGGGCGGCCCCCAGATCCACAGATTCCAAAGCGCCAGGGCCAGAATCGAATCGGTGCTCGCCTTGCCGAGATTGCCCCGGAGGAACGCCGTCTTGGTCACCGCGACGCTCGCGGGAAACGTCAAGGCAGCCGCTAACAGCGCGACGAATGCGGTGATGACGTAATCCCTGCGCCGTGCCCGCGGATACTCCCAGTCATCTTCGCCCGGCTCAATGCGCCCGACGCGTGATCCGGGAGACGAATCCAGGGGCGTGCCGCATTGCGGGCAATTCCGCGAGTCGCTGACCACCTGTCCGCTGCACACCGGGCACGCGGGGGTGATCGAATCAGGCGCGGTGGACATCGCTTACTCTCGGCGTAGCCGGAAATGCGTTCGCGCCACAGTATCAAATAAGACCGCCGATGAGAAACCGCCCGCGGGTCACCACATTCAGCCATCGCCCGCGAGCCGCCATGTCGCCGCTCGCGGCGTGATCGACCAGAGACGCCGCATTTCCGTCTCGCGTGACGTCGGGCCTCCCGCCCGTCGCCGGACAGTCGTCCTCAGGAGGAAATGTCGAGCCGGAAACAGACACCCTCAGAAGGCGGAACGTCCGCGAATCACACGACAACACACGGAGCGACGCTTGAGCCGCGGGCTTGTTGGGCGTCAACGCGGGGCTGGCGTGAGCCTTCGACCGGCGGCGAACCACCGGCCCCTTGAGCTCACCCGTTCCCGCGCCGTTGCCGAACCAGCGCCCCGGCGGAATCCGCGACCTGCAGGGTGTTCTGCCATGCTGCCCACACTACGGCGAACCGCAGTGCCGGCGGATTACACGATCGTCCGTCTCCCTTGGGCTTCATGGTGGATGCGTTTTGCAACGCATCCGGTGGAGTCGGTTCGTAGCCGACGTGTGGTACGGGAATCGAACCCGCAACAGCCAGATTGTGGGTCTGGTGCTCTACCGTTGAGCTAACCCGCTCCCCTGAGTTCCGCTCAGAACCCATGTCCGGAACAGACGCAACTCAACCCTGCCGGGTAGCGCGGCTGCCGCTGGACGGAGACATCAATGGAGCTCGCCTGTAGTCGCGAGTGAGGAGTGAAACGGTGAGAGTCCGAAGTGAACAGCCGATGCACTTCTGGAATCTCCACGTTCAACCCTGAACCCTCGACGGTGAAAAGACGCTGGTGGGAGTCGAACCCACGGGATGCGGCTTTGCAGGCCGCCGCCACGCCGTGTGACAACAGCGTCGTATGCGAGTCGAGAGACAAGAGTCGAAGCGCGGTGAAAAGGTTCGCGTCATTCTCAGCACAATCGCGCGATGCTGGGGCGTCCGGAAGGCGGGTCGCCATGCCCGTCAGGAAGACCCCCTGGGCCCGGAATGCCGCCCGATGGACACGGAAGCCGGAGCCTCCTGTCCCCAGTTCCCGGTCGAGCAGCGCCTCAAGCTGGGGGCAGGGATGCTCAGCTCTACGGGACAACGCGCCCCGTCCAACCCGCCGCTCCCGCAATCGCTG
>JANRLN010000336.1:0-18386 GCA_033762515.1 Planctomycetaceae bacterium
GAGCAGGTCGCCGACGGTCGTCACACCCAATCGGGCGAAGAGTTCCGCCCGGATCGGGCCGACGCCCCGGGCGAATTGCACCGGCGTCTGCAGCGGGTCGAGCACTTCCATCGCAAAAATTGCCAGCAGCGAACGAGTTTCGGACGTCCACCGATCTGCGGAAGACGAGCGGGAGACGCATCGAGGGTTCTCGCCCCGGATGGGATGCACCGACGATGGCTGTCGGGGGAGCCCACCCCGCGGATTTGAGCATCGTCGTGAGCCTACCACGAGCAACTGTCGTCGATTCTGCCGAACGAAGTCAACGGATGCGGAGTCCACTGACGCGGATTTCGAAGGCCGCCGAATCGGGCAGGCGGTGGTCTGAGGTCTTCCGGTGATCGCGCGCCGCGTGTGCCCTTCAGTCGAACTGAGTGCGCAGGCAATGCCTTACGATTCGCCTTGATTACGGACCGCTTCCTTCTGCTGTTGCCGAAGCTCCAGCTACTGAGCCTCGTTGAAGCGCGCGGCGTTCTGCTTGGCCTTCTTCTCGAGTTCGCCCACTTCCTTTTGCCCATTAATCCAGACGATGGCGCCCGCAGTTCCTGCCAATAGGACGATCAACACGAACGCCAGGATGATGGCGATCTTTGGAGTCAGTTTCAGGCCAAAGACCTCTTCGCCCAGCAATTCCCCGATTTCGCTGTCCTGATTCATGCGGTTGCGACTGGTCTGACCGCTTTCATTGCGCGTCGTGTCGCGTGCGGATTTGCGGTTGCGATTGGTGACCGGGGCTTCCGCCAGTTCCTCTTCGTCGATTCGCGGTGACGGCGGGCCGCCGACCACTCGCAGGGTATTCAGATCGTTGCCGATCAGCAGCAAATGCAGACACTGCCCGCAGCGGGCACGCTTGCCGGCAAACTGCGGCTTCAACGGCAGCACCTTGCCGCACTCGGGGCAGGGAATGCGACCGGGTGAGACCGCGCGAGCGATTTTCCCAGACGTAATTGCGATTTGGGACTGTTGGTTCGACTTCGGCGGGGGGGGCGGCGACATCGACACCAGGACGGCGTCGACGAATTGTTCGCACGTCTCGAACCGCTTTTTCTGGTTCTTCGACAGCCCGCGAAGCAACACTTCCGAAACCGGCTCTGGGAACCCGCTGACGAACTGGCTGATCGGGGGAATCTTCATGCTGGTCTGGTTGACCATCGTCGCCGACGCGGTGGGACCTTCCACCGGCACACAGCCCGCCAGTGTTTCGTAGGCGGTCATGGCGAGGGAATACTGGTCGACCTTGCCGTCGTGCTCGTGACCCATGACGAGTTCGGGCGCGACGTAATTCGGGGTGCCGACCAGAAATCCTGCAGCTGTCAGTGATTGATCCCGTTTGGCTCCAGCGGCGGCAGAATTGACCGCCTTCGCCAACCCGAAGTCCGCCAGAAACGCGTTGCCATGCTCGTCAAACAAGATGTTCGCCGGTTTGACATCGCGATGCAGGAACCCCTGCTTATGAATGAAGTCCAATGCGCGGCCCATCGCCGGAAGCCAGTCTTTCAGGCGTTCCACCGGCTGCGGCTTGACCCGCCCTGAATCATCGACGATCCGATCCCGCAGGCTCCCTCCGGAGAGGTACTGCATCACCACATAAGGGATTCCGTCAATGACGCCGACGTCATGAATCGTGACGATGTGGGGATGCTTCAGCTTCACCAGCGAACGCGTTTCCCGCTGAAACCGTTCGGCAAATTCCGGATCATTCAGCGTGGCCGCCGTCGGAACCTTAATCACCACTTCTGTTTCGAGGCGATTGTCGAAGCCGAGGTAGACCACCCCCATGCTGCCTTCACCGAGCTTCGACTGGACGCGATAACGACCTTCGCCCAGTTCGAGGCCCAGGAAGTCCGTTGCATTCGTCGTCGCTTGCGCTGTCGCTCGCGGACTGGTCCCTGACACCGGGCAACCTCCCAGATTGCAATCGGATCAAACTGATCCGCCCAACTTTGGCAACCGCCGAGCGGTTACTCACGTCGGCGCCACACCGCACTCTCGATGCAACGCACAGCACCCAGGGGCCTCATCGGCCCGCCGATACCCTCGGCCGCCGATTCAGTCACCGCCCACACCACGACCACAACGTTCACACTCTGACCGTTCCCCCGCAGGAAACGACCGTTCGCGGCCCCGAACAGGTCTCGGTCTCACTGCTGTCGAGAACAGGTCATCGATGCCAGATCTTGTCCACCGGCGACTTTGTCACGGTACTATCCCGCAGGCTCGCATGCGCCACAACACCATAGGGTGTCTTCGCCTCAACCTGCAAGCGGCGGACGTGTGTATATTTCTTCACGAAACGTGTAGGAATTGTGAAGACGTCGCGGGATTTCCTGGGGTTCGTCTCCGTCGACTCTCTCTCGTCGCGAAACAGATTCTCAAACGTACATGTTCCGTCAGACTCCGGGTGGACACCAAACGAGACGGACAGCATGAAGGTTCTCTGACGCGTTCATTCCGGCGTCTCGGCGGGTGATGCCGCGACGGATTCGGCCGGGAGCACAACACGGAACCCCGCATGAAAACTGCCTGACATGGGGTCGCCCTTCATGCGCGCGGCGACGCGGTAGCCGATGCAGTAATTGTCACTGCACATAAACGAGCCGCCCCGCTGCACCCTTTTAGGAATACTCGGTTCCAGCGGATCCAGACCGCTGGCAGGTCCCACGGGGTTCCGTTCCGGACTGTCGAAATAGTAGTCGGGACGATACCAGTTGTAGCACCACTCCCAAACGTTTCCTGACAGGTCGTAGAGCCCGAAATCATTAGCCGGAAACGATTTAACTGGAGAAGTGCGGGCGTAACCGTCATCGACGCGATTCTCCAGCGGGAATTCCCCCTGCCAGATGTTGTGTCGCCAGCTCCCATCAGGATTACGTTCATTTCCCCAGGGAAATTCCTGGCCTTCGTGGCCGCCGCGAGCGGCGTACTCCCATTCCGCCTCGGTCGGCAGTCGGCCCCCCTTCCAGCGCGCGTAGGCCATGGCGTCTTCCCAGGACACGTGCACCACCGGGTGATCCCACCTTCCTTCCAGGCTGGATCCGATCCCTTCGGGTTGACGCCAATTCGCCCCGCGGACGTATGTCCAGACTTGATAGGGCCACAGAGGATGGTCCTTCCTCAGTGTCTTGGGATCAAACTTCGAGTTGAAGCAAATTGAGCCGGCAACGAGATTTTCTTCGGGGATTTGACGGACATCGTCAACTTGACCGACAAAGTCCTCTCGTCGCGGAACCTTCTCGGCGACGGTGACATAACCGGTCTCCTTCGTGAATTCCTCAAACTGGCGGTTCGTCACTTCCGTTTCATCCATCCAGAATCCGTCCACAGTGACGAAGTGGGCAGGTTGCTCATCAGGAAACTTGGGATCGTCGGTTCCCATCAGATACCGGCCGCCGGGAATCCATCGCATGCCGGGCGGCGCTTTGCCAGGGGCATCGACTATCGGTGGCGCGTCTTGTGTCGCCGCTGACGCCTGAGAATGCGTGATCGACGTCGCTGTGGGAATCGGCGCCTCAATTACGGGCTCATCGTTGCACCCCACGACAACGCAGAGCAGCAGGCAGGGAATTGGCCAAACTCCTCGAGCTGACATGGAACCGGGGCCTTGCGCCAGAGTGACTGTCATCAGGGAAGATTCTCAGGTTGGCAGTGGACCCGCCAACTCAACCTCCCACCATACCAACCCACCCGGCCGGCCGACTATCGACTCGAATTCCGCTCGAAGCGTGCAGCTTCACTGAAAGTGGTCACGTTGTACCCGTTTTCCCCAGCGTCCAGCCGCCCGACGTCTGCTCCCTGCGTCATCAACGGCTCTGCGACTTCGAGATGCCTGGCTGCTCGGTCGTTGCCAAGAATCACGGACACATCCGGGGGTGAGCTCGCGAGGTCCTCGGCTCGCGGTGCCTATCCTCGTCGGGTACACTGGGGCGTCTCAGGGCTTGCCAGTCTCTCAGCAGGGATATTGCGAACGGACTATGGCGCTTTCGGCGGAACCGACAACCGAACATTTGATGACCGATTACGTCCCGACGACCGGGGCGTATGACGAATATTTCCTGTCCCCCGGCGATGCGCGACCCGCGGTCCATCGTTTCGTGCAGGAATTAGGGGGCTGGGATCGCACGGAACTGGAGCGCCGCCGCGAATCGGCATGGCGACAGATCGATGAAAACAGTGTGACCTACAGCACCACGGGTGATTCCGAGCGAACGAATCGCCCGTGGGTTTTCGACCCGCTCCCCCTGGTGATCGGCGCTCAGGAGTGGCAGTCCATTTCTGCGGGTTTGGCGCAGCGGGCACGGCTGCTGAATCTGCTGCTGCAGGATTTGTACGGCACCCAGAAGACGATCCACCGCGGTTTGCTGCCCCCCGGATTGATCTTCGGACATCCCGGTTTCTTGCGGACGTTTCACGGTATCCGTGTTCCGGATGATGTTTTCCTGCATCTCTACGCCGCGGATCTCGCCCGCTCGGCGACGGGGCAATGGTGGGTCGTGGCCGACCGGACGGAAGCCCCTTCCGGGATGGGTTACACGCTGGAGAATCGGCTGGTCTCGTCGAGCATGTTCCCCGAGAGTTTTCGAGCCAATCAGGTTGACCGATTGGCGCCGTTTTTCATTGCACTACGGGAATTGATGCAGCGGTTGGCGCCCCGGCGGCGCGACAATCCCCGCATTGTGCTCCTCAGCCAGGGACCGGCTAACCCCAACTACTACGAAGACGCCTATCTGTCGCGCTATCTGGGTTACAGCGTGGTTGAGGGGGAAGACCTCGCCGTCCGAGACGAAGTGGTGATGTTAAAAACGCTGGGAGGGTTGCTCCCGGTCGACGTGATCCTAAGACGCATCGACGAGGCCGATTGCGATCCCCTGGAGCTGCGGAGCGATTCCTCGCAAGGGATCACGGGGTTATTGCAGTCGGTGCGGGCCGGTCAGGTTGCCGTGGCCAATGCGCTTGGCAGCGGCCTCCCCGAATGCCCGGCATTGCCGGCTTTTCTGCCGGCGTTGTGTCGCGAACTGCTTGATGAAGACCTGTTGCTCCCCTCGGTCGCCACCTGGTGGTGCGGGGATGACAGCGCACGTCAATATGCGTTGGAACACCTGCCGGAGCTGATGATTCGTCACTGCTACCGCGATGGTCGGGAACGTCCGCGACAGGGCGACAAACTCAGCGCGGACGAGTTGTCAAAATTGAAGCAGCAGATTCTCGCGCGCCCCGGCGATTTCGTTGCCCAAGAGCGCGTGCAGCGCTCGACGACTCCTGTGTGGCTCAAATCCGACCCCGAATCCTGGTCGGTTGCCTTGCGGACCTACCTGGTCGCTTCCGGCAGGTCTTACCTCTGCTTGCCGGGAGGCCTGTCCCGAGTCTCGCCCGATCCGTCGGTGCTCGATTTGTCGATTTCCACCGGCGAAGGGAGCAAAGATGTGTGGGTGCTGGCGGCGGGACCGGTGGCGCCGGTCTCGCTGTTGAAGCCCCCGGGATACATTCAGGAGCTGAAGCGCAGCGGTGCGGAGCTGCCCAGTCGCGTCGCCGACAATTTGTTCTGGCTGGGTCGGCACGTCGAGCGTGCCGAGGGGGCCGCGCGACTGCTGCGCACGTTCGTGAACCGACTCCTGGGGGAAGGCGGGAGTGCGACGGATCACCCGTTGCTTGTTCGCTCCCTCGCGGAGTTAGGGCAGATTGAACCCGGTTATGCGGTCGACAAGATTCGTGCGCAGCTCCCGCCCATCGAACTGGCCCTGCCGCGGATGGTGTTTGATCCGACGGAAACTCTCGGCCTCCGCGCGATCATCCATCGGTTGAATCGCACGGCGTCGATGGTGCGGGAACGGTTGTCGCTCGACAGCTGGCGGCTGATCAATCGGATTTATCATGAATTTGAGCCCGATGAGCCGATCGAGGAATTCGAGCTGACGCAACTGCAGCTCATGTTGAATGTCCTGATTACCGACCTGAGTGCGTTCAGCGGACTGGTTGCGGAAAGCATGACCCGAACGCTGGGTTGGCGTTTTCTGGACATCGGCCGGCGCCTGGAGCGGGCGATGCACACCGTATTCGCCATTCACAACCTGCTGTTGCCGGCCGACGACAATGAGGTTCCGGCGCTGGAGGCGGCGCTCGAATTCGGCGACTGCGTCCTGACCTACCGGTCGCGGTATCTGACCACACTGCAGCTCGCCCCGGTCCTCGACCTCCTGGTCACCGATGAAACCAATCCTCGATCGCTGGCCTTTCAATTGGCGCGGACGGTGGAACATCTCGATCAACTGCCGCGCGACGCCAGCACCGCACTGCGCAGCCCCGAGCAGCGCCTCGGCATGGCGGCGCTCCACGCCGTGCGGATGCTGTCGGCGGACGACCTCGTCGGCGTGCACACGAACAATGAGCGGCGCAGTCTCGACCGCTTGCTGTCGCGCGTGTCGGCGATGCTTCCCAAGCTCGCCGACGCCATCTCGCACAAATACCTCATTCATGCCGGGATGCCCAAACAACTGACGGAGACTCGCGCAAAGCCCAATAAGCGAACGTAGTCCAGGGCACGGCCGGCATTCGATCCCCGCTTCCGCGTCATTCTGCGGTCACCAGAAAGTCTCGCTATTCCCCTCGGCGTACAGACGCCGTCGCTCTCATCCATCCATGCGCTACAAAATCACCCACACCACGACCTACAACTACACGGAAACCGTGCCCATCAGTCACAACGAGGTCCGGTTGACTCCACGCGACGGGCGCGGTCAGACCTGCTTGAGTCATCGACTGGCGATCAAACCCAAGCCGGAAACCCTGGTGCGTCGGGCCGACTACTTCGGCAATCCGTCGCATCACTTTTCCATCCTCGAAGCACACAAGCGGTTGTGCGTGCATGCCGTGAGCCGCGTCGAGGTGCGACCGTCGCCGCTGCCGGCGCCCGACTTGACTCCTTCCTGGGAACAGATTCGGGACGTTGTGCGGCGGGCCGACAATCCGTTGACGCTCGAAGCCCTGCAATTCACCTTCGAGTCCCCGTCGGTCACCTTGCCGGCCGGGCTTCGAGGGTATGGGGAGGAATCGTTTCCGACAGGACGCCCGATCCTGGCCGGGGTCATGGATTTGACGTCGCGGATCCACCGAGATTTTAAGTTCGATCCGCGGGCCACCACGGTGAGCACCCCGGTCGACGAAGTGTTGGAATTGCGGCGCGGCGTGTGTCAGGACTTTGCTCACCTGGAGATCGCCGCCCTGCGATTATTGGGGATTCCCGCACGCTATGTGAGCGGCTACTTGAGAACGTCCCCGCCGCCCGGCCGTCCGCGACTGGTTGGCGCCGACGCCTCGCACGCCTGGTTGTCGGTCTATTGCGGCGCTGCGGGCTGGATCGATGTCGATCCGACGAATGACTGCTATGTCTCAACCGACCACATCACGGTCGCCTGGGGGCGGGACTACAATGACGTCTGCCCGATCAAGGGGGTCTTCATCGGCGGCGGCACGCATCGGATGACCGTCTCGGTCGACGTGCTGCCGCTCGACGTGCCGCCGGCAAAGAGTTCCAGGCGCGCGGCGCCGGAATAGAGAATGGGTTGAAGGTTGAGGGGCGATGGTTGCGAGGAAGAGCTTCAGGAAACGCGGTACGAATTCTTCCGCCTCTGAACAATCAACCATCGACATCCACCGAATCTACGCCGTCTTCTGATCGGGGTACTTGATCCGCCCGTGATAGATGCCGATGAGGGACTTCGTCAAAGAATCTTCAATGACCGCCAGTTCGCTCAAAGTCAGTGAACACTCATCGAACTGCCCGTCGAGGAGCCGCTTCATGGAAATGTCGTGGACCAGCGTTTCAATGCGTTTGGGTGTCGGTTCGCTGAGAGTCCGGCTGGCCCCCTCAACGGCGTCGGCGATCATCATCACCGCGGCCTCGCGGGTTTGCGGTTTCGGTCCCGGATAGCGAAACGCCGACTCCTCCACGACCGGTCGCCGTTCTTCAGGAAGAGCGGTCGCCTGCTTGGTTGCGGCCCGGTAGAAGAACTCCACGAGCGTGGTGCCGTGATGCTGTTCGATAAAGTCGACGAGCGGCTGGGGCAAATTGTGCTGGCTGGCAAGATCGACGCCGTCCTTGACGTGTCCAATAATGATCAGCGTGCTCATGGCGGGATTGAGTTGATCGTGGCGGCTCGTCTGCCCGGCAGTCATGTTCTCTACGAAGTACTGCGGCTTGAGCATCTTGCCGATGTCGTGAAAGTAGGCTCCAACTCGGCAGAGGAGTCCGTTGGCGCCGATGGCGTCGGCGGCAGTCTCGGAAATTGTCGCCACGGAGATCGAGTGGTTGTAAGTCCCCGGCGCGCGGCGAACCAGTTCCTGCAGCAAGGGATGCGAAATGTCGCTCAGTTCCAGCAGGCTGATGTCTGTGACCACGCCGAACAGCTTCTCGATGAACGGCATGCTTCCGGCGACCAGAAAGCCTGTCGCGAAACACCACCCTGCGGCGGAGAGGCTGTCGGCATGCAGCGTCCAGTCGGTCCACAACCGGTTGAGTCTTTGCGAATCGATGATCGCCACACCCCAGGCGACGAACAGGTAAGTAACGGCCGTCCAAAAACCGACGATGACCACTTTGGACCGCGAGGCCACCTGATTGAGTTGCACAACCGCCGCTGCGATCGCGCTCATGAAGAGCACAAAGTCGCCAACGTTGCCTCCCGTTGACAGCGTCAGCAGCAGCGACAGGGAAAAACCGGTCAACGCCGCCAGGACCTGGTTGTAGGCGATGGCAAGCACCATCACCACCGCCAGGAGCGGCATGACTTCGGCCCGCCAACTGCCCGCGGCCAACACTCTGCCAAGTCCCACGGCCAGCACGATCGCGGCCAGGTAAATGGTCAGGCGGGCGGTGTTGTTGATCAGTCGCGGCTCGTTCCGCGACAGGTAGTAGGCATTCACCCCCCCCAGCACAAGCAGGAGCGCAGCGACGATGGAGACCCGAATGACGCGATCAGTCCAGGAAACCTCCCCCTCGATCGCCTGATATTGGGCTCGCAGGACTTCCAGGGTCTCTTCGTCGATACTGGAACCCGGCGGGACAAGCACCTGCCCGCGCTTGAAATTGTCGGTCACATTGGGCGTCTCTTTGCGGATCTTCTGCAGCCGTCGATTGGTGGCAACTTCGTCAAACGTCAGCGTGACGGGAACGCGCTGCTGCAACCAGCGTTCGAGAGTGGGCTGCAGTCTCGCCAGCAGGGGATATTGGTTCCAGGCCCGCGCCAGCAATCCGCCGGCTTTCAGATTTTCTTGCAACAGCGTGTCGGCGACCTTCACCTCTTCCAGCGTGGTCACGTCGTCCAGAGTATCGGCTCCCGTCATCAGCGCAATCGGGCGGTCCGGGGTCAGATCCAGGCGGGAGACGTCTTCGGGATTGAGCACCCCTGACTTCTGCAGAATGCTGATGAAGTGGCTGAACTCACCCAGGATGTCGGTGATTTGACGTTCCGCCATGGAAGCGGGACCAATCGTCGCCTGCAGCGTCTGCCAGTCGCGGGCCAGGGCCGGGGGGAGCGGCGCCGCTCCCTGCAGATCGACATTGAAACCGAACGCCGAGCGGACGTCGGCGGAGATTTCATTGATGTCGTGAACGGCGACGGTGCTGAACAGATCCTCGCGCAGTTGGTTCTCGAGTTCCAGGAGCGGATGCACGTCGTGCCGGAAAACCGGCGCCACGAGCCGTTCTCGCTCCAGCCTCGCCAATTCTGTTTTGCGCTGATTGATCCGTTCGAAATCGATGCGGGCCAGGATGCCGTCAATGAGATGTTCACCGACGCGAAACCGGAACGGCGCCCGCCAGCTTTCCAGGACCACAACAAACGCGCACAAGAAGACCGCGCTCACGGCCAGCCGCAGCAGGACATCGACGTCGCGCAGCCGGCCCAGCAGCCGGCCGCTCCAGCGCGTGCCGGCCGTCAGCGTTGCCGCTTTAATGTTGCGCGTTTTCCGCGGCGAGAAGATCCGCATGGTCAATCGTGCTCGGGGGCCGCGATCGGGATGTCAACCGCAGGATTCAACGTAACCGGGGATGGAACGGTCGGAGACGTGATGTCGAGTGCCGGAGAAATGGTCCGCGGTCCGTTGGACCGCGCTCCCTGTCCATCATCGTAAGCGGCGACAATTCTGCGGACGAGTGGGTGTCGGACGATGTCTTCGCCGGTCAAGTGGACAGTGGCAATCCCAGGCACTCCCTGCAGGCGTCGCAGCGCGTCGAGGAGACCGCTTTCCACGTGATCGGGAAGGTCGGTTTGCGTGGCGTCACCCGTGACGACGATCTTCGAAGAGTTCCCCATCCGAGTGAGAAACATCATCATCTGCGTCGTCGTCGTGTTCTGGGCTTCATCGAGGATCATAAAGGTATGATTCAACGTGCGCCCGCGCATGAAGGCCAGCGGTACAATTTCAATCACGTCGCGATCCAGATAGCGCTGCACCTGGTCGTAATCGAGGATATCTCCCAGTGCATCCAGCAGCGGCCGCAGGAAGGGATTCACCTTGGCAAACATGTCGCCGGGCAAGAACCCCAGTTTCTCTCCCGCCTCAACTGCGGGCCGTACGAGAACGATTTTGCGAACCAGGTCCTGCCGCAGGGCGTTGATAGCCATCGCCACGGCGAGATAAGTCTTTCCCGACCCAGCCGGACCAGCACAAAAGACGAGGTCGTGCTCGCGGATCGCCCGCACGTAGGCCTGTTGCCCCAACGTGCGCGGGACCACCTTGCGCGCTTTATGGAAGACTTCGATCGACTCGCCCGCCCGGCCGGAAAACTCTTCTGAACGATGCAGGACCCGGTCCAGTTCCTCCTCGGGGAGAAATCCCTTGGTCTCGATCAGCCCGCGCAGTTCCGTCAGAACTTCGGCGCCGCGTTCGACCCGTTCGGGATCGCCATGCAGATGGATGTCGTCGCCGCGGAGAGTGATGTCAAGCTGGAGGACGTCGCGAAGTCGACGAAGATTCCGGTCGCGGGTACCGAAGAGGCTGCGGACGTCGTCATGACTCTTGAACGGAATCTTGCCTTGGGGCATGCAATTTGACTCGAAACCTGACCCCGAACCTGGCGGAATTCCCGCGAATCGTGTCTACGATTCTAACGCCGAACTCGACCGTGTACCAATGTCCGGGCTGACCACGAAGGAAATTGGGGGGCCCATCACGGGTTCCTGAGCTCCGGACCCGCTCGCATCGGCCGGGTTCGCTGGAACGCTTGGCAAGGGGGCAATTTTCCCCAGATTCCCGGTCCCTGAGGCGAATCCTGGATGTGCGTGTCTCATGCGCCGCGGGAAACGTCGGTCGACTCCCAGTTGGGTGCAATCCAGACGCAATCCATTTATGAAGAACCTGCGCTCCCCGACCACGGATTTACCCCGAGCTGCTTTCGCCATCTTGCACAGAAGTCAAACTCTGGCTAAATCACCCTACCGAGCAGCGCCCTGGTTCGGTTATGTCGATGGCTCCGGCGGTAGCGGTTGTATTCAAGTCGCGGAAGTTGACGGATCGATCTGTTCGCTGTCGACCGGAAACCAGCCTTCCTCAAAGACGCATTGCCGTCTCAGGAAGCTGAGACCAGTCTGCACAACTTTAACTGGCGTTGGATCTTAGAGCCGTGTCAGGGATGCCGGTTCATGTATGAAGCGTTTTTCGGTCTGAAGCGGCGTCCGTTTGCCGCCACTCCCGATGCCAACTGCTGGTACCATTCGGAGCGCTATCAAGCCGCTCTGGATGAGCTGCTGGTTTGTGCGGAGCAGGGGCAGGGGATTGGTGTCATCATTGCTCCCGCCGGCGCAGGGAAGACGCTGCTGTGCGAGCGGCTCATTCGCGAAATCGGCGAACCCTTCACGTCGGTCTTGTTGCGACACGCCACCTATCAGAGTCGACGTGGATTTCTGCAAACGCTGCTGTCGGAATTGGCCCAGCCGTTCGACAAACCGAGCGACCAGGAACTCCGTCTCGCGTTGGCCCCCGTGCTGCGCGGCCTCGGACAGCAGGGACGGGCGCTCCTGCTCGTCGTCGATGAAGCTCACACCCTCAGTGAAACGCTGTTGGAAGAATTGAGGATTCTGGCGGATCAGGCAGAGGACGGAAAACCACTCGTCCGGTTGGTCTTGTGCGGTCAACTCACGCTCGAAGACAAATTGGCTCATCCCCAGTTGCAGGCCCTGAATCAGCGCATTCGCGCCCATGTCAGCGTCGCGCCCCTCAGCATGAGCGAATCGGCGGACTATCTCGACTACCGCATCACCTGGGCGGGCGGACGCACTGAGGAAATGTTCACTCGGGAGGCCCTCGAACTCATCACTCGCGCAGCGGATGGGCAACCGCGGTGTTTGAACCAAGTCTGCGATCATGCCCTGCTGCTCGCGTACGTCGCTGAGGAGCGCCCGGTGACGGCAGCCCATGTGACCGACGCCCTCGACGACTTGCGACATCTCCCGTTAGTATGGAATACCCGGCTGGCCGCACCATCCACCGAGGCGTCGCCAGCTTCCCCTTGGGCGGCGACTCTCGGCGAGACGGGCTCTCCACTCGCAGACGCCGCCTGGAACAGCGAGTTTCCGGCGGAGAATGTCGTCGAATGGGGTGTCGAGTCGTCTGACGAATCGTCCGGGCATCCACTTCCGGAAGTGGCGCCCGCATTCGGGGCCGAAGAAGCGATTGATCCCCCGGCGGCATTGATCCCACCGGCGCACCCGGACGCCGCCGACGATCACGCCTGGCAAGAAGAATTTGTCATGGATCGTTACGCGGCCCTGGATGCGGGATTGCAGCCGCCGCCCCGCGATCATGCCGCGACCCGCATTGATGTCGCGGAAGTGATCCGCCCCTTGAGCAATGATCTGTTCGAGCAAACCGCGATTGGAATGTTGCAGTCGTCGAACACCATTGACGACCGTCTCGACGCATTGCAGCACGTCCTGGAATACGTCTCGGATGGTGAAGAACCGCGCGCCTCGGTCGCACCCCGTCCGACTTATTTCTTTGAGCAGCGGCGTTCCGACGATTTTTCGCCCGACCACACCCTCGGCGCCTCCGAGGATGTGATGGCAGACAACCTCGATGGGGGCAGCGGCCGCGCTGAGCAGATCTCGGCTCCAGGCGACCCAGCCGACGAGCGAACCGCGTCGGAGCCGACGTCCGTCCAGGCAACCTGCATCGAAATCGGGTCTTCTCCTGCGAAAGCTTTGACGGAGGTCGGCCTGTCAGAATCCGCGCCGCCGCCGCCGCGATCGTTGCGCAACTTGTTCACTATGCTGCGCCGCAAACAGCTCGGACGACTTTAAACCACGTACCGACCACGCACGTGACGCGGGCGCGCCTTCCTCGAAGGAAGTCAGGTCCGGTCGCCGAGCGTGGTGCTCGGCCGGTGGACGAACCATTCCCGCAACCGATCATCGAGTTCGTCGAAATCCCGGCAGCCGGCGATCTCGAGCAGGGACCAGCCGCCGCTGGGATCCTGCTGAATTCGTGCTCGGCACTTGCGGTAATAGGGGCCGAGGAGATTTTGGGATTGCAGGTACAGGCACAGATTCCGCGCTAAGGCGTAGTCCACAGCCGGTTCGCGTCGGCCGAACTTGCCGACGATGAGTTGCTCGATCCCCGGGGGGCGTTCCCGTTGCAAGGCTTCCCGCAAAAGGCGATCACGCCAGTTGGGCTGACCGATGAGCCGGCGGCCGTCGGCGGTGAAGAGGGACTCTTCGTGCAGTGAGGCCAGGCCTTCATCAAACCATTCCGGCATCCGCGGGAAATCGGCATGGGCGAGGGCATGGGTCAGCTCGTGGGCCAACGTGCCCTCGCCGGTCGAGAAATTCAAAACCAGCTGTCGATGTTTGCGTGAGTAGATCCCAGCGTATTCCTCGCGACCAGAGTGCCCCAGTCGCCCGAGGGCATCGGCGTAGGAATTGTCGTCGGCCAGCAGAATCAGGGTGATCGGGTCTTCCGGGGGCCGGTCGAAGTAGTCAATTGTCAATGCCGCCGCCGTCGGAAGGATGACGTCGCTGAGCGCCAGCCGCAGATCTCGTTCGGGAAGGTTTCCCGTGACGAGGAACGGGAAGTGGTCCACCACGGGCCACGATGCCGGCAACCGCGACTGAATCCGTTGAGACGCCTGGTTGTAGATCTCCGGCGGTGTTTCAGACAGCCGCGGCGGCAGTGACCCTGCCGGAACGGAAAAACCGGTCCAGACAGCATCCCAGGCCATCGGAGTGGGCGCAGCGGCGACGTAACTGAGGCCGATCAGTCCCATCGGTCCGAACGTCAACAACAGCGAGCGCGGCCAGTCCACGTCCACTCCCAGATTGCGCAGCTCTCGCAGGCCGCACAGACAGCACAAATTCAATTCCCGTCGGAAGCCGCCAGCCTGCGACCTGACAACTGAAGTGTAGTTTGCAGGCTGGTCGTGAAGTTGAGGGAATTCTGGCGTCTCGCTCGATTTCTTGTCGATTGTCCCTCACTCAGTCGGCTGCTACGATCCCCTCCGCACAGCTTAACGCGGATCCGTTGAGCTTCAGACACGCGTGGGAACGGCGGAGGGCGGAGGGTCAAGGGCTAGGGGCCAAGGGCTGAGTGACAGATCGACATGGAACCGCGGGAATCGAACTGTCCCTCAGCCCTTGGCCCTCAGCCCCAGGCCTTCAGCTCTCAGCCCTCGCTGAGGCCGTTGCATGAATTCGACGATGTATCGCCACTTGGGCGCCCACTTGGACGTCGTGGACGGCGTCACGGGAACCCAATTCCGCGTCTGGGCGCCCAACGCCCGGGAAGTCTCGGTGCTGTGCGACGCGAACTCCTGGACTCACGGTCGTAACTGGCTCAATTCCAGCGACAACGGCGTCTGGTGGGGTTTTGTCCCCGGCCTCAAGCAGGGGGACACCTACAAGTTCGGCGTTCGCACGCAAGCCGGCCATCTGGTTCAGAAGTCCGACCCCTACGCGTTCTATTCCGAGGTTCCGCCCCGAACGGCGTCGGTCGTATATGACCTTGGCGGCTACGCGTGGCAGGACGACGCCTGGCTGCAAAAACGTGAAGTCAGCAACTGGTACGAGCAACCGGTGGCGGTCTACGAAGTCCACCTTGGATCCTGGAAACGTCCCAAGGACGGCCGGCAATACTTCAACTACCGCGAATTGGCCGCGCCGCTGGTCGAGTACGTCTCGAACCTGGGATACACTCACATCGAACTCATGCCCGTGACGGAACATCCGTTCGATGGTTCCTGGGGTTACCAGACGACAGGCTACTTCGCGGCCACCAGTCGCTTCGGGTCTCCGCACGATCTGATGTACCTGATCGACTACTGTCATCAGCACGGCATAGGCGTGCTGATGGACTGGGTTCCCGCTCACTTCCCCACGGACGGCCATTCCCTGGGGAGCTTCGACGGCACGTGTTGCTATGAGCACGCTGACCCGCGGCAAGGCTTCCATCCCGACTGGGGAACCTTGATTTTCAATTACGGCCGCAGTGAAGTTCGCGATTTTCTGCTGTCGAGCGCGCGTTTCTGGATCGAGGAATACCACATGGATGGACTCCGCGTCGACGCAGTCGCTTCCATGCTGTATCTCGACTATTCGCGGAAGCCCGGAGAATGGCTCCCCAATGCATTCGGCGGACGGGAAAATCTCGAAGCCCTCCAGTTCCTGAAGGACATGAATATCGTCCTGCATCAGGAGTTTCCGGGGATTCTCACCATTGCGGAAGAGTCGACCTCCTGGGGTGGCGTATCGCGTCCCGTCTACACCGGCGGGTTGGGCTTCGGAATGAAATGGGACATGGGGTGGATGAACGACACCCTGCGATACCTCCGCCGGGAATGCATTCACCGCGGCTATCATCAGAACGAGTTGTCGTTCCGCATGGTTTACGCGTTCACCGAGAACTTCATGCTCCCGTTGTCACACGATGAAGTCGTGCACGGGAAATGCTCGCTCATCTCCCAGATGCCCGGCGACTACTGGCAACAGTTCGCAAACTTGCGGCTGCTTTACGGTTACCAATACACCATGCCGGGCAAGAAGCTGCTCTTCATGGGGGGCGAACTGGCCCAGTGGACCGAATGGAATCACAACTCCGAACTGGACTGGGCCCTTGTTGGCCAGCCCTATCACGACGGCATCTCGCGGCTGGTGCATGACCTCAATGTCATCTACCGCGACGAACCCGCCCTGCACGAGTCCGACTGCCTCCCGTCGGGCTTCCATTGGATTTCATGCGACGACTGGCAAAACAGCGTCTACGCGTATCTCCGCAGGGCCAAGAACACCGAAGACTTCGTCGTTGCCGTCCTGAACCTGACTCCGGTCCCGCGCTATGACTACCGCATCGGAGTCCCGCGCCCCGGTTTCTACGCGGAATTGCTCAACACCGACGCCGATGTCTACGGCGGCGGAAATGTCGGCAATGCCGGGGGACTCTACACCGAAGTGGGGCAGTATCACGGCCATGGGCAATACGTCTCCCTGACGCTGCCCCCCTTGGGGATGCTGCTTCTCAAGCCGGTCGCAGCGCGAAAGAGCGATCCTCGCCCCTGATGGCCTGCGGCGTAGGGCGGCGGTGTCGCGAAGAGACGCCGCCCCCGCCCGTTCACCGACAGCCAGCGTCGACCTGGGGTCAGGATGCGAGCCGCTGTTCCTGATCCGGCGAAATCAGGCCGTGTTCCACGGCGAAGTGGGCCAGGACCACACGGTCGTGAATGCCGAGAAGTTTCATCAACCGGTATTTTTGGCTGTCGATCGCTTTGGCCGTCACCTTCATCAGCCGAGCCACTTCCTTCACGCTCAGTCCGCGGGCCAGGTGCCGCAGGACCTCCACTTGCTGAGTGGACAGCGACGATAGCAGCGTCGCGCTGCGAACGCGCCACTTCCCCTCGGCGTCGCACATCAGGCGATGCCGAATCGATGACGAGAAGTGCATCTCGCCGCGCGCAATCGCCAGGATCGCCGTGACCAATTCGCCAATCGGATCCGTTTTCAGCAGGTATCCGCGGACATGGACTCGCAAGGCCGATTCCAGCAGGGCGTCGGAGCAGAAACCGGTGAGGATGGCGAAACGCGTTTCCGGCCGTTGAGTGTGCAACTCTTCGGCAAGGCAAAATCCGCCAGCCCCTGGCAACTGAATATCGCAGATCACGATGTCGGGCTCGCGCTCGTTCGCAAGCATTAGTCCTTCGTCGGTGTTGGTGGCCACGCCGACGACGTCGAATTGACCGACGGACTGAAGTGCGAGGCGGAGTGCTTCCAGGAACATACAGTGATCGTCGACCAGCAGAACTCGGGTCCGTTGTTCATTCATGGCCCGTACCATCAAAGGATTGCGACTGTGCTTCGTCAGCGTGCCCGTCGGGCACTGAGGTCAGGATCTTTCGAACGCGTGCTCGCAACTCGTCGAGACTCGATTCAAACTGCAACACATCGTCCCGCCCCGCAAGCTCTCCCGGCAGCCCCGAGCGCAAGGCATACCATCTCAAACCCAGCGCGCCGATCAACGTGGCCAACTGGTGCAAATCGGTGGCGAGGACTTCGCGAAGTGCCATAAAGATACACGTTGTACAGAGTCTTCCCAATATTTTCTCGACGCCGCCAATCAATTCTGAACACGGTAGCCATCGTCATCAGAATGCTCAATTCCTGACCCGTTCTTGAGTTCTTTCGGACTTCCCATCAGCGGAATTCGGAGTAGTGGTCCTAGATACAGTCGTGACAAGCAATTGCGGTGCGCAACAGATTCGCCTCCAGTGGGGACAGCGCGGACGACCAATAGAAACCGAGTCTCTGCAATTCACGCAAACACCCACGCCGTTCTGCAGATCTGGAGCAGGGACGGCGAGTCATGTAGGGAAAACCACAGGGGGCAACCTCGTCCAGTCTCGATGTTCGTCTCCGTTTATACGCTGTCGTTCGGAAGAGGCGATTCGGGAGCGATCGGCGAACCGGCGCCGCGCGACTTCTCAAGGGCGAGGATGATCGCCGGCTCCAGTTCGCTCATCCGCACGGGTTTGATGAGCAAACTGACCCACGGCGATCCTGCCCACGGACCGCGGGTAAGTTGCTCGGGATGTGCGGAAATCACGATCGCGGGCACCGGGGAGGTCCTCCAGATCTCTTCCAGCGCTGACAGTCCATCCCGCTTCGGCATCTTCAAATCCGTAATGATCAAATCGGGCGGTTCCGCAGCGCAGGCGGCGACCAGTTCATCGCCGTCAGCCGCCGCAACGACGACGGAGTGGCCGAGCAACGGCAGGACTTTCTTGAGAAAATCGCGAATGTCGCGTTCGTCGTCAGCAATCGCGATTCTCAGTGATGGATTCGGCATCAGCGGCGCCTGGCCATGCGGAGCATTGA
>JANRLN010000337.1:0-25895 GCA_033762515.1 Planctomycetaceae bacterium
GATTCGTTACCGGACGCGGGCACTGCACGGACACGCCTCGCTCATTGTCACGGCGGAACACTTCGGGCTGCTGGAAGAAAATGTGTCGCCGGCGCGGCTGCTGCGGTCTGTGATTGCGGTAGGGGAACACGAAAATCAGATCCCGTGTTACGGGGGGCCGGACAGGATCCTCATGCGAAAAGGCTGTGCTCAATAACCAATCACATGAACTGGCTGCCGGAAAATGCAGAGATCCGCTGGATCGTCCCAGCCCACCGTCTGGAATTGCTGGAGTCGGCACTCGTACCTCGTCCGGGGCGAGTCGATCAAGCCATCGACCTTCCACTTCCCCCAAGACGACGGATGACAGTAATTGGTCGTGATTTGGGCACCGGAGTTGAGTTCCAGAGAATGTCGCTGAGTCCATCGTTCGCAAAACGAGCAGTGTCAGGGCTGCACGCATCAAGGAACTGATTCACCGCGGCGTTCCGTTCGATCAGGAAGGTATTGGCGACGGGTCGCACACCGTTGTTGATGCGGACTCGGCACTCAGACAGACGTCATTCCGCGGAGGGAGTCTCAAATACGCACGCTAGGGAAGGACCGGCGCGGCCGTGTCTTCTGGAGGGGCACTTTCACAAGATCGCATGGCGAGTTGTGGGAGTCTCGTCACCACCGTCTCACTGTGGTCCATTGTTTTTTCCGCCTAGTTCACGCCACAACGTTCCTGGCGAGAGGCGGCTGGCATCCACCGCTCCCGTTCGGCTGGGGTTTCCGAAGGCGACAAACCGCATGCGGCGCCGGGATCTGGTGATTTTCAAGCTGCTTCCGCAAGTTTTCAGAGGGTTAAGAACGCCAACGTCCCGAGCGGCCAAAGTCTGAGTTGCTTTGGCCGGACTCGGGACGTCGACGTCGACGCAAGAAAAAGCCGCGGTCAAATCTGGGTGTCGAGCAGGATTTCCATCGCTTTCTTTACGTCCTTCTCGTTGCGCAAGACGTTCACGAAGGCTTGGCCGAGATGCTTGCCGCCATTGTCCTCGTTGTTCTCAAATGCTTCGGAAACCAGACCAACGATCAATTCCGCGGCGACAAATGGTTGTAGCGTGGCTGTCGTCCGGTCCGTCTTCAGCGAGTAAAAATCGTCTTGGTCGTCGAAGAAGTATGTCAGTGTCGTCTGATATGACATGTCATCGACAGCTGATTTCCACTCGTACGTATATTCCAGAAATGAGTGGCCAGGGATCGTCCGGCCACTCCCGTTGGTCACCGTTCCGCTTTGAACCTGAGTAATGCGTTTCAATTGGCAGGGAAAGTGTGCCACGGCGATGACGAATCCGGCATTGTCGCGGTTTTCCAACCAGGCACGTTTCTTGGCGATTGCGTCCCCCGCCGACGCGGCAATCGGGGCCATGCAGATTGCCAACGCGCTGGCCAAGCACAAAGAAGTCATGCAACGAATCATCGAAATTCCTCTCTACTGATGCTGTGAAACGGGCGCATCGCCGCACAGATCGACGATGCAGTGAAGAACGACTGCCGCCGTTATCGAGTTGTCTGCTCGAAGCAGCCGCTACTTGGAGAGCGTCAACTGGCACTCGGACCATCGCGATCCGCCGAGGGCCAGTTTTCGTGCGATGGTGCTGTGCATACGATTTGAAGGAATGTGCGGATCAAACTCTGCATAAGAATTCTGATCATTGCATCATTATGTGCGATTCTTCACGAACGCGTCCGGCCGACCTTTGGTGCGGATTACGCCGAGAGTCCTTTCCCCGGCTTTGAACATGATTTTCCTTGCGTCATGCTTCGTGGCCCCATTTCCGTCGCCAAAAGGTCGACGCTGGAGTCAGCTGTGCATCCGCAGCGTATCTAGATCGAACAGAAACCGATGAGTCCCCTGGAATTGCCGGCACCCTCAGATTGTTCTCTCTGGGTGAATGGGGAAGGTCGAGATTGAGCACGAATTGGGCGAAGCCCCCAACTGCTGATGCCGCGCGCTGCGCTTCAGTCGTGTTGAGTTGCTGCACGCTATGCGGTCTGGTCAGATTAAGGGAGCATGTGGTTTGGCAATCCATCGATTCTTTAAGGGCCTCCCGATGGGCCGCTCGTTCTGGATCTTGTGGTCGACCGTCCTGATTTTCCCGGGTCTGGTCTTCGCCGCCGACGTGACGTCACCCATCCGCCGCAATCCCTGGACGTCGTCGCGCGTTGTGGGCTCGCCGGAGCCGCCGTCTCCTTATCGGGCGGTGAAGGTCTATGAGAATCTGAAGATCGAACAGCCGGTCTACGCCGCTCCGGAACCGGGGAGCAGGAATCTGTTCGTGGTCGAACTCCAGCGCGGCAAAGAGCTGGGTCGGATTCATCGCGTGGCCGATCGTGCCGATGTATCAGCGTTCGAGACGCTGTTCACGACCGATCGGCTCATTTACGGGATCGCGTTTCATCCTCGCTATCAGGAGAATCAATCTGTATTTCTCTACTCGAATGGCGGGGAGGACAAAGACCACAAGGTCAATCGCATCTCGCGGATCACCATCCCCAAAGTTGCCGGAACGCCTGTTGACCCAGCGGGCGAACTCGTGATCCTCGAATGGGAATCGAACGGCCACAACGGCGGAGAGCCCGCCTTTGGTCCCGACGGTTATCTCTACGCGGCGACCGGCGACGGCACGTCGGATTCTGACCCGCTGCAAACCGGCCAGGGTGTCAACGACCTACTCGCCGTGATGCTGCGCATCGACGTCGATCATCCGTCCGCCGACAAGCCTTACTCGATTCCCGCGGATAACCCGTTTCTCGGCCTGCCCGACGCCCGCGGCGAGATTTGGGCCTTTGGCTTCCGCAATCCCTGGCGGACGACATTTGATCGAAAGACCGGGCAGTTGTGGGTGACGCAGAATGGGCAGGACCTGTGGGAGCAGGTCTATCTGGTCCGGCGAGGTGAGAACTACGGCTGGAGCGTACAGGAAGGGGGACATCCCTTTTATCCAAATCGCCCGCGGGGACCCGGCGAGATTGTGCCTCCGGTGGCCGACCATCATCACACCGAGGCTCGCTCCCTGACCGGCGGCGTCGTCTACTACGGATCGAAATTGCCGGAGCTGCAGGGGGCCTACATCTACGGCGATTACTCCACAGGGCGAATCTGGGGGCTGCGGCACAATGGCGCACGCGTCACCTGGCATCAGGAGCTTGTCGATACGCCCCTGTCGATTGTGGGGTTTGTCGAGACGCCCGGGGGCGAACTGGCCGTCATCGATCAACATACGGGATTCTACCGGTTGGAACCCTCGCCTCCTCCGATCGATCTGCCGCCGTTTCCGACCAGATTGAGCGAGACGGGCCTGTTCGCGTCGGTCAATGAACACTCGATGGCCGAGGGAATCGTTCCCTACTCAGTGAATTCGCCCCTGTGGTCTGACGGTGCGCACAAGGAGCGCTTCCTGGCGATCCCGGGCGCCGAGCAGATCGAGTTCACACCGAGTCGACCCTGGAAGTTTCCCGAAGCGACTGTGCTGGTGAAGACCTTCTCACTGGAGATGGAAGCCGGGAAGGCGGAGTCACGCCGACGGATTGAGACCCGTCTGCTCACGCTGCAGCAGAAAGAGTGGATCGGCTACACCTACGCGTGGAATGCCGAGCAGACGGATGCGGTTCTCGTCGAAAAAGGGGGTCGCGATGAGACCTTCACGATTCGAGACGCCGCCGCCGAGACCGGCGAACGTCAGCAGGTCTGGCATTACCCGAGTCGGTCGGAATGCATGGTCTGTCACTCGCGCGCCGCCGGGTTCGTGCTTGGATTGCAGACCGAACAGATGAACCGTCAGCAGGAATATCCCAGCGGACCGGCTCAGCAGCTCGAGAAGCTCGCCGAGTTGGGGATGTTCCACAAGCCGTTGCCCAAACCCGCGACAGAGTACGCTGCTTTCAGCGATCCCCACGATGCCACTCAGCCGCTGGAACAACGGGTGCGGTCCTATCTGCACGTGAACTGTTCGACGTGTCACCAATGGGCCGGCGGCGGCAACTCGCAGTTCGATGTGCAGCACTCGACGGAACTGGCAAAGACCATGCTTGTGGACGCTCCCGTGCTGCACGATCGGTTCGGCATCGAGAACGCGAAACTGGTCGCGCCGGGCGATCCTGCGCGTTCCATGCTGCTGCAACGCGTCTTGAAGCGGGGCCGCGGCCAAATGCCGCCGCTGGCGACGTCGGTCGTCGATCAACCTGGCGCTGAGCTCATTGAAGCCTGGATCCGTCAACTGACGCCCGACGCAAAGAACGTAGCGCAATCTGATCGCTGACCTGGAGTTCGAGACCGGGCATCGGCCCGATCGCAGACGAGATCACGTTTCGCGTGCCGGCGAATCTCGATCAGGGCTTCGCGCCAAAGCAGTAAAGGGACTCTTGCCGCGAACGTCCATTGCCGGAGGCGACGCGCAGGAAGATCTGGCCGCCGCAGACGGCCGGGCTGGCGAAGGACTCGGTCTCGATCTGATTCTCGGCCACGATCTCGCAGCGCTGGGGATTGGGTTTGAAGACGTAGAGCGTCCCCAGTTCGTTGGCCCAGTAGATGTGTCCGCCGGCCAGGACGGGGGACGCACTGACGGGTCCCTTGAGGCGCTCCTTCCACATTTCTGCGCCATCGGACGCGCGCCAGCAGTAGAGCACACCGTTGTCCGTGAGTCCGTAGACGTGTCCGTCCACGACGATCATCGATTGTTCGTAGCACTTCTGGTTGTTGCGCCACAGCACCCGGCCGCTGCCGTCGGCCCGGACAGCGAGCGTTTCCGCCTTGGGATAGCCGCCGCTGGCAAACACGAGGTCTCCTTCCCAGATCATCGTGCCGCAGGTGGCGAAGGTGGTTCCCGGCGTCTCCCAGAGGAGTTTGCCATCGGCGGGGTTGTAGGACGCCACCTTCTCGGCTCCGCTGATCAGAAGTTGATCGCGACCGGCGACTTTGCCGACGACGGGGGATGAGAAGGTGATGTTGTTCGGCCGCGGGGTCTTCCAGACTTCCCTGCCCGTCGTCCGATTGAGCGCGGTGATCGCGCTGGCTCCGTCGTATTCCGTGGCAATGATGACCAGGTCCTGATAAATCAACGGCGAGGGGGCGTAACCGTACTCATATTTGCGCGGATTGAACGGCGCCACGACTTTCTTCCAAACAGGTTTGCCCGCCAGATCGAACGCCGCCGCTTCGACGTGCTCGTGATTGTAGAAAGTGGCAACCAACCGCTCGCCGTCGCAGGCGATCGAAGGAGAGGCTTCCGTATTCTTGGGATGATTCTTTGCCGGGAAACCGCCGCGGTTGACGTCCACCTTCCAGCCCGCTTTCCCGGTCTTGCGACTGAACGTGACGATCGACTGCACTTGCTTGGCCTCGTCGGCCGTGGTCAGGAAGACCTGATCCCCAACGACGATTGGGGAGGAATGTCCGCGGCCGGGGACCGGCGCCTTCCAGAGCACGTTTTCGGTGGGACTGAGTTTCGTCGGCACCGGTGTGGGATCCGCAACGCCGTTCCGCAGAGGACCGCGCCACCAGGGCCAATCGCTGGTCGGTGACAACTTGGGAAAATCGGCGATGCCGCGCTCCTCGGCAACAACCAAGCCGACCGCCGGAGACAACAGCAGCCATGCGGACAACAGTGCTCGACGCGGAAAACTCAATTCAAGCATGAGATTTTGATCCCAGGGCGATGATCACGACCGGAACTGGCGGCAATGTCCTGTCACGATAACATATCAATCGGTCTCGATAAAAGGTTTGAGTCAGCGCTTGTGAGCTGGCGTTGGGTCGGCGTCGGCGATGGGCCCGTGGGTCGACTCTTGCAGGGCTCGCCGCTGTCGCCTGTTGTGTGACGGCGTTCCACGCTCAATAATGAAAACTTGGTGCCGGACGGGTGTCGCAGCCGGGCTGCGTGTATGGACGTGATACGGGACAGCCAGCGATGGCGACAGGTTGGTTTCAACGCGCCACTGCAGTCTTCGGACGGCCCGAGCCGTTGCCGCAGCCATTCGACGTCGGTTGCGACTGCGGCGCCCGCTTGCAGGGGGTGCGGGCGTCGATGCCGCAAAAGACCACCTGTCCACAGTGCGGGACGGTCGCGTTTATTCTGCCGGAGACGATTTATCCGCTGCCGGATTCCCTCAAACGACGCTGGACTGGAGTGGAAGAAACCGGACCAGAGCCGGCGACGCTGAAGACGACGAAAAAATCGAAGTCGTCCAAGAAGAAAGACGTCAGCGACATCCCCAAACAGCCGGCTCCGGCGGTGGATCCCGGCCCTACCTTCGGCGAGCGGCTGCGTGACTGGGGAAGTCGGCTGCGTGCTGCCGCGACCCCCGTGCGGCTGGTGGGTGCGGCGATTCTGTTGGGATTCGCCCTCACGGGGTGGGTGATTTATCGGAGAGCGCAATGGGATCGCGCGTTGACGACCTTGCAGGCGGCTCTTGATCGCGGCGCGGACGCGGTCCAGCAGCAGGACTTTGCGGCAGCTGCGGCGGAGTATCAAACGGCTGCCGGGGCGTTGGATGTGCTTGGGCGCCGCGACGCCGATGCGTTGCGGATCCGACAGACGGCGCTGGAATTGAGGTCCGCTGCCGGATTGAGTCCCGCATCCTGGTCCGAAATCGTCTCCGCGTGGGTGGAAGGGAATGGCGGAAATGCGGCCACCGCAGCCGGACCTGAGACCTGGATTTTGTTCGACGCGCCCCTGTATCCGCATTCGAGCGGCGAGGGAGAGAGTCCGAAGGTGTTTTGCGTGGATTTGCCGTTCGTCGTCGGCAAGACTCCGGTCGACGTGTTGATTGACGGCCGCAGGTGGTCGGGCTTGCTGTCCGGATCGACCGCATACACCCCGAAACGTTTGCTCTTCGCCGCACAGATTGAGCGTGCCGAGAAGCCGACCAAAGAACGCCCGGAAGCCCTGCTGTATTTGGATGGGTCAACCGCTGTTCTCTGGTCCGACCCCGCGACCTATTCCCAATTGCGGCTCATGCCCGACGATGCAGCGACCCGTGCAGAGACCGAACGGCTCCTGCAGGGGCAACGCGAATTCCTGGAGAACCACCCATGAGCGGCGGAGGCCGTGATCTGCGAGCGGCGACGGCGATCATCGCCCTGTGCTGGCTGACGACCGGATCAACGTTGGCTGCGGAAACGGTCTGGTCGATTGCCAAGTTGAACGCATCCAAAGGAGATTGGTCGCGGTTGAGCGATACGTCCCTGCGGGTCGAAGGCCGCATCGCTTCCCACCTGCGCGGACAATTGCGTTTTCAGCAGTGCAACCTGTCGTTCCGCCTCACGCCGGAACTCGAGCGCAAGATGGGACAGGCGAAAAATCTGGAAGTTGTCGGCACGGTGAAGCGCGAAGGGAACTCCTGGATTTTCGAAGTCAGCGACGTGCGCACGCAGCCCACGGATATCGAGCAGTTCCGTTCGCGGGAGTCGGCCCTCAAGAATCCCCAGCCGGACGATTGGTATCACCTTGCGGATTGGGCGCGTGAACGGGGAGAGTTTTACAAGGATGAAGACCTGACGGATGCCGCACTCCTCTGCGTGACGCGGGGGATCAGCACGGAATTGACGCGGCTGAAACCGGACGACTATGCAGGCCGGTTCGCAGTCGCCGACAAGGCGCAGGAACTGTCCGTCCCGGCGAAACTGGTGGACGAGATTCGCCATGAGGCCTATCGCGCCTGGTGGATCCCGGCGTCGTCAACGGCGAAGCCCAATCCCGAACTTCTGGCCGCCCTGGAGAAACGGCTGCGCAGCGACTGGCCCGACGCGCTGACTCCCGGTTCGCCCTTTCCCACCGATCTCTCGCGAGAGTATGCCGATCATCCCTCCGAGACCTACCGGAAGACGGAACCAACTCAACGTCAGATCCTGCGTCGCATTTTCGGCTCCGAAGTCCAATTGCGACAGCTTCAACTGCAGGCCGCCCCCGATGGCAAGAACGGTCGTGAAATCGCGGAATTGATCGAGCGGCAAATTCCCGAGCGCAAAGGGGCTGCGGAGCTCTATCGGGACGCCGAACTGATGTACCGCCTGAGCCAGGTGGCAACGTCGTCCAAAGGGGATGCGCTGGAATTGGCGCGGCAGCTGCGTGAACGGCAGCGACCCAAAGAGGCCAGCGAGGCGTTACTGCGCTGGCTGGTCGCGAAGGAGCAACGGCTGCGTCCGCAGACTGCTCCCGAATTTGTGGAACTGGCTGATGACTACCTGACGCTGCTGCAGGATGAGGTGCGCTGTGTATCGCTGCTGGTGGAGGCGCATCGCCGCGAACCACAGTCCCCGGAAGCCTTGTCGCGGTTCGAGCAGCTGGGCTATTCGTTCGACGGGGTCTCGTGGAAGAAAATTTCAAACACGCCGACGACGTCCCCGGCGCCCCAGACGCTTGGCGCGCCGGCGCAGTTGGTTGCCGGGATGCTCATGGTGGATCTGACGAAATTGCTCGGCGAGCCGACGTCGCGGACACGGATCGCCACGGCGGCGGCCCATGAAGAATTCTGGATTTACGGCCGGGCGGGGGAGGGTTCCCGGCTCGTAGTGGAACTGCGTCGCGGAACGGCAACCGAACCGTATCGCGTGGCGAAATTCTACAGCCGCTGACGCCGATGTCGGAAAGTCGCGTGCCGGTCAAAACCTGGCGTCGAGTTCGGGGTTGAGTTCCTGCGGGAAATCGACCGATTGAAACCGCCATGCCCTGCTGATGGTATTCGCTGGTGAATAAGGCGTGTCGACCCACTTCCACTGGACATAGAGACGGGTGATCGTCGATGTTTGCGCGACTTTTCTTGGTGATTTCGACCGTCGCCGCCGTGTTGCCTTCGGCGTGTGCAGCAGACGCATCCGTTCTGGGGCGTCCGATCGGTGAATGGAAGCTCTCGGACTATCGGGGCAAGGCGTGGACTTCGGCCGAATTTGCCGATCGGCCGGTGCAGGTGGTCGCATTCCTGGGAGTCGAATGCCCCCTCGCCAAGCTGTATGCCCCGGTCCTGCAGCGCATTGCCGACGACTATGAACGGCAGGGCGTTGCAGTGTTCGTGCTCGACGCCAATCGTCACGACTCGCTGACGGAGATGGCGGCGTTCGCCCGCCAGACGAAGCTGAACCTGCCGTTCCTGAAGGACTTGAACAACGTCATTGCCGATCGGCTGGGGGCGCAACGCACTCCTGAAGTCTTTGTTCTCGACCACAAGGGCATCGTCCGGTACCACGGTCGCATCGACGACCAGCACGCGATCGGCGGTCGTTCCCGTCCGGAGCCGACGCGGCATGATCTCAAGTCGGCCGTCGAGGACCTGCTCGCCGGTCGCTCGGTGGCCGTCGCCGAAACGGAAGCGATGGGCTGCCTGATTGGCAAAGCCAAATCGAAACAGCCCGATGCGACGGTGACCTACGCGGAACATATCGCCCCGCTGTTGCAGGCTCATTGCGTGGAGTGCCATCGCGCCGGGGAAATCGGACCCTTCAGTCTGACGGATTACGAGGAAACGGCGGGTTGGGCGGCGATGATCGCCGAGGTCACGCGCGAACAGCGGATGCCCCCCTGGCACGCCGATCCAAGGCATGGGGACTTCGTCAACGCCAACCGACTCACGGACAAGGAAGTCGAACTCTTTCAGGCGTGGTCGGCGGCGGGCGCTCCGGCAGGCGACTTGTCGCAGGCGCCGCCGCCGCGCGAATTCACCACCGGCTGGCAGCTGCCTCGCGAACCAGATCTGGTGGTGGCCATGGCCGGGGAACCTTTTCACGTTCCCGCGGCCGGAGAAGTTCGCTATCAGTACTTCTCGGTGGATCCGGGGCTGACCGAAGACAAGTGGCTCTCCGCCGCTGAAATCGTGCCCGGCAATCGGGCCATTGTGCATCACGTGATCGTCTTTGCCGCTCCGGGTGGTAAGGTGACAGATGACGATGGCCAGATGGTGACTGCGTACGTCCCCGGCATGCGCGTCAGACCACTGCCCGAAGGCTACGCCAAGCGCATCCCCGCCGGCTGCAGGTTCATCTTCCAGCTCCACTACACCCCCAACGGAACCGCCCAGGACGACCTCACCAAGATTGGGCTGACGTTCGTCGATCCCGAGGCCGTCGAATATGAGGTGCAGACGGCGTCCGCTCGCAGCCGCAGTTTCGAGATCGCGCCTTACAAGGCGGATCAGGCGTTCGCGTCGAAGTCGGTGACGGCGCCGATTGATCTGCAGCTTCTCTCGCTGTCGCCCCATATGCATCTGCGCGGCCAGTCATTCCGCTATGAGATGATGTGGCCCAACGGACAGACTGAGACGTTGCTGGACGTGCCCCATTACGACTTCAACTGGCAGACCTCTTATCGCTTCCGTGAGCCGCTCGAAGTCCCCAAGGGGTCGCGGCTGACGGCGTTCGCAACGTACGACAATTCCAAAGAGAATCTTGCCAATCCCGATCCATCCCAGACGGTGGTGTGGGGGGATCAGTCGTGGGAGGAGATGCTGATCGGTTACTTCGACATCGCCATTCCGCGGCAAGAGGGCAAATCCCGCAACGTCGCCGCGGAAGTCCGTCGCCAGGGTGCTGTCGGCGAGGTGGTCGCCAAACGGCTCCTCAAGACGCTTGACCGCGACGGCGACGGCAAAGTGCAGCGCTCGGAAGTTTCCGGCGCCCGCCTGGAAGCGGCGTTCGCCAAGGTGGACGAAGACCGGGACGGCGTCGTGACGATCGATGAATTGACCCGCAATCTTCCCAAGCTGCGGGACAACCAATAGTTGCGGCAGCGACGGTGAAACTCAGATCTCACGTCAAGGGTTCGCGGCCCCATTCGACGGCGAGTTCGACCAGCACCCGCGTCGCCGTTTCCATCTCGTCAAGGCTGGCCCATTCCAAGGGGGAATGGGGGTTGTGCTGTCCCGTGGACAGATTGGGGCAGGGGAGCCCTTTCTCCGTCAGGAGCGAACCGTCGGTGCCGCCGCGAATGATGGAGCGCTTGGGCTCCAAGCCGACGGCGCGCATCGCAGCTTCGGCCTTGGCGATCGCTCGCGGCTCGTAAACCAGGCCGTCGCGCATGTTGCGGTATTGGCGCTTGGTCGTGATTTCGATCCGCGCCCGCGGATGCTCGGCACGCAGGGTCTGCGCGATGGTTTCCAGCAATTGCGCCTGCTCCGCCAGAGCCGACGTCTCAAAATCACGCAGGATCAATCGCGCTGCCGCCTGCGAAACTCCCCCTTCGATGTGATAGGGGTGGAGAAATCCGTCGCGACCATCGGTGACTTCCGGTGCCAGTCGAGCAGTCGGGAGTCGCGACAGGAAGTCGCTGAGTATCCGCACCGCGTTGACCATCGTCCCTTTGCCGATAGATGGATGCGTGTTGATTCCATGGACCGTGATGATGGCCTGATCGGCGGAGAACGTCTCCCCGTCGATCTCTCCCTGTCCTCCGCCGTCAAGCGTGTATCCGCAGAGGGCGTTGAGTTTCCCGAGATCGAGCTTGTCGGTGCCGCGGCCGATCTCTTCATCGCAGGTGAAGCAGAGCCGCACCGGGGCATGCGGTCGGCTGGACTGCAGCAGCCGCTCGGCGGCTGTCATGATGACGGCGATTCCGGCCTTGTCGTCCCCTCCCAGCAGCGTGGAGCCGTCGGTTGTGATGAGGGTATGTCCCAGGCACTTGGCGAGTTCCGGGTTTTCGCTGGCACGCAGAACCTTGGACGGGTCCCCAGGCAGCACGAGATCGCGACCATCGTAATTGCTGACGACCTGGGGATTCACATGGGACGAGGAGTATTCGGGGGACGTATCGACGTGCGCCACGAGCGCGAACGTGGGAGCCGGGACCGGGGTTGTTCCGGGGACGGTGGCCATGACAATGCCGAACTCGTCCATGGAGACGTCGGCCAGACCGAGCGCCCGACATTCGTCCGTGAGCAGGCGACTGAGGACGAGTTGCTTGGCCGTGCTGGGATACGTGGCGCTGGTTTCGTCCGACTGAGTGTCGAGGCGAACGTACCGCAGAAACCGATCGAGCAGGGAATCCATCCGAGGCCTTTCACAGCGAGGGTCCCTGCATGGCAACGTTTGAAGAGTGTGTTGTCAAGGAGCACACCCGCTGGCGACGGTTCCAAGGTCTGCAGAATCTTGGCGCCGATCGATCAGCCCGGCGTCCCGCAGTCACGGTGACATTGATGGCATCCTGGACAGATGCCGGGCTGATGGACTCCAGGGAGAACGGGCACACCCTGAGGCAACACCACGCTGATCCGGCGGTTCAGCGCTGTTCCACTGCGGGAGGCGTTTCCGCCGCGGGATTATCCCGGTCGCCGGGACGCAGTGGTCGCTGGCCGGGACCGAAGCGTCCATCGGGGCCGCGACCTTCCGGGAAGCCGCGTCCGCCAGGGCCGAAGGGACCGCGGTCGCCGCCAAAGGGGAAGCGCGGACCGCCAAAAATGACTTCCATCAGCCGCCATCGAACCATCCCGGCGGTTCGCATTCGGGGGTTGTCGGTTTGTTCGAGGAACTTCCGCTCGAGCTCGCGCTTCAATTCAACGGGGTGCTTCTGCATCAGAGCGAATCGATCCTCGCTTGACAGTTTGTCGGACAGGAAGAACTCCTGCAGGTCCTGGTCGCTCGGCAAATCCTTCTGCAACTCTTCAAACATCTGCCGACCCACCAGTTGCATCAATTGAAACGCGCGGTCCTCTTTCCGGGAATAGCGCTCGATCCGCTGCCGTTCCTTCTCATTGGGAATGGCGGCGATGATGTTGTCCACCGCCGTCTCCGAGACTTTTCGCTCGCGCACGTTGAACATCAGGATCCTCAGGGTTTCCAGGTGCTTCTCGGTCCCGGCCGGCATCGCTTCGATCCGGGGCCGGTCGACGGCCGCCAATTCCTTGCGCGCGGCGGCCATGACGACGGCGAACTCGTCGCTGGTCAACGGCACCGGCGGCAACTTCGGCATCCGGGAGTCGATCCTGAGCTCGAACAGTCGTTTCTCGTTCTGGTCATCCTGCTGAGACTTAAACCGACGCACCAGTTCCACCCGCGCCCCCGCGTCGGCGGCTTGCCGGAGGTCCTCCCGCTGGCCCAGCGTCAAGGTCTGCAGCCACAGGGCGTACGTTTCCAGCATGGTATGGAATTCCGCCGGCTCCTGGGCGATCTGACGATGCAGTTCCTGCATTTGCGCCTGCCGCGCCGGCGTCAGACCGTTCCAGGCTTCCCAGTTACGGCGGATGCGATCCCGTTCCGTTTCCGAGGAGCGCGAAACGACGTCATACCGCTGCCACAATTCCTGCGGCGTCACTCCGGCGGTGGACTGGGGCGCCACGTGCGCCGCATTCGCGGCCTGCTGGTCACCTTCGGCGACCGCCGTGGTGAACAGGCCCTGTCGCCGCAATTCTCCGGCGAACTCGAAATCGTTCAGCGCCAGGTAAAGGTCCAGATTGCGGACCAGGGGCAAATAGGTCAGCAACTCGGCCTGGGGATTGGGAACGAGCTGGGATGTGATCAGGAACCCGCCCGTCGCAAACAACGCCAGCACCGCGAGGCAGACGACGGCTGCGGCTCCCTGACGAACATACCCGAACCAGGGCTGTTCGGTCATCGACGTTTGAACTTCGGAGAGCTTCAGCGTCGTCAGGGTTCGCGTTGTGAAGTCGGCGCGGGCGTTCGGCTTGGCCAGCAGGTCGAGCAATTCCCAGGTCCGCGCGAGGGCTTCGACCTCGTGGCGGGCCACCTCACTGCGTGCCAGCACCTGATCGATGTGTTGCGTCTCGGCGTCCGGCAGTTCGCCGTCGAGATAGGCAACCAGATCTTCGCGCTGCTCGGCGTTCAGTCGCAGGGCTTTTTCCATATCACTCAACGCGGTCTGTGAAGTCGGTTCGGTTTACTTTCCGAGTTGCATGTAGGGTTCCAAGACCTGCCGCAGGCTTTCGCGGGCCCGCGACAGCAACGACTTGACGGCGGCGGGGGACAACTCCATCGCTTCACCGATGTCCTGATAGCTCATGTCCTCAAACTTGTGGAGCAACAGCGCGATGCGCTGTCGATCGTTCAGCTCGTCCAGCGCCTTCTGCACGACCCCTTGCAACTCTTGCTTGTCGAGTTGCCGGGCTGGCATGAAGGCCGATTTTTCCGTCGCGAGTTGCTCTTCCGGTCGGGCGCCGAGCGGACCGGATTCCGATCCCACCAGGGCCACTTCCTTGCGTCGACCCGCGTCGCGGCGTTTGTTGCTGGCGAGATTGTTGGCGATGCGAAACAGCCATGTCGAAAAGCGTGCGGTCGGCACATATCCATGCCGGGCCCGATAGATCCGCATAAACACGTCTTGAGCCAGATCCTCGGCGGCTTCCTGCGTGCCGACAATGTGGTAAAAAATGTTGATCAAACGATCCTGGTAGGCCACGACAAGCTGGGAAAAGGCCTCATCATCCCCCTCCTTGGCGCGCAGCATCAGCTGCACCTCCGGGTCGTGGAGATATCCCGATTCTTCGGCTGCCGGTGATGCGCTCTGTATCGTCGCCACAAAAACTCGCGTGACTCAGTCGCTTCAGACGTTGCCACCCCTGAGAATCGAACCCCGAAAGATCGCGAAGGTTCTGTCAGCGGCGGGTTGATCGTGGGCTGCGGCCTCCGGCAGTATAATCCACCGGCCCCCCCTTTCGCAGCCTCTGCCGAACGGTTTCGTCATGTCGTTGTGCCCGTTGCCTTTAAGTTATTGCACCAACGTCCATCCGGGACGCACGGTTGACGAAGTTCTGGCGGGAATCGAGCACTACACCCTGCCGATCCGCCAGGGGGCGGGGCAGCCGATCGCCGCCGGATTGTGGCTGGCGCGGTCGGTCATCGATGAGTTGCAGACTCCTCAGGCCGCGGCATCGTTCTCTCGGTTTCTGCAGGAACGGAACCTCCCCTGCTACACGCTGAACGCCTTCCCCTACGGAGATTTTCACAGCGAGCGCGTCAAGGAGCAGGTCTATCTGCCCGATTGGACGAACCCTGATCGCGAACGCTACACGCTCGACTGCGCCCGGCTGCTCGCTTCGCTGCTGCCCGCGGGTTGTGACGGCAGCATCTCGACCGTACCGCTGGGATTCAAGTCCCTCGCGGCCGATCCTGAGTTTACTGCTCGTTGCTGCGAGCGGCTGATCAGTACGGCGCTGGGACTGGCTCGATTGTACGATTCGACGGGGCGCTCCATTCGCCTGGCGATTGAACCGGAACCGCTGTGTGTTCTGGAAACCACGTCAGAGACGCTGGCATTCTTCGGGATGCTTCGCGAACGCGCCGCAGATCGGCAGGCCCTCGGCGCGGTTCAGGAGCACGTGGGAGTCTGCTACGACGTTTGTCATCAGTCCGTAGAGTTCGAGGATGTCGTCGCTTCTATTCGGGCGCTGCAGGCCGCTGGAATCCGCATCAACAAAGTCCACATCAGCTGCGCGATCGAAGCTCGCAACGTGATGACCGATGGAGCGGTTCGCGCGGCGCTGGCCCGGTACATCGAGCCGCGTTACCTGCACCAGACGTTCGCCCGCCGCCCCGACGGTGCAGTCGTCCATTGGCTGGATCTCAGCCGAGAGCTCCTGGACGTCCCCCCGACGGGATTTGCCGAGGCCGATGTATGGCGAGTTCACTTTCATGTGCCCGTGGACGCAGCGCAGTTAGGACCTCTGGGAACAACGCGCCCGGATCTGGAGCGGGCACTGTCAGTCCTTCCGGATCTCCCGTACGCACCGCACCTTGAGGTGGAGACGTACACCTGGGAAGTCCTGCCGGACGGGGGCAGAATCCAGATGATCGACGGATTCGCCCGCGAACTCGCCGCCACGCGCCGCTTGCTCGAAAGTCCGGCGTCGCCATCGGCGTGATGTCTGTGAGCACTCGGCGAATCATGCGGGTTGCGCCGCCTGTGCGGGCGTTTCTCGTACGCCGATGCTGCGGCGAAATCCGCACGACAACGTTCCATGACCTATGTTTCCCGAGAGCATCCGTGGATCGTGTGCACGATCCGTCTCGGACGAGTCTGCCCCTTGGCGGAATGGGAAGCCATGAGCGTTTCGGTGCTGGAGGAACCGCCCCGCACGGGGTCGGATCTGTCCGACATCTTCGATCAGTACGTGGCTGACGACAGCCTGCCCTCGCCGCAGTGGCTCACCAACCTGCGTCTGGAACGCCCGCGCCGCAATACGCGATGTCTGGGCGAGACCACGCGGTTGTTCAAACGCATCACCGACATCGTCGGCGCCTCGGCGCTGCTGATGGTCCTTTGGCCGGTCATGCTGCTGGTGGCCGTCCTGGTTCGCCTGACGTCGCCGGGGCCGATCATCTTCTCTCAGAGACGCGTCGGCTTGAATCTGCGGGAAAAGAAACGGGATCGGCGAACCGCACGGGCCGGAATGCCGCCCGACGGCATGGAACGGCGGCATCCGGGAAGCGACCGGCGGCGCGGTTCTGCATTCGGCAAGCCCTTTGTGCTCTATAAGTTCCGCACCATGCGCATCGACGCCGAAAAGAACGGCGCGCAATTGGCGACCAAGAACGATCCCCGCGTGACCCCCATCGGCCGCTTCCTCCGTAAGACCCGGCTCGATGAACTCCCGCAGTTGTGGAACGTCCTCAAAGGGGAAATGTCCCTGGTCGGACCGCGCCCCGAGCGTCCCGAATTTATCGAGACCCTGTCCGAACAGGTGCCCAATTACATCAACCGGCTGGGGCTCAAACCGGGACTCACGGGATTGGCTCAGATCATCAACGGCTACGACACCGATGTCGAGAGCTTCAAACGCAAAGTGAATCTCGATCTGCTCTACCTGCAGAACTGCTGTCTGCTGAACGACCTCAAAATCCTGCTGCGCACGGTCTCCGTGGTGCTCAGCGGGAGCGGCGCCCACTGAGCGATCAACCTTGCTCCCGGACCCGCAGGAGCAGGGCCTCGAGTTGGCGGATCACGGTCGGCGCTGCATAGCGCTCTCTGACGGCTCTACGCCCCTCTGCCGCCTGATCGCGCCAGGGTTGCGGATGGCGACAGAAATCTTCAATCGCATCCGCCAGTGCACGCGGATCTCCCACCGGGACGAGTCGTCCATACGCGCCCTCCTGCAGGATCTCCCGCGGCCCGCTGGGGCAGTCGGTTGACAACACCGGAGTCCCACAGGCCAGGGCTTCAATCAACACATTGGGAAGACCTTCCGTCCGCGAAGGGAGGCAGAACAGATCGGCTGCACGGTAATCGGGGAAGGGATTGGTCACGACACCCGCAAACTGGACGTTGGCTGCCAATCCCGCAGCGGCGACGGCTGCTTTCAATCCCGCTTCGTCAGGACCGCCGCCGACGATTCTCCACAGCAACTCGGGGTGACCGCGCTCGCAGACCAGCGACTGCAAGGCTGCCAGAAGGTCGCGGTGCCCCTTGTCGAGATCGATCCTGCCGACCGTCAGCAGGACTACGCGACCCGCCGCCGAAGGGGTTCCAGGTTCGGTCGCCAGTCGATCAATCCGATCGAAATCGTAGGCGTTCGGCTGCAGGACCACCCGATTCGGCGGTAACCGCCAATATCGGATGAGTTGCTCACGCAGCCCCTCGGAGTTCGCCAGAACGTATCGGGCCGACCGATAGGCCCAACTGCTTACTGTGCGCCACAACCATCGCGGGCGGCGTGCGTACATTTCGAACTGCACGTGCGGATCGGCGACCGCGGCGGAGACACGCGGCGTCGGCCGCAGCCAACAGGCGACGGCGGTATCCAGCGTAGCCAAATACGTGCGGTCATACACCACATCAATACGCTGTTCATGCAGGATGGATGCAATTCGTCTCCAGCGCAGCCAGCGCGCCATCCCCGGCAGTTGGAAGGGTGAGTTCGGCGTCGCGCAAAGTACGGGCACATCTTCGGGGACTTCGGCCAGCAGAGGTCCGCGGCGATGGGCCAGCAAGAGCAAAGGCTTGAACAGCGACCGATCCAGATGCCGCAAGATTTCCACAACCTGCCGCTCTGCGCCGCCCGCGTCGAGAGAACCGATGTAACACAGGAGACGGAGGGGTGCGGGTGGATGGGTGAGGGTCGAGTACGGGACCGGAGATCTGTCGCAGGTGTCGTCTGGCTCTCGACTCTCAACTCTCGACTTTCGTGTTTCCCGGTGCTGCTGGACGACTTCGAACAGCAAATCTTCAAAGCGCCGCACTCCGGTACGGATGTCATGCCGGGCGCGAATGGCCGCCGACGCCGCTTGGGCTGTCGTGCGGGATTCCGGCAGTTGGTGCAATGTTTCGGCGATCGCATGCGCTAACGCTTGTGGATCTCCCACGGTGACGAGTCGTCCCCAGCGACCGTCTTCGAGGATTTCTCGGGGACCCGTCGCACAATCGGTCGAAACCACGGGAACGCCGAGTGCCAGCGCTTCCAGCAGCACATTCGGCAGTCCTTCGTAATGCGACGACAGAACAACAACGTCGGCCGAAACAACGTCGGGATACGGGTTCTCTACGAAACCGCGGAGCGTGACGGCGTCTTCCAGATGCATGCGGGCGATCGCCTCGTGAATTTCCCCGCGTTGTGGACCCTCACCCAGGATCTCCAGCCGACATTCCGGAAATCGGGCGGCTCGCAACTCGGCCAGAGCCGTCAACAGGTCCAGAAACCCCTTCTGCGGGTGTAATCGGCCGAGGGCGATCAGCTGCGGCCCCCGGCCGACGGGAACCGGAGCGGACTGGGCGGCCAATCGGTCGAGTCGCTCAAAATCCCTCAAATTCGGGATGGCCGCCAGACGTTCCCGCGCGAGTCCGTAGAACTGTCGCATCTGCTGTTCGAGCTGAACTGAGTTGGCGATGACGCGGGCGGAGTTCTGAAATGTCCACAAGGTCTTTTGTTTGCGCTGCGATTGCTGCGGAAACGCCGTCGCCATGTCGGCCTCCGGCGACACCACGGCGCAGCTCACGAGCGGGATACGATGTCGACGAGCGGGACCGACGGCTTCATAAGCGGATTGCAGCATCCAGCCGACGATGACGTCCGCCGGCTGTTGGTCGAGCTGCCGCGAGAGGTGCAACGATCGCGTGCGTGCGGGCGCGATCCGGCCGAGACCTCGCCACAGCAGGTTCTGCTTGCCGGCCGGATCATTCCATGCCGCGATTGGCACGTCGTCGGGGACCTCGGGCAACAAGGCTCCCCGCCGTTCCATCAGGTAGATCGAGGGAGCGAATCGCCTTCGATCGAGGTGCTGCAGCAGTTCGACTAATCGCCGCTCCGCTCCCCCGCCGCCGAGCGAGCCGATGGTGAAGAGCACGCGCAGCGGTGGGCGGTCGTCGTCCTGTGGCTGACAGGCCGAAGCCGATTGCCGCAGCGTCATGCATCGTTCCGATTTTGAAGTCCCATCACGACGAAACCAGCATTAAAGGCCGCTCAGGATGCGGTGTCCACAACGCGGCTGCAATTCTTCGGTCCACTCAGGATGAGGACCCTGATGCCGCAAACGGCCGGTCGTCGATGCTGGGGAATGTTGCGGTCTCCACGACCGCAGGACAGACTGCGGATCGTCGAGCCGTTCGGATCATTCGCAGGCGACTGTCTCCGGTCCCAGAATCCGGCTACAATTCTCGGAAGTATGAGCGCCGACACCCCGTTGCCGACCAGGCCTTCCGCCTCCATTCTGGAGCACGAGAACTCGCGGACTTCGATAAGGCTCGTTATCGATGCCCATGACCCCATCGGCGGGCTGAGCGTTCGCTCGCTGCTGAGGTATGCGGACTTGCTGTTGATTCTCGCAGCCCGCGATCTGGCCGTCAGGTATCGTCAGGCGGCCGTCGGTATCGGCTGGGCGATTCTGCGACCGGCAGCGTCGGTGGCAATTTTCGTGATCCTGTTCACCCTGCTGAATCGGCAACCGACCACCGTCGGCTTACCCTATGCCGCTACGGCTCTCGTCGGCGTTCTCGCCTGGCAATTGTTCGCCACACTTGTCACCGACATGTCGGAAAGCCTGGTCCGCAGCCGAAGCATCCTGACGAAAATCTATTTTCCGCGGGTGTTGATTCCGTTGGCCGCGACGGCGGTCGGACTGACTGACTACGTTGTCGCCTTGCTGCCATCGATCGTGGTGCTGCAGATTCTGGGCGCTCAACCGGGTTGGGCGTTTCTGCTGCTGCCGTTCTGGGTGAGTGGAATCGTACTGGCGGCCGTCGCGGCCGGCGTTGGACTGAGCGGCCTCAATGCCCGCTATCGCGATGTCGGTCACTTGGTGCCGTTCCTGCTGCAGATGGGTTTCTTTCTCTGTCCCGTGATCTATGCATCTGAGAGCCTGATTCCCGACCGGTGGCGGTGGCTCTATGCGCTCAACCCGCTGGCGACCTTGCTGGATGGGTTGAGGTGGAGCCTGATTGGCGCCCCTCCGCCGAGCCTGCTGGCAACGGTTGCGGCGGGCGGGCTGATCAGCAGTTGTCTGCTGTTCGCCTGGCGGCTGTTTCATGGCATGGACCGTGACTTGGCGGAACGGATCTAGAGCGCATGTCGTCGACAGTTTTGCGAATTCAAGGTCTCGGAAAGGCGTTTCGTGTGGAGCGGCAGCCGCGATCCACTCGGATCACCGAGGAACTGGTGGAAGGCTGGAAGCGGCTCACGCGTCGAACCCCGCCCCCTGAGCTGTTCTGGGCGCTGCAAGGTGTCTCGTTCGAAGTGCAGCAAGGGGAGGTCGTCGGAGTCATCGGTCGCAACGGCGCCGGCAAAAGCACGCTGCTGAAGCTGCTGTCTCAAATTTTCCACCCCACGGCGGGACGGATTGAAATCGACGGACGCATCGGCAGTTTGCTGGAGGTGGGAACCGGGTTTCACCCGGAGCTGACGGGACGGGAAAACGTATTCCTCAACGGCGCCATCTTGGGCATGTCGCGTCGAGAGGTGTCGCGGAAGTTCGACGCCATCGTCGATTTCTCCGAGATTGAACGGTTCCTGGATATGCCCGTGAAACACTACTCCAGCGGCATGGCCTTGCGTCTGGCGTTCGCCGTTGCCGCCCATCTCGAACCGGAGATTCTGATTATCGATGAAGTCCTGGCTGTCGGTGATCTCCCCTTTCAGAAGAAGTGTCTCGGCAGGCTGAGGTCCCTGACCGAGTCGTCCGGGCGAACAGTGTTGCTGGTCAGTCACAATCCGGCAGCTCTGGCCAGCCTCTGCTCGCGCGGCATCGTTCTGGAAGCGGGGCAAGTGGTCGTCGACGGCGGCATTCACGAAGCGCTGCAGTACTCGTCGCACGTTGCGGAATCGGCGGCGTCGGAGTGGAACGGCGCGTCGGGCGATGAGTTCGCGAAATTGCTCCGGGCATGGGTGCGTCCGCCGACGGCCAGCACGCTCTGGGACACCGGCGAGCCGCTGGAAGTGGGGGCGACGATCGAAGTGCTGCAACCGCTGGAGGGGTTGATCTTCGGTTTCCGGCTGCTCTCTGAATACGGAGCCGAATTGGCGTACACACTTTACGACGACGCGGAAGCGGGACATGCCCCGACGACGCTCCCGAGTCGCATTACACAGACCTGGGTCATTCCCGGTCAGACATTGGCTGCGGGCAGATATCGCATCGCATTCGAAGTGGCGCTGGCTTATCGAAAAGTATGCCACCGCAGCGATACCGGAGAGTTGGAGTTCGATCTCGAAAACCTGACCGGATTGGGACGGCGTTATCCGGTCCAGGGGGTGCGCGGTTTCTGCAGCCTGTTGCGGCCGAACTGGATCGCGGAACGCCGAGTGGAGACGGCGCCCTATGCCTGAACCGCGGACTCACATGCCGCCCGCGTGCTCGTGTTGCGGCGGCGTCGAATTTGCCGAGCGCCAGGTCTTGTGGCCGGAATTGATCCAGGCCTGGGAGTTATCGCCCGCCGAGGTCGCAGTCATTGATCGTCAGCAGGGACGACACTGCGTTCATTGCGGCAGCACCTGGCGCAGTCTCGCGCTCGCTTCAGCGTTCATGACCGAATGGGAGTTTGAGGGGCTGTTTCGTGACTTTGTGATCGATCCTCGCTGGCAGTCGCTGCGCGTCCTCGAGGTCAACAAAGCCGGTTGGTTGTCGGCCTGGCTGGAACGGATGCCGCTTCATGAACTCGTCGAGTATCCCGCGGTCGACTTGCAGCGCCTGCCGTTTGCGGACGCGAGTTTTGACGTTGTGATCCACTCCGACACACTGGAACACATCCCCGATCCCCTGCTGGCGCTGCAGGAGTGTCGGCGCGTCCTCGCTCCCGGGGGACGTTGTCTGTTGACCGTTCCCCTCTTAACGACGCGCATGAGCCGATCCTGCGCCGGTCGCGTGCCGTCCTATCATGGCGACGTTTCGCATCCCGCAGATTGCCGGGTGCATACGGAATTCGGCGCCGACGCGTGGACCTGGCCGTTGCGTGCCGGATTCGCCGAATGCCGCATTCACGCCTGGGACTTCCCATCGGCGCTCGCGTTGAGCGCGCGCGTGCCGCGCCCGGCGTTGAGTTCCGCTGCTGCGGGAGCGCGGGCGCCCGATTCGTCGCCGATACTGCGCCGCGGCGGGCTGCTCACACGGTACTGGCATCCTGCCGTAATGATCCGCGAATGGGCGGTCCAGCGGAACGTGCTGCACATCAACTGCGGAGACGGCACAGCGACAGAATTTCTCGCTGAGTCTGCGCAGAGCGTCTTGGGGCTTGTCTGCCATGGGGACGCCCCCCTTCCGAACGCGGGCGCTGCAAGTCTGCGATATTGCCTGGCGCCGAATCCGTCGATACCGGCGCCCGATCAGACGTACGACTTGGTTTATTGGAATACGGAATCAACAGCCAACGACTCGAATCAATGGTTGGACGAAGCCCGGAGAGTCTTGCGACCCGACGGACTCCTGGTCGTGTATTCGCCTTTGCTCGCCGGTGCAGCTGAATCCTCCGCGATTAAGTCCGAAAGCCCGATGGATTGGTCTCGGGCCCTCGAAGTTCGTTTCAAGAACGTGAGCAGCGCGGCTCAACAGCTATGTGGAGGTTCGCTCGTCTGGCCGCTGTCCGGCAGCTTCACCGCGGACCGATTCACTTACTTGCGAGGAGATCCGCGTCATCTCCAACGATTGCGGCCTCATGATGCGTCGTCAGCCATCCTGTACGTCGCCACGAACCGCGCGGATCCGCCGGATTGGTCGCCGCAGCTTTACGTCAGTCCGGGAGATCGGTACGGGATCGCTGAGGAAGCGGAGCGCCTTTCGGAAATTGTCGCCGCCATGAAGCGTTCGACCTCCTGGCGCGTCACAGCGCCCTTGCGCTGGCTGTCGAACTTGATCCGCGGCCGATCTCCCTCTGTGGAGGAGTCCCAGTCATGATCGACCCCTTGGGGGACCGGGTGGGAGCTTCCGGAGTCGTGGTCGACGGACCGGTCGTCAGCGTGATCGTGCTCACCTACAACCATGAGCGGTACATTGAACAGGCGTTGCGCAGCATTCTCGGTCAGCTCGACGCTCCCGCCATGGAGGTTCTCGTTGCTGATGACTGCTCCACAGACCGGACGCCTCAGATCCTGGATGTCCTGTTGAAGGAGTTCCCCGATCGGTTTCGGCGACTGCCTCGTCCCGCCAACCTTGGCCTCTCCCGCAATCTGGAGAGTGCCTGGAAAGAATGTCGCGGTCGTTACATCGCCATCCTTGAAGGAGACGATTGTTGGACCGATCGCCTCAAGCTGGCCAAGGTCGTCGCGGCGCTCGATGCGCACCCGAAATGGTCGGGATGCTTTCATGCCGTCCTGGTGGAACGCGACGGGCGAGAATCGCCGGGAGAGATTTTAACCACTCCGCCGCGCACGACCGTCGTATCGCTGCCGGAACTGCTCTGCGCCAATTGCGTCACGACCTTGTCTTCGATGACCTATCGGCGCGGGTTGATCACTTCGTTTCCCGCCTGGCACCGGTACCTCATCAACGGTGACTATGCACTCCATTTGCTGCACTGCGAACAAGGGAGCCTGGGATATCTGCCGGAACCGATGACGCTTTACCGCGTCCATTCCCGTGGGCTCTGGTCCTCTCTCGATCGAGCACGCCGCTGGCAGCAGTATCTTTCGCTTCTGGCCTACCTGGAACTCCACTTCGACGGCCTGCACGCGGACGCAATTGCCCGCGCGCGGCAGATTTTCTTCGATGACTACGCCAGTCTCGTGAAAATCGAAAGCCGCTACCGCGCTCTCGGCATGGACCGGCTGGCCGCCTTGCTGAAATGGGGCAAGACGTGGTTTCACGGGTCGCCGGATGCGACGTCGACAGAGGGGCCGCGGTCCCTTGATCGCTAGCGCCTCGCAATTCGCCGCAAGACTTCGACGCCGCGCAGCAGCGTTGCATCTTCCGCGGCGAATGACAACCGGAAGTGGGTGTCGCGCTGGCTGAAGACGTTTCCGGGGATGATCAGCAGTTCATTGCGAATCGCTTCCGCCACAAACTCCGACGCCGTCCCCCAGGGGGCCTTCACAAACAGGTAGAACGCCCCGTGCGCCCCGCGAATGTCGTACAGGTCTTGTAACGCATTCACCATCAGGTCTCGCTTGCGTTTGTAGTCGGCGACGCGGTCGGAGATGTCGCAGCTCCACGCAGCGATCCCCGCCCACTGCACCGGCTGCGGCGCGCACACGAACGTGAACTGCTGCAGCTTGATCATCTCCTGAATGATCTGTTTCGGACCGTGGGCCCAGCCCAGTCGCAGACCAGTCATCGAATGCGACTTGCTGAAACCGTCGATCACCAGCGTCTGGTCATTCCATATCGCCGGACTGGCGCAGGGCTGGTCATAGGAGAAGACGCGATAGATTTCGTCGCTGATGAGAACGATGTCCTTCTCTCGCGCCAGTTCCGCGAGGCCGCGGAGCTCTGATTCACTGGCGACATATCCGGTTGGATTACAGGGACTGTTGACGAGAATCACTTTCGTTCGCGGCGAAATCGCGTCGCGAACTTTGTTGAGGTCGATCGTGAAGTCGGGATACGTGTCGATCAGGACCGTCGTCCCGCCGGCGAGGGTCGTCAGATGCTTGTACATGACAAACCACGGATCGAAGCAGATCACTTCGTCGCCGGGGTTCACCAGCACGGAAAGGGCCAGCATCAGCCCGCCGCTCGTGCCGCTGGTGATGAAGGCCTGCCGATCGGGATGACCGTACTGAGCCGTCACTCCCTGTTGGATCATTTCCAGGAGCGGCTTGATCCCCTGTGTCTGACTGTAGACGTTCTTGCCCCCATTGACGGCCTCGCACAGCGCTTGTTTGACAGGCGCCGGAGTGTCGAAATGGGGCTGTCCGATGCTCAGGTTGATCGGACTCTTCAGCGTGGCGGCGAGGTCAAAGACTTTGCGGATGCCGGACGCGTCGATGTGGCGCATCCGGTCGGCGATCCAATGGTCAGGCATGGTGTATCGTCAGTGGGCAGTGGGCGGCGGACTGTGGGCTGGTACTCACTGTCGTCGCCGTGTGATGGTCCATTCGATCGGTCGATCATAGCAGTGGGAATGACGGATCGCGATTGATTCAGACCAAGGCGGCATGGGATGATCACAGGAGCCAGTTGTCTGCAGAGGATTTCCGCGATGCCCTCCCCATTTCCCGGCATGGACCCGTTTCTGGAGCATCCGGCGTTGTGGCCGGATGTGCATCAATCAATGATCGCCGTCTCGCGCGAGGTGCTGCTGCCCCAGTTGTCGCTGGAGTACTACGCCCTCGTCGAAGAACGGGTCTACATCGGCGGCAGCGACGACCCAAAGCCGCGGTCGTTCGTTCCCGACGTCGTCATTCATCGCACCGCGGATTGGGCTGGCAACGGCGGACTTGCCACGCAGACGACGGCCCTGCTGGAGACGGAACCAGTCACTGGCATCACCGTCCCGGATGCGGAGATCAGCGAAGCTTATCTGACGATTCGCGACCGCGCGACTCACGAAGTGGTGACGGTGATCGAAGTCCTCAGTCCCGGC
>JANRLN010000338.1:0-11029 GCA_033762515.1 Planctomycetaceae bacterium
GTTCGATCCCATCGAGCCGCGCGTCGACGTTCCCCTCGAAGCGGCCGCACCCTTCAATTGCCGTCGATCCGTGCGCCGTACTGCGCGAGAGACCAAGGGGCTGAACTATCGCGAAACGACGGAGTCCATTGGACCGTGTTGCGGAGTAGAGGACGCGTGCTGTTGAAGTGTTCGCCCATGTGTTGATTCCCTTCAGTTTTCGGACCCGATGAACGACCTTCATGACCACCACCACTCCCCGCCTCTCCCTGCTGCGTCAGCACAGCCCCCTTGCGGCCGCCGCTTATCAGCGTGACCTATTGCGGCAGGCGGAATCGCGGGGGATCACGCCGTTTGAGAGATCGCTTGCAACGGCGCAAACTGGGCCGTTGGCCGCGCATGGAATTGAGGTCCTGCAAATCAATGTCGGCAAAGTCTGCAATCAGACGTGTCGTCACTGCCACGTCGACGCCGGCCCGGATCGTCGGGAGAGCATGTCGCGCGAGACCGCCGACGCCTGCCTGCGGGTCATGCACGGAGCGAACGTTCCGACGCTTGACATCACCGGCGGGGCCCCGGAAATGCATCCCCTGTTTCGCTACCTCATCGAAGCGGCTGCCGATGGCGGGCGACGCCTCATTGACCGCTGCAATCTCACCATCCTGATGGCACCCGGATACGAAGACCTTGCGGAATTCCTCGCCCGGCACCGCGTCGAGATCATTGCCTCGCTTCCCTGCTATCTGGAGTCGAACACCGATCAGCAGCGCGGCGATGGGGTCTTCCAGAAGTCGATCGCGGCGCTCCGCCGACTCAATGAACTCGGGTACGGGATGCCCGGCGCCGGACTCAGCCTCACGCTGGTCTACAACCCGGTGGGACCCTCGCTGCCGCCGCCGCAGGAGTCACTGGAAGAGGCCTACCGCCGGGAGCTGCGCAGCCGGTACGGCGTTGAGTTCACGCAACTCTTCACGATCACCAACATGCCGATCAGCCGGTTTCTGGACGACCTGATCACCCAGGGCCGTCTCGACGAGTACCTGCAAAAGCTTGTTGACGCCTTCAACCCCCACACGCTCGACGGCCTGATGTGCCGCAACACCCTCTCGGTCGACTGGACCGGACGCCTGTTCGACTGCGATTTCAACCAGATGCTCGAACTTCCCCTCGCCGATGGTCTGCCGCAGACGATTCACGACTTCGACCTGCAACAGCACGCCCAACGTCCAATTCAAATCGGTTTGCATTGCTACGGCTGCACCGCCGGTGCGGGATCGAGTTGCCAGGGACGACTAGTCGGTGGATCTGTGCCATAGGATGGACGACTGATCTGGTGCGGACGGCCTGCGTTGCCTTTCCGGGCAGACTCGCTATGACGCGTTACATGGAGCCGCCCGCGCAGATTTCTCATGAGCGGCATGTCGCCTACCAATCTGCTCATTCCACAGTGGAACATCGACACGGAATTAGCGTAGTTGTCGTTCGACTGTGCATGTCAAAATCGGTTCCTCGCTTGGCATCGGTGATCTTCCGCTAAATTCCCAAATTGGAGGAATGTGGCTATCTATTCGGATTAGTCAGGCTATGCTCTACTCCCGTCAGGCCGACTGATCCAGTCAGTCGGCGTGACAACACCTCGGGAGACCAGAGAAAGCGCAGTCCGGCAAGTCCCGGAGGGCGCGTTCCTTAGTAGGCCGACGTGGCGAACTCTTTCACGAAGAGTGTTTGCCACGTCGGCTTTTTTCGTTGGTTGACCCTCGCAAGTCGCGGACCGTTGGTTTCCGAGCCTGGCGGCAATGTCGCCCAGTCGCAAAGGGAGATGGACATGTTGAAGCAATGTTTGGTCATGGGACTCGCAATGGCCATCACAGGAGATTGGGCTATCGCCGCGGACCCGCCAAAGACCGTGCGCGTGCAGAAGTTGAGCGTGTTGCTCAAATCCAAAGTGTTGATCCAGGAAGATCAACCCGCCGGACAAGTCGTCGATGTGGTGTTCAGCGAAGGCGGCTGTGTTGACTACGTCGTCGTCAACTACGAGCAGCAGTATTACGCGATTCCCTACAGCGCAGTGACCATGCGCTATGCCGATCAAATCGTGTTCGTGGACGTCGCACCGGCGCAGTTCCGCAAAGTGCAGTTCTTCAGCAACACGAGTTGGCCCGATTTCTACGCCGATACATTCCGTCAGCAAACCTTCTCAACGTTCGCGGTCAAAGCGATTCGAGCAGACGGCGCACGATCGACGTTCAAACCCGAAGGGGATGGCAAAGGGAACGCCGACACGGACAAGCCCAAGACAGGCAGCGCCAAACCCAAGGCCGATCGCGATCCTGCCTCGCCACGCCCGAAGCTCAATCCCGGCCAGCAGCCGAACAATGAAAACAGCGTGACTCCCGATCGCCCGAAGAAGAGCGATCCGACTGCCGGAGGCAAAGCTGATCCCGATCAGAAACAACCCAAAGACCGCCCCGCCGCGGGAACCCCGCTCCCGAAGCCGCCGGCAACGGCCGTCCCGGAACCCAAGGCCCCGACGCCGGCCGCACCGCTCCCCAAACCGCCAGCAGTTCCCAAGAAGCCTTAATCCGGTCTGGGGACATGGTGAACGACGAATGTCTTTTCTGGCCAGGAGCCGTGTGATGCACGGGACCGATTGTGAACTCGACGCGGCTCAGTTCTTTCGTGCGCACTACATCCAGTGGGCCGTCGGACGCCTCGATCCTGAGACGGCCCAGGAATTGGATGAACTGTCGCCCGCGGGATGGGAAAACTGGAAGTCGATGCTGGAACGCGAACACGGCTATTCAGCTGCCAGTTTCCGGGAGCAGCACAACGTCCTGTGCGATTCGTTTCAATTCTCGGCCGAAGCCGCTTTGAGCCTGATGCTCAAAGCCGAACAACGCAAGTGAATGTGGTGCTGCCGGCGGGTCGTCCGCGCACTCATACCTGGTGCATGGCGAGTCCCGACTGGTCACAGGCAGATCGTCACGGAGCACCGTACCGGGTGCTGGACAACAGTCGTTCAGAATCAAGTTTCGTGGGGAACTAGAAGGGGCGTGCAGGCGCATGTTCAACAATCCAGTTCCGAAAACCTGCGCCCGAGTCTCGGGTGCGAACAGGAGATCGGCAAATGAAGAGTCCCATGTGTTTCGTCGGCGTCTTGACGGCAGCGTTCGCTTTCTTCGGCGTCGCCGATCAAGCGAGTGCGGAAGTCAAGGGTCAACAGTATCTCGTCTACACAGATTCGACCGTGAGCGGTGAGTTCGGCTCGGTGCTGAATTTCAGCACCCAACTCGGCCCCACCGGGACCTTCACCCTGTTGGCTGAGGACCTTGAAGTCGGCGCCGGCGCCTACCTGCAACTCGGCGGGAACATCTCCTTTGTGCGGGCGACCGGCGCCAGCACCAGCGGTTATGTCGGTAGCTTCACCGCCATTTCGTTCGGCACCAATTTGATCATCGGCCAAGGTTCCGGCAACGCTGGCGACACGTTCTACTTCATTGGGATCTAGTCCCTCGGATCCTCACCGAAGGATGGCGACCAACTCCAACCATCGGATTGCGGAACTCCACCGCGATCCGATGGTTTTTTCATTGCAGGGGCAGGATGGGCATGGACCCGGCCCTCACCGGCCGCACCACGTACGCTCGCACAAGCCGACCGAAAGTCGCATACTTTCCAAACTTCTTGTCACCTTCACCAGGAGTTGCCATGCGCTGCCGATCCCGAACTCAGTTCTTGATCGCGAGTCTGATCACCGCCAGCTTCGGGCTGGCCCTCTGGCGACCCTCTTCGGCCTCGGCGGAAGAGACCAAGCCCATTCGTGCGCTCCTCATCATCGGCGGCTGCTGTCACGACTACAAACAGCAGCAGGCACTCCTCACGAAGGGGGTCTCTGCCCGCGCCAACGTGCAGTGGGCCATCAGTTATGACCCCGATACGGGCACCCGGCATCTCAACCCGTGGTACGAGAAGGAGGACTGGGCCAAGGGATTTGACGTCGTCGTCCATGATGAATGCTGTTCCGACGTCAAGGACCTCAAGACGGTCGAGAAGATTCTTCAGCCCCACCGCAAGGGGCTGCCGGGAGTGATCCTCCATTGTGGAATGCACAGTTACCGGACCGAGGGTTATCCCAAGACCACGCCCTGGTTCGACTTCACCGGCCTGGCCAGCACCGGTCACGGGCCGCAAGTCCCTATCGCCATCTCGTTTGTCGAGGAGGACCATCCGATCACCAAGGGAATGCAAAACTGGACGACGGCGAACGAAGAACTCTACAACAATGCCGCCGGCAAACTCCTCGAAACGGCTCAGCCCCTGGCCCAAGGCCAGCAACTGTGGAAAGACGAGAAAGGGGCCGACAAGACCGCCTCGGCGACCTGCGTCTGGACGAACACTTACAACGGCAAGACGAAGGTCTTCGCCACGACTTTGGGGCACAACAACGTCACGGTCACCGATCCTCGCTATCTCGATCTCGTGACGCGCGGACTGCTCTGGTCCGTCGGCAAACTCGATGACGCCTACTTGAAGCCGGCGGCCAAGGTGATGATTGACGAATAGTGGTCGGAGTGGCTGAGGGCTGAGGGCCAAGGGCTAAGGGCTAAGTGCTGAGGGCTAAGAGCCAAGTGCGGAATACTTCGGTCGAATAGCTTTGTGGCTCTCAACTCTCAACTCTCAGCTCTCAGCTCTTGGCTCTTGGCTCTTGGCTCTTGGCTCTTGACTCTTGACTCTTGACTCTTGACTCTTGACTCTTGGCTCTTGGCTCTTGACTCTCAGCACTTGTACGTCCTCCCGTGACTCCTGAATCGGAGCGATCGGCATGTCTCTGTCTCGTCGGGATCTCCTGCAGTCCGCGGTCGCCGTGGGAGCGACTGCTTCGTATCTCCAACTGGGAACCTCTTCCGTGTCCGCTCAAGAACTGACTCTCAAGGGCCGTATTCAGCATTCCGTCGTCTTCTGGTGCTTCAACGTCGGCGGCGACAAATGGACCATCGACCAGACCTGCGCGATTGCCAAATCGCTCGGCTGCAAATCGGTGGAAATCTGCGGCCCGGAGACCTGGGACACCCTCAAGAAGCACGGCCTCACCTGCGCCATTGCTCCCAACGGGATGCCCGGGGCGCCGTTCATGAAGGGACTCAACAACCCGGCCTACCACGCTGAAGTCATCGCCGTCACGACGAAAATGATCGACGATTGCGCCGCCGCGAACGTGCCCAACGTCATCTCGTTCACCGGCTACAAATGGAAGAACGCTGAAGACCCCGCCAGCGGCGAGATCGCCCTCGCGGAAGGGGCCGACAACTGCGTCGCCGCGCTCAAGCAGCTCGCCGTTCACGCCGAGAAAAAGGGAGTCACGATCTGCCTCGAACATCTCAACACGCGTGACAGCTCACATCCGATGAAGGGGCACCCCGGTTATCAGGGGGACGACATCGACTACGTCGCCAACATCGTGCGGCGGGTCGGTTCGCCGCGGGTGAAGCTGTTGTTTGATATCTACCATGTGCAGATCATGAACGGCGACGTGATCCGCCGGCTCGAAGAGTGCAAGGATGTGATCGGTCATATCCATACGGCGGGCAATCCCGGTCGCGCGGAACTCGACGACAACCAGGAAATCAACTACCCGCCGATCATGCGCAAGCTGATCGAACTGGGCTACAAAGGCTACGTGGGCCACGAGTTCATCCCGACGCGCGATCCCCTCGCCGGCCTGAAGCAGGCGGTGGAACTGTGCGACGTGTGAGGGGGCAGGCGGGAGACTTGAGGCTGCAGGCTTGAGGGAAAGGCGGGGAGGCATTGGTCAGCCTTCATCTTTCCGATTTCATCCTTGCTTTGACTCAGTCGCGACCGTTGCGCGAGCCCAGTTGTCGCCATACTGCCAGATCGATCTGCTCGGACGCAAAGCGGACGGAGCCATCCCCCATCGCCGCGTTCACGCCACCGGCATGCTGGCTCCGTGCTGCGATCGCCGAGTTCGAGGCTCCCGGTTCGGACGAACTGTCCCGCGCACAATCCGAGACACGCGAGTTTGGCGGCGAGATGTGATCGTACGCCGTGTGCGCCTTTGTCGCGTAAATCCACGTAAAGCCTGCGACAGAAGCATGGTTCGGCGCGACCCCCGCAATGCTGCGGCAGGTCGAGCGCAGTTCGTCCGCCGTGCAGTGCGGCCAATTCGCTTGTACTTGGCTGTAATCGCGCCAGGGGTCGTATTGGCTGCCGTTGCCGTCAGCGATGACACGCTCACTAGAGAACACCGTGGTTGACAGCCCGTCGGTGACGTCCGCGGGGGTCAAGGCTTTCATGGTCTCAAAGGCGCCGTTGCCATTCTTGGGATCTAGGCACGTCGGATCGGGCGGCCCGGGAGAGAACGTATACCAGTCCGCCCCGCTGCCGAGGCTGACTCGATAGTTGCAGCTTCCTGGTTCCTGCCGGTCGGAGGGACACTGATACAGCGGAATGGTGTGTCGAACCCACTGCGCATTCTGACCGCTATAGAGTTGTCCCGAGCCATACGCGTCGAAGGCGCCAAACCACTCGTGCTTATCGATCCCGTCGTGCAGCGGAGCTTGATCAAGATACGGAAGAATCTCGACCAATGGGCAGACATTCCAGTGCCGCACTCCTTGTTGGTCTATTCCTCCGCTGCTGTATTCCGGATAGCGCTGTCGATTGGACGCGAATGCCTCAGTCGCCAGGAGAATTTGTTTGAGCCGGTTGCCACAGTCGATTTTTCGGGCACTCTCTCTTGCCGACTGAATCGCCGGAGCAAGCAGCGCCAACAGCAGGCTGATAACACCGAGCGTGACGAGAAGTTCGGCGATGGTCCAACCCCTTCGCGGCGGCATGAATCGACTGCCCGGCATAACGGAGTCGCCTCAAGGAATCGTTAGCGATACTGTCACTGGCGCATCAGCGCCTCGGTAGACGGCTACTATCGCCTCAGGCGGAACGGATCCTGCCATCAATTCAGCGACGATCGGTCGGCCGGCTTCAAAGGCCGCCGGCTTCAGCGTTCCACTTCCCTGCGGGACGCATTCGAGGGTCACCTCGCCGTTCGCACCGGCCCGGCGAACCACGCGGACGCGCCGGGCATGGGAGTCGAACGACAACGCCAGCGGCTGTTTGCGGGTGACCATCCACTCCAGCGATTGATCGGTGTGATCGCTCAACCCCAACGTCAGAGTGCCGCGGTGAACGGCCGCGCTTGCGGACGGGGGATCCTCGGTTTGCAGGTCGAAGGTGAGTTGATAGGTCCGTTCGCATTCGTTGCCGCCCGACCGCGAATGCTCGGTCATCGACAGCTTCACGCGCGGGAAATCGCCACCGGCGGCCGGCGTCACAGTAACAAGATAGGGGGAGGCATCGCGGGCTTCCACCGTCGTAAGGCTGGTGCTCCAGGTCGGCAGCGACACCCCTTCAATCAGCACGATCTCCACGGACCGCGGTGGCGTCAGAAAATACGGGAAGGTCTGCGCGCATTGCAGGACAATCTCCGTTCGGACCAGTGCTTCGCCCGTGGGCGACTTCAGTTCGACCGGGACAATCTCTTGATATGCCGGTGGATAGCGGAGCGCCAGGCCAATCCTCGTGGTCCCGTAAGGGGGAATGCGGGACTCGGGCTGTTGAGCGATCTGGCAACTGCAGCCCATGTGCAAGGGGGCCAGTTCGACCACTTGGGAGGAGGTGTTGGCCACTTCTAGGACGACGTCGACCGTGTGATGGGGACTGCCGCGCAGGACGGGCTCCGTGGGAACGATGCGACGCATCACCAGCGCCGGGCTGTCGACTGCTCGGACCCACCAGAGTCCCAACGGGATGAACGCGATCAGAAGCAGGCCGCCGAACCAGCGCATGATGGGGAGGCTCCCTGAAAACCGGGCCGAATTCAGCCGCGTCGCTTCAGCCAGACGCCGAGGCTGACCAACGCCACGCCGCAGAGGACCAGCCAGGGGGTCCAGTTCCCGGGTTGGTCAGCATGGGCCGCGGGTGGGCTTGAATTGACGGGGGGTGATTGTGTTTGGGCGGCCTGCACCGCCGCTTCCTTAAGGTGTGCGGGCGGCTGGCCGCCGTGCCAGTAGTTTTGTCCGGTGATCGTATTGATCACACGGGTCTCAGGCCCCATCGGCGGGACGAAGAGCGCATCACGCAGGTCGATGTTCCGCTCGACCGAAGTCACTTCCCAAGTCTGGACATTATCATGACTTCCCGCGGTTTCCCCTTTCCGGGGAAACCAAAATCCTGGTTCGACCTCCTGAAATTCCTCGACGACGCAGCGCATGCCGCCCGATGGCAAGGCACCGCGGCGCGGCAGGTAACCAAACTTGGGATCGAGCCATGCCTGATAGTCGGAATAGCCCCCCGCTTCAATGGTCACCTGCAGCAGTCCTTCGTCAGTGACCGTGTGTGGTGTGCCGCGTTGCAATCGGTCGACCAGCCAGGTGCGCGTCCCGTCATCCCACAGCGGCCAGATCGGGACCATGAAACCCTTGATTGTCGTCCACTGAGGAGCGTTCTCGCGGATGGTGACGCTGCTCGGCGTGGGGCTTTCGCGATTTTTCGCGGAGAACCCGCAAATGTAAACTTGGGAGACATCTGCGGTCCTGAGGTCGCGGCCGACGATCTGCCCATCATTCCATGTCGTGGACTCGTCGCGGAAACGTCCGGAGTCATCCCAGATCCAGTCGCGTTGTTGAGCCGCATTCGCAATGTTGCCCTCCCGCAGCATGCGATTGTTCGCTGAATGGGCGGCCCCGCTGATGCGCACCCGGAGCGACACCAGCGACTCGCGCCATTGTCGCAGTTGCCCAATCGCCTCGTCGATGTCTGCGGCCGCACAGGCCGCGGGAGAGACGCAGGGAAGAACAATGAGTAGGGTCACAGAGTAATTGCGGATAGTTCCCATTTTTTGGCCTAACTGTTGCAATTATGATACTTGTTGCAGGGCTGCATTGCTTCCGTCCCGCCGCTGCATGAGTTGCAATTGCCTACGTCATAGTCCCACTTGTTACCGCAGTCTTGCGTGGCGGCCGTGCAATTGGCCGTGCCGTTGCTACACCACCCAGTCGCAGCATGGTCTCTCGCCTTCTTGCATCCATAGCGCGTGCCGCCATCTTCGCAGCGGCAAGGGTGGTACTGACAGTGGGCGGTTGAAACCGGATCGCATTTCTTGTCGCCGCCGCGCACTTCCAGGATCAGTGCCGCACAAATGCAGCCGAAGCCTAGCATCTGTAGAACTCGGGGGATGACGACTTGCCGCATGATTGCTGTCTCCTCGCGAAACACCAAGTGAAGTGAGACCACTGACAGTGTACTGATGCCGAATTGAGGATCAAGATGCTGTTTCGTAAATTTTCCGAAATTGATCTTCACACTGTCTGGCCAGGTCAGGCTCAGTCTTTTGCATCCACTACTATTACATCCACTAACAGCAACTGAACACTCTTTTCGATGCTTTCTGCTCTGCTCTGGTCTCCGGCTGGGCGGAAGCTCACTGCAGGTCGGGCAGGACGCCTTTGCTGAAGGAGCCCTGTCGCAGCCACCTTCAACGACCAAAGCAGAGAGAGACCCGCGGTCGGGGGCGTTTGCCAGGTCAGGAGACCTGCACACAACCCGTGGAGACCTGCACCCACCTTGAAGATGTCATGGGCCGCACGACGGTGCGTTGCCTCTCGTCTGCGTGTATGATCTGAGCATCGCTCTCCGTCCGATGCCATTCTGGCGCCCGCACCTGCTCAGGTGAGATCATGCCCGCACCCCATGCCATTGAATGTCCGATCTGCTTCACGTCGATGAAACTCAAGGCGGCTCCCAAGCTTGGGATGCGCGTGAAGTGCCGCGATTGCGGGTCGGTGTTCATGCACGGAGCCGAGCCGACTTCGATGTTGCCCGACGAGGAGCCGGAGGATGACGAGCCGGCGCGGTCGGGTCCCGTCAAAAAGAAGGCCGCTGGCAAGGGGAAGAAGAAGTCGGCGGGGAAGGGGATGTCGGGCGGGATGATCGCCGGCCTCTTGGGCGGGGGCTTGGCGCTCGTGTTGCTGATCGGCGGGATCGCCTTGTGGGGGCCCATCTCTCAGGCCCTCGCGGCGCTCAGCAGGCCGACGCTGGATATCACCAAGCTTGATTTGCCGGGTCGACAGTTGGTCGCCGATATCCGCCTGGGAGAACTGCTGTCGTCCCCGTTGTTGCCGGCGGATACCAAGACCAAGCCGGAGTTCGTCCAGGCGAGCACCGAGTTTCAGCAGTTCCTCGGCGTGCGTCTGGAAGAGGTGGAGTGGATCCGCATCCTGGCGACGTCCCCCGGCCCGATGGCTTTCATGTCCCAGACCCCCAATGGGATCATGATTCTGCGCGCCGGCAAGAACTTGACTCGGCCCACGGTGTCGCCCTTCCAGCTCGAAGATTATCCGTGCTATCGGTTAGAACAAACCGCGACGCAGAACCCGCTCGGGTTTGACACGATGGCCTTCGCCAACGACCGCACGATCGTCCTCGGCGGCGAAAGCTCGGTGCGGGCGGCGCTGCAGCTCCGAAAACAGGGGCAGACTCCCGTTGGATTGCCGACGGAATCGGCGAAGACGGTGCAAGCCTCGATCGCGGGTCAGCAGTCCCCCATGCCGGTCGGTCAACTGCGGATGCTGTCTGCGATGGGGGGCGGCGCGCCCGATCCGTCGTTCGATCAGGCCGTGCAGACGATCGAAACCGGGATCGGCGCGACCATTCTGGAGCTGGATCTCAAGTCAACGTTGGCGATCAGCGTGGGTTTCCAGCCGAAGTCGCCGGTGACAGTGCAGCAGTTGCAGACCAGCCTGGAGCAGGTGCGGCTGAAACTCGCCACGGCGTTTGAGCAACTGGCCAACTCGCCGATGGCAGGGAGCGTTCCCGGCCTGAAGACGATGCAGCCAGCGGTCAACAGCACGTTCCAGGTGAGCGGCGATCGGGCTCTACTGTCGTTCACACTCAGTCCGGCGGATTTCCCAACCGGGGCAGGGACCCCGTTCGGAGCAATGCCGATGCCGTCGTTCGCCGGTTTGAAGGCGGTCAC
>JANRLN010000339.1:0-3722 GCA_033762515.1 Planctomycetaceae bacterium
GGTTGGGCAGGAGCGTGGCGAGCTGATCGGTGGGGGTGGTGGGGAGGCGGGTGAGGGTGTCTTTGAGCCAGGCCCAGGGATTGAGGCCGCACTGTCGGCAGGTGGCGGTGAAGCTCGACAGGACCGCCAGACGTCGGCCACCATCGTCGCTGCCGAAGAACAGCCAGTTCTTGCGTCCAATGGCGAACGGCTTCACCGCGCGTTCGGCGATGTTGTTGTCGATCGCCAGCCGGCCATCGGTGGTGTAGACCTGCAGCGCGGCCCACTGGTTGCGGGCGTAGGTCACCGCTTCGCCCAGCGGACTTTTGGGCAGCACGGTCTGGGCGAGTTGATCGAGCCACTCCTTGAGCGCGGCCAGTAACGGGATGGATCGCTCCTGACGCAGGGCGCGACGCGCCCCGGCCTCGAGTTCTTTCGCCTCGTGCTCCACCGCGTACAACTGTTTGATCCGCGCCACCGCCTCGTGCGCTTCACGCGGGCTGGCTTTCTGCGCGTCGACGAACTTGCGCCGCGCGTGCGCCCAGCAACCGACTTCGATCACCGTCCCCGGAGATCGTCGAAACAGTTCGTCGTATCCGGTATACGCGTCGCACTGGAGATAACCGCGAAAGTCTTGCAGGAACGCCAGCGGTCCGTCGCGGCTGCGGTCCCTGGTCGCGTCGTAGACCGTGCCGCGTGTCGAGACATAGACCCAGATGCGGCCCGTGCGGCAGTGGTCGCGATCGGGATCCTGCACCGGGACCGGCGTGTCGTCGGTATGCACGATGTCCGCCGCGAGGACGCGTGCCTTGTGCAACTGCCACAATGGAGTCAGCACATCGGCCGCCTCGGCCAGCCAGCCGCATAGCGTCGACCGGGCGATCGGAAACCCCTGCCTCGCGTAGCGCTGTTCCTGACGATACAGCGGCAGATGATCGACGAGCTTCGAGACGATCACATCCGCCACCAGGCCCGGCGCGGCTTTCGACTTCGGCAGCGCTTCCGGCGGCAACTCGGCGATCTTGAGTTCGTCGGGTTGATTCGTGTCCGGGAACCGCACCACGTACTTCGGCCTGACGATCCGGCGGACGAACAGCGACGACGGCGTGTAGTCCAGCTTCTCGCTGACCTCTTCGCCGATCTGTTGCCACACACCGCCGGTGGCCTGCTTCACCGACTCGGGGAGATCGATGATCTCCGTCTCCCGCCGCAGGGAGGCGGGCAGCTTCCCGCGACCGTGACCGTTCTTCCTGACGGTGGTCGTGATAACCGCCGGCTCCGGGAGTGGAGCGGCGGCCGGTGGAGGTTCAACCGGCGGGCTGTCAACCGGTGGTGCGTCGAACAGCGAGAGTTGGCCGGGACTGAGCGTGTCGGCCCGCGGACCGTAGAGCCGCTTCAGGAGCAGATCGAGACGATGTGTGAGCTGATCGATCTGCCGCTGCTGCGCGTGATGTGTGGCCAGCAGTTCGCGGACGAGCCCCTTCAACAGCGCGGGGTCGTCGGGCAAATGATCGAGAGTGGCGGGTCCGTCCGGCATGACTGGTTGAACCCGCGAGCCTCGGTCACGGTGTCACAAAATCGTGCCCGGAACGAAAGATTTCGCGGGTTGCGTGTAGCGTGGTCGCCGCTTCGCGTTCAAAGCGACGCCGCCGAGGATCAGCGACAGTTCGGTGGCGCTGATCGCAAGGCCGGTTGCGTCGCCGATCACCTTGGGGAACTCGAACGTCCCCTGTTCCAGGCGCTTCTGCCAGAGCGCATAGCCGTCGCCGTCCCAATACAGAATCTTCAGGCGGTTCCCCTGCTTGCCGCGAAAGACGAACCACGTCCCCGACTGCGGATCGCCCTGGAGATGTTCCCGCACAAGCGCCGCGAGCGTATCGAAACTCTTCCGCATGTCGGTCGGATCGAGGCAGAGATAGATCTTCGCAGTGGAAAGATTCAGCATGACCGCGCCTCCGAAGCGGGCGGGGTCAGCGCTGCGAACAGCGGCCCCAGCGAAGCGAACAGCGGACTCGGTGCTGCCAGGTCACCGACTGGCAAGAGGACGACATGACCCGACGGACAGCGGACCTCGATGGTCCCGGCTGCGATAGACGGTCCGACAGCGGGCAGCACCGTCAGCGGCACAAACAGCGGTGGCCTCGGCCGGGGATGCGGCTCGGCACGGGGCCCTGTCACAGTCGATCCTGCCGCAGTGGACCCGGTCGCAGTCGACCCTGTCACAGTCGATCCGACCACGGTCGCGCCTGCCACGGTCGCGCCGACTGCGGTCTCCCTGGCCGCGGCGGATGATCTGGCCGCGGCGGAAGGCGTCTCTGCATCCCGCAAGCGCAGCGCCCGCTTCCAGTAATAGAAGGACGCCTCGGCCACGCCCTGCTGCGCGCAGAACGCACGCACACTCAGCCCGCTCGCCAACCACCGCGCCAGACGCTCCCGCCACTCGCCCGCCCGCTCCGAATCCCCACGACCTCTCGACATGACGATCTCCCTGATGGAACCCCACCAAGGCTACCCCACCCCGCAAGAAGCCACTTCGCCGTACGGTCACGGCCATCCTGAACCAGGAAATCCCGGTCGCGGCGGAGGCCATTCGCCGTCTGACCGGCCCGATCGCCATTCGGCAGGAAGCCATCCCCGGAAAGAAACGCGGTGCCCGCTGGATCGCGTCGTTTTCCCCGGATTTGCTGGCAATTCTGCGTCACGTCACGCAGGAAAAGGATTGTCCAGATTCCGTCACTTTGGAGTACCTTTGTGGTGGAAACTGGATAACGCCTGCCACTATGTCTGTTCCCATCGAAAGCGTGCCGAAGTACGAGCAGTTGGCACCGAAGTTCAAGGAGATGCGTGAGGCGGGCAAATCAGTCCAGGAGATTGCCTTCCGCCACAAGGTCGCATGGCAGGTGGCCTGGGAAATCCTCCAGTTCGCCGAGACTGGCGAACGCCCTACGTGGCAGCTTCCGGAATGCTCTCCCCAGTACGAGGGCTGGCAGCACTTTGAAACGCTGGCTCCGCTGATCGCAGACCTGCGCGACAACATGGAAATGCAGTGGCCGAGAGTCTTGGCTGATGTCGCGCGACAAACCGGTCACCGCATTTCCATCGCGACGGCCGTCCGGGCCTACGAGCACTCGCGCCGGTACGAGTTCCGTGTCGAATCCGGAATCAGCACCGAATTCTGCCCCCGCTCAGGACAGGGCAAATTGGCCGAATTCCGGCGGTTGTTTGACAGCGGCATCACCAACGGTGCCGAATTGGCCCGCCGCGTCGGCGTTTCTCGCAATACGGCCAATCGATGGAAGAGGCGGTTCGCCTGTGAGCCCTCATTTATTTCGACAAACTCGTAATCGACATCTGACGATGTGAATTGGATGGGTAGCCCGATCCAAACCGCCCATGAGCAGAGCTTTTTATGAGCAAGAATTGGCAACCCCAGCGAAATGAGGTACTTTCCTCAGTCGCAAGTACAACCGGCGTTTGGCGTCTGCCTTGCTCAAACTGGAGCGGGCTTCAGCATCCAGAGGTGATCGGGTGACTGCATTCGAGGTGATACCATCGGCTAGAAGGTTGATCAAGTCGCTCCGCGACATGGGATACGACTTCGCGCAGGCGATAGCAGATGTTGTGGACAATTCAATCGAAGCCCACGCAACAACTGTTGCAATCGACATCGAGTTTGACGGAGATGACTCGTGGGTTCGAATCGCGGACAATGGAAAGGGAATGCGCCCGGAAGCACTGCGTGA
>JANRLN010000340.1:0-12558 GCA_033762515.1 Planctomycetaceae bacterium
TTGCAATCGCGCTCGATCTGTTCTTGTGGGTGATCGGAGTGATCGGCACGGGACTGCTCATCGGTTTAGGCGCACCGTTTTGGTTCAACATCGTGCGCACACTGACCGAAGCGCTGCAGGTGGCTCGCGGCGGCGGCGGCCGCGCAGCAACCAATGACACGGCGACGGCGGCAGTCAGCGGTCCAGGCGATGAACGTATGAAGGCGCTAAAGAATACATTCAAGAGAATTGGCGGAACGCCTCCGCTGATCCAGGCGCAAGTTAGATTGGGTGAGGCCATCAAGTCTGCCACTGATGCCGACCAAGCGGCAAAGGCCGCGGCAGACGCTCTCAAGAGCGTGATGGATGTATCGGCGACCGCACCCGGCGACCCGGTGGTGGCAGAGGCGGTCAACGCAGCCAAGTTGCAATTTGTGACGGCATTTGAAATGAAGAAATCGTGTTATGCGGCCCTTGAGAAGACCGCGAGTCCGTAAACGAACGACTGCATCGGTTCGGAAGATCGCCTTGGCAATCTCAGAACCTGTTTTCAGAAACATCATTCGGGAAAGAAAGCCGCGTAATGCCGGAAGCTGAGCAGTATGCACCTCTCCGGCACTCGGCTCTACGCTCGCTGATTTGAAAAACCGCTTCTCAACTGCGCGACATCCACCGGCTGGCCCAGCTCAATTCGGCGCCGTCTCGGGAGGCGCGGTCTCATCGCTAGCGGCAACCTCGGGGGGAGTCAGCAGCCTGACGAGTTGGGCCGAGAGTTCGTCCTTGGGCTGCAGGTGCGCCACGGTCTGAAACTCAGTCCGCGCTTCATCGACGTAGCCGAGCGTCAGGTAATGATAGGCCAGCAGGAACCGGGAATCGGCCTCCTCTGCGTGAGCCTGGCAGTAGGCTTCCAGGCCCCGCAGCTGTTCGGAGTAGGTGTCGACGTTGTCGTACAGCGCGTTCAGCGTGTCCCAATCCCAGCCGGGACCTGCCGCCAGGACCGCGTAGACGACTTCGGCGGACTCGGGAAACTTCTGCTGAGCGAACAACACCAGACCACGGAATTCATGCAGCACCGGATCACCGGGGAGTCCGCGAATGGCGTCGTTGACTTTGGTGAGAGCCGTCGGGTAGTCGTTACGCTTGAAGGCCGCACGGGCCTCGTCAAAAAGTTCGATCGCCGCCAGCGTCTTGGGGTCCTGCACGGGGGGGAGCGGCGTCGGAGCGGCGCCGTCCGTCGTCGCAGTGCCCGCAGCGGCCGCGGGTTCCTGTGTGGGGATCGGAGTGACGGGAATCGGCTGGGAATAGTCGTAAATGATGGTGGTCGATGGTTCCTGGGGGACGCTGTAAGGATTGACGTAAACGACGTCCGGAGTAGCCAGCAACCAACCGGCAGCCACCCCCGCGGTCACAGCGGCGGCCGGCGAATACGCCGACGGCGGCCAGTAATCCCAGTGGCCATGATGCCAGCCGTAGTGATTGGGATAGGTGGGGGCGTTCCAGGGCTGTCCGTACCACGGCCTTCCGGACACAACGGGCCCGTTGAAGTTGTTGTTGATCGTGGGCGAATTGTTGCCGGAACCAATGTTGGGCGTGTTTCCCAGGTTGATGTTCGGGTTTGAACCAAGACTCGGACGTGCGGCAAACCACGGCAGGCGTCCATTAATGGTCGTATTGTTGCCGAGATTCACGCCGGGGCGATTGATCGCCCCAATCTGATTTCCATTGTTGATGATCGGGCGGTTCCCCAGGTTATTGCCAACGCCCGCACCCGGATTGATCCCCGGTCGACCGCCCAGATTGTTGCCGATGTTATTCCCAACGTTGCTGCCGATGCCGCCAGGGTTGATCCCCGGTCGTCCGCCCAGGTTGCTGCCGATGCCGCCGGGGTTAATCCCCGGTCGTCCGCCCAGGTTGCTGCCGATGCCGCCAGGGTTGATCCCCGGTCGTCCGCCCAGGTTGCTGCCGATGCCGCCGGGATTGATCCCCGGTCGTCCCCCGAGATTGCTGCCGATGCCGCCCGGACGACCGCCGGCATTGTTGCCAAGGTTGCTGCCAATGCCGCCCCCGGGACGTCCGCCGGGATTGTTGCCAAGATTACTCCCCAGCCCGCCACCGGCGTTGTTTCCCAGGTTGCTGCCGATGCCGCCCGGACGACCGCCAGCGTTGTTCCCCAGGTTGCTGCCAATGCCGCCGCCGGGACGACCGCCGGCGTTGTTCCCCAGATTGCTGCCGATGCCGCCTCCGGGACGACCGCCGGCGTTGTTCCCGAGGTTGCTGCCGATGCCGCTACCGGGACGTCCGCCGGCGTTGTTCCCCAGGTTGCTGCCGAGTCCGCCGCCGCGATTACTCCCAATCCCTCCGCCGAGCGAAGGGGTCAATGCACCGGAGTTGTTGCCCAGTCCGGCCGGTTTCTTCGTTCCGCCACCGAGATTGGCCCCGCCGCCAAGATTCCCTCCGGGTGACCGTCCGCCTCCCAGGCGTCCTCCGCCACCGCGCAACTGGGCCGGGAGATCGTCGACGCACCACACACAGAGGGCGAGGAGCATAGGCACGCAGCGTTTCCACATGGTCCGATCCTCTTTCATTCAGCAATCGATGAGCAATAGGGCTGGGAATTGCGTCGGTCAGCGCGACGGCGGTCGCGGCGCCGTCTGGCGACGAACTGGCACAGACGTGCGACTACTTCCGCGTAAATTTCACCACAGCGTCGGGCAGAGACCGTCCGCCAATTTCCCGCTGTGAAATCGTCATCGTGAGGGCGTTTTCGGTGACCTCATACTCATAAACGCCTCCTCCCACCTGACCAGTCGGCGTCACGCCGGAAGAGAGCACGAACCAGCCTTTCTCCGTCTTTTCCCAGACGCCACTGCCGTGTCCCCCGGCCGAATCGAAGAACCACGACCGGACGACATTATCGACGGGATCCCAGCCGATGAGCTGCAAGACCTCGAAGGCCTCCCCGTCCTTCGGAGTGACCTGGTAGTCGAACTCCAAGAACTGCTTGCCCAACTTCCAATCAGCCGACAAATGCACGTTCGACGCTTCGTCGCTCGTTTGCCATTCGCCCCGCAAGGCCTGGAGTTGCTCCAGGGGATTCTGTCGCGGCTGGGGAGCGACCACTTCCGGCAGCGGACCGAGATCCCGCTTGCTGGCCAGCTTCCATTCCGCAGCCGTCTTCACCCACACGGCGGTGAACCGACTCCGTTCAATCAGACCATCAGCGCTGTGAAATTCCAGCACTCCATCCTGCAAGGCGACATCGGGCTTGAGCATTCGCGTGATGGTTTCCGTGACTTTCAGCTTGGTGCCTTCGCGACCAGCGACATCGGACGCCATCAACTCCTGGATCGCCTTCCGCCCCTGAAAGTGCTCCCCCTCAATCGTTGTGTAGTCGGCGTCTTCGGTCCAGAAAGCGCCGAACTTCTCGGCATCTCCCGTGTTGTACGCCGCTTCATAAGCTTTCGTCGCCGCGTTTACCGGCGCAGCATCCTCGGCGCCCACGAGACAAGCCGGCCCAGAGGCCCAGAGGCCCGTCACAAACAGCGCACCAGTCAGCCACGGTCCCCAAGCACGCATGATTCGGTTGCTCCTGAAAGCTTGCGCCAGTTGATCATCGCCAAATGTCCAGCGCACAAAAGAGTGCCGCGCCGCGCGCACAAATTCAAGAGTTGTGGAACGAATCTGAGCTGAGATTTCATCCGACCGACTTCGGCCGACTGATGCGCAAAGGGGCCGCGACAGGCGACGAGGGAAACCCCTCGTGCCGTTGAGGCGCCTTGCAGCAGGGAGCAATACGAATCAGAAGCTCTGCGTCAGGGCCGTGTAATCCGCCTGAAGTTGCTTCGTGATTGGTCCGACGGTGTACTTCAACTCGTCGATGACGCCGATGGGAATAACCTCCACGGCGGTGCCGGTCAGAAAGACCTCCTGGGCCTGCGAGAGTTCCTCGGGGAAGATGGCCCGCTCAATGACCTCATACCCCCGTTTCCTGGCCAACTCCATCACGGTCTTGCGCGTGATGCCGTCCAGAAAGCAATCGGGAGTCGGAGTGTGAATCTGGCCGTTGATCACCAGGAAGATGTTCGCTCCGGTCGCTTCGGCAACCTGGCCGCGGTAGTCGAGCATCAAGGCGTCTTGATAACCGGCCGCCTCAGCCATGTCGCGGCTGAGCGTGCAAATCATGTACAACCCGGCCGCCTTGCTGGCGGTGGGAGCCGAATTCGGGGAGGGTCGTCGCCAGGTGGAGGTCTTTAGCTTGATGCCATTCCGGCGCGCCTCTTCGCCGTAGTAAGCGCCCCATGGGAACGCGGCGATCCCGACATGAATCTTGGCCCCCTTCGCCGAGACGCCGATGACTTCGCTGCCGCGCCAGGCCAAAGGACGCACATAGCCTTCGCTGATCTTGTTCTGTTCGACAACCAGTCGTGTCGCAGCCTCGAGATCGGCGACCGAATACGGAACTTCGTAGCCCACGAGCCGTGCGGACACGTGCAGACGCTCGGTGTGCTCGTGCAACTTGAAGACTTTGCCGTTGTAGACCCGTTCCCCCTCAAACACAGTGCTGCCGTAATGCAGGCTGTGCGTCAGGAGGTGGACTTTGGCATCGCGCCAGGGGACCAGTTCGCCATCCAGCCAGATGACGCCGTCGCGGTCGGCAAGCGGCAGCGCAGACACGGGAAGCTCCGTTCACGATATCAGTGTTCACGTCTCAATCCACCAAAGCTGAGACGAATCGTCGAGAATAACAGGGGCGGCCGCGCGCGACAACGCGCGGTGCTCGCGAAACTGCGTTCGCAGATCGAATGTCCCGTTGCAGAAAGAAGCCCGGCATCTGCACTCTCCGTGAGGTCCGTCAGGGTGTCAACGGGATGCCGGGCTTCGAAAGTCGTCCCCAGCGGCGCGTGAACCATCCCGCTGGAAGGTCTCGCGATCGTAGAGGAGCGTGCCGCGTAAAGGTTCAACCAGGCGTGAACTTTCCGAGAAATTTTCGGAGTTCCGCTGTTTGGATCTGCGAGGTTTCGGTAAACCGCAGACCCACGAGGTCGATTCCGTCATCCGCCGCCCTCACCGACGGCTCTTCCCCGAGTTCGGTGATGCTTCCCAGCGACACCGACTGCCTGGGGACGAAAAGCTCCAGATCAATCCCCGCCGGCCGTTTGGTGACCACTGTCGCCAGTCGCGTTTTTCCGCGGCGGTAGTTCACCACGACCTTGCCGGTGTAGTCGATCTTGGCATCTGGCCAGAGTTCTTCCAGCAGATTGAAGAGCGTGTCCAGCACTTCCGGGTCCCAGGTCACCTTGCCTTTCAAGAAACCCTTGCGCATCAGGTGCCACTTGCGACCGAGTTTTTTCCACGGGGTAAGTTCGTCGAGATCCAGCTTCGCCGGACTGGCTGCCTCGAGATAGGACGCGATGGCGTCGCCGACCAATTGCTGAAACGCGGGGGTTTCGAATTCGGCCCGCGTCAGCAGGGAGACGCTGACTTCGTCCCACGGGGGCGACCCTTTCTTGACGCGAACCCGCGACTGTCGGCCGTAGACGGCGACATCATCGAGATCATCGAATTCCTTGAGCGCCAGCGCCGCGCGGAGTTCCTCTTCGTCGAACCGATTGCGGGGGACGTGAAACCGCAGCGTCAAGGCCCATTCGTCCCCGGTCATCGCGTGCAGGAACCAGCCGGCTCCCCTGCTCTTCACGCCGGACACTTCCACCACGCCGCGGGCGTTCCAGTTCGTGGGGGCGAAGCCGTCATGCTCTTCGAGCCGGTCGATCAACTCGCCGAGCATCGAGCCATCCCAGCGGCAAGGCTTGCCATTGTGCGCCACGCGGTCCTGAGTGTGCCACTTGCGTCCATCGACCTCCCAGGGCATGCGGGCCTCCTTGCCCACCTGGTTGAGGTCGATGTCCCCCTTGCGCTTCTGCTTCACACTCGCGGCATCAAACGATTCGCGCTCGCCGCGCAACCCGGCTTCGAGGACGGGAGCAAGGCATTCGGCGGTGAGCGAGCGAAAAGGTTGCGGGTTGAGAGTCGAGGGTTGAGAGCCAGAACGGGACTCCTTCGACATCTCTTCTGCTCTCAACTCTGAACTCTCAGCCCTCGACTTTCCAACAACATCTTCCGGCGTCCCCTGCGCCACGATCCACCCACCTTCGCTGCCCGCGTGCGGGCCGAGGTCGATGATCCAGTCGGCCGTCTTGATCACATCAAGGTTGTGCTCGATGACGACCACGGTGTTCCCGGCGTCAACAAGGCTGTTGAGGATCTTCAGCAGCTTGCGGATGTCGTCGAAGTGAAGGCCGGTGGTCGGCTCGTCGAGCAGGTACAGCGTCTGCCCGTGCTGCGGTCGGGCCAACTCGGCGGCCAGTTTGACGCGCTGCGCCTCACCGCCGGAGAGGGTCGGAGCCGACTGACCCAGCGTCAAATAGTCGAGACCGATGGCACTCAGAACCGACAGCGGCCCGCGGATCTTGGGGAGGTTGTCGAACAATTCCAGCGCCTGGCCGATGGACAGCTCCAGTACGTCGGCGATCGACTTGCCGCGAAACTTCACCGCCAGCGTTTCGGGGTTGTAGCGTTTGCCCCGGCAGTCGTCGCATTCGACCCAGACGTCGGGCAGGAAGTGCATTTCGATGCATTTCTGGCCGTTGCCTTCGCAAGTCTCGCAGCGTCCGCCCGAGCGGTTGAAACTGAAGCGTGCCGGGCGATAGCCGCGGACCTTGGAATCCGGCAGCCGGGCGAACAGTTCGCGGATTTCGTCAAAGACCCCGGTGTAGGTCGCGGGATTCGACGCCGGTGTGCTCCCCAGGGGTTGCTGGTCGACCACAATCAACTTACTGAGATGCTCAAGTCCCAGGAGCTCGTCGTAGGGCCCCGGTTGATCACTCGACCGATTCAGCTTGCGGGCGACGGCTTTCGCCAGCGTCTCCTGAATGAGCGAGCTCTTACCCGACCCGGAGACCCCGGTAACGGCGGTCAGCGTCCCCAACGGAATGCGCAGGTCGACGTTCCGCAGGTTGTTCTGCCGGGCGCCGATGAGTTCCAACCAGCCGCCGCCGGGTGGGGCCTTCGGCTCAGAGTCCAGAGTCGAGAGTCCAGAGCCAGAGTTCTTTTTCGTCGTCCGCTTTTTGCTAGCTCTCGACTCTGGACTCTCGTGTCTCGACTCCACCGCTCCCATGCGCCGTTGCGTGGGGATCACGATTTGCTCGCGATCCGACAGGAACTTCCCCGTCAACGAGGCCGAACTTTGGCGCATCTCCTTCGGGGTCCCCTGGGCGGTGACGGCGCCGCCGAACCGGCCGGCCCCGGGGCCGAAGTCGTACAGACGATCGGCCGCCTGCAGGACCTCGCGATCGTGTTCGACCATGACGATGGTGTTGCCCAAGTCGCGTAGACGATGAAGTGCGCTCAGCAGCCGCCCGTTGTCGCTGGGATGCAGGCCGATGGTCGGTTCATCCAACACGTAAAGGACGCCGGTAAGCGCACGCCCAATCTGACCCGCAAGCCGAATTCGCTGTGTCTCCCCCCCGGACAACGTCGGCAACGGTCGCGCCAGCGTCAGATAGTGCAAACCGACATCTACGAGGAACGACAACCGGCTCGTCGCTTCGGTCAGCAAGTCCCCGGCGACCTTCTTCTGCGACGCGTTGAACTTCAGCGACTGCAGGAATGCCAGAGCATCGACCAGCGGCAGATCGCACAACTGCTTGAGCGTCTTGGACTGCAGCCGCATGGCGGCGGCGTCATCCCGCAAGCGCGCCCCCCCGCACGTTGAACAAGGGACCTCGCCGATCAATTCGAATAACTTCTGCCGATGCGAGAATGACACCCGCGAGGCCTCTTCGATCGCCGGATAGAGCCCCTTGTATTGAAATGAGAACTGCCCGGCGACCGATGGCGCCGCAGCCTTCGTCCGTTTCTTCTTCCCAGACTCCCCTGCTCCCGAACTCCCCTGCTCTCCTCCGACGGTGATCCACTTGTCACCCGTCCCATACAGCACCAACCGCTGTTGCTGCGGCTCCAACTGCGAGAAGGGAACATCGAGCGGCAGCCGGTGTTCCGCGGCGATCGCCTGCAGCATTCGGCGAAACAGCGGTCGAGTCTGCGGATCGGGCCACGCCGCAACCGCCCCCTGCTCCAGGGTCCGCGTCGGATCGGCAATCAGCGCCGCCAGATTTGTCCCTTGCTGCGTGCCGATCCCCTCGCAGGACGTGCACCAGCCAAGGGGGCTGTTGAACGAGAAGTTCTGCGGGGAGAGCTCTTCAAAGCTGCGACCGCACTGCGTACAGGCACGAAACAGACTGAAGGGAGTCACCTTCCATTCCGTCTCCGGTCGATCCTCCTCAACCACCGCGGCGCGAATCACACCCTGTCCCAGATCAAATGCCGCTTCCACGGAATCGGCGACTCGCGAGCGCGAGGCGGTGCTGATCGTCACCCGGTCGACGACGATTTCGACCGTGTGCTTCCGCCGCCGATCAATTTCCGGCACCTCTTCGAGCGTATACGTCGTGCCGTCGACGCGTACGCGACGAAACCCCTGTTCGCCCAGGCGTTCCCACAACTTCGCGTATTGCTGACCCACGGTCACTTCCTGCGGCGCCAGGATCAACATCCGCGACTCCGCCGGGTAAGACATGAGTTTGTCGATCACGTCGTCGGTCGTCTGCGTCTCGACGGCGATGTGGCAATCGGGACAGAACGGCGTACCCAGACGGGCGTAAAGAATCCGCAGGTAGTCGTAGATCTCGGTGACGGTCCCTACGGTCGACCGGGGGGTGCTGCCGACCGTCTTCTGTTCGATCGCGATCGCCGGTTGCAGGCCGTGGATGTGCTCGACCCGCGGCTTAGGCATCTGGCCGAGAAACTGCCGGGCGTAGCTCGACAGCGATTCGACGTATCGACGTTGACCCTCGGCGTAGAGGGTGTCCATCGCCAGCGAACTCTTGCCGCTGCCGCTGGGACCGCAGAAGACCGACATCTGCTCGCGGGGGATTTCGACATCGATGTGCTGCAGATTATGCTGGGCCGCGCCTCGGACCACGATATTCCGCAGGGCGCTGTCATGCAGCTCGATCGACGATGCGGTTTGCCAGCGCGGCGCCGAGTGAGCAATGGAAATCGCGTCGCTCTTCTTGGATTTCTTCTTTTGTCCCTTCGCCTTCAACCCTGAGCTCTCAACCCCACCCATCACCGCCCGCAGCGCCTGGCCCGTGTACGACGCCTCGCACGCCGCGATCTCTTCCGGAGCCCCCACGGCGACAATCTGACCGCCGCCGGAACCCCCTTCGGGACCAAGATCAATCACCCAGTCGGCGGTCTTGATGACGTCCAGATTGTGCTCGACGACAATCACCGTGTTACCGGCATCGACGAAGCCATGCAGCACGCGCAACAGGTGTTCGATGTCGACGAAGTGGAGTCCGGTGGTCGGCTCATCCAGGATGTAGAGGGTCCTGCCAGTCGACCGTTTGCCGAGTTCTTTGGCGAGTTTGACCCGTTGCGCCTCTCCCCCGGAGAGCGTAGGAGACGGCTGGCCGAGCTTCATGTAATCCAGGCCGACGTCGTGCAGCGTCTGCAGGAGTTGCTTGATCTTGGGGATCGCCTCGAAATGCTCCAGCGCCTGCTGAACGTCCATGTCGAGCACTTCGGCGATGCTCTTGCCTTTGAAGCGGACCTCCAGCGTCTCTTTGTTGAACCGCTTTCCCTGGCAGACCGGGCACGTCACCCAGATGTCTGCGAGGAAGTCCATCTCCAGCTTGTTGGCCCCGTTCCCCTCGCACGCTTCGCACCGGCCCCCTTCGACATTGAAGCTGAACCGTCCCGGCTTGAATCCCCGTCGCTTGGAGTCGGGCAACTGGGTGTAGAGATCACGAATCAAATCAAACAGCTTGGCATAGGTCGCCGGATTGGAACGCGGAGTCCGCCCAATCGGGGACTGGTCGATGTCGATCGCCTTGTCGATCAATTCCAGCCCAGTGACCGAGTCGTGGGCTCCCGGCGTCCCGTTCCCCTCGTTGACATCCCGATTGAGAACTTCCCAGAGGATGTCATTGATCAGCGAACTCTTCCCGCTCCCGCTGACGCCGGTGATGCAGATGAACTTCCCCAGCGGCAACGAGACCGTGACGTCACGCAGGTTGTGATGCTTCGCGCCGGCAATCGTGATGACGGGTTGAGGGCTGAGGGCTGAGGGACAGAGGCAGTGATTGCGGTCTTCCGCTTGTTTTTTGGTTTTTCTCCGTTCCTTAGCCCTGAATCCTCAGCCCTGAGCCCTCCCCGCTGTTTCACGATTTCGATGCGCCGCCGACCCGACAGGAACGCACCGGTGACGCTGGCGGCTGAGGCCTTCAGATCTTCGACGCTCCCCTCAGCAACGATCTGGCCGCCGCGAACCCCGGGACCGGGGCCGAAGTCGACCACGTAATCGGCCGCCTTCATCGTTTCGTCATCGTGCTCGACCACGATCACGGTGTTCCCCTGGTCGCGCAGGTCCTGCAGCGACCCGAGGAGCATTACGTTGTCGCGCGGATGCAGACCAATCGACGGCTCATCGAGGATGTAGACCACACCGACGAGGCCGCATCCGATCTGACCTGCGAGCCGGATCCGCTGACTCTCGCCGCCCGAAAGCGTCGGCGCAGTCCGATCCAGCGTGAGGTAATCAAGCCCGCAGCGCAGCAGGAACCCCAGGCGCCCGCGGATCTCTTTCAGGATCTCGTCGGCGATGAGGCGTTCGGTGTCGGTGAGTTCGAGATCACTGAAGAACGCCGCCGCCTCCGCGATGCTGAGCGCGCAGGTCTCCGGGAGCGATAACGGGCGCTCGGGAAGCCCAGGGATTGCCATCCCTGGGCTTCTGTGCGCGATCCGATAACTCCCCGCCTGCGGGTTGAGCCGCTGTCCTTTGCAGGTGACGCAGCCCACGAACTCCATGTACTTCTCGAGCTGCTTCCGCCGCATCGGGTTCTTTGACTTGCGGTACTCTTCCAGCAACTCGGGGATGAAACCACTGTAGGTCCCGCCGTGCTTCCAGACGCCGCCGCGATGCTTGAACGCGAAGGTGATGTTCCGACTGCCCAGCCCGTTAAGGAACAACTGCTGCGCCGTCGCCGGCAGTTCCTGCCAGGGAGTCTTCAGGAACGCTCCGTCCTTGAGGTTGGCTTCCTTCTCAATCGCCTTGCCGACCCCTTCGAAGATGTGCCGCCGCCAGCGCCCCATGCTGGCCAGCTTGCCGATCAACTCGAACGCACCTTTGGCGATCGAGAGCGCCGGATCGGTGAGGATGCGTTCGAGTTGGAAATCGTGTCGCATCCCCAGTCCGTTGCAGTCGGGACACATTCCCAGCGGACTGTTAAAACTGAACAATTGCGGCGACGGTGGTTCGTAACTGATGCCGCACTGGATGCAGGCGTAGTCGCTGGAGAACAATTGGTCGAGGGTCGAGGGGCGAGAGTCGAGAGCCATCTCCGAATCTCGATCGCTCACCGGTTCCCCCTCGTCCGCGTGCGGTTTCGCGATCTCCCGCGAGACCACCAATTTCCCCCCCGCCAGATTCAGCGCATTCTCGACCGCTTCCGCCACGCGCGGACGCGGCGTCTTCCCGGCGATGAGGCGATCGATCACGACGTCGATCGTGTGCTTCATCTGTTTGTCGAGCTTCAGATCACTGTCCAATTGCACGATCTGGCCGTCGACGCGGGCCCGCAAAAAACCCTGCTTGAGGAGATCCGAGAACAGGTCTTTGAATTCACCTTTCTGGCGTTGAACCAGCGGCGCGAGAATCGAATAGCGCGTACCCTCGGGTTGCCGCAGCACCTGGTCGAGAATCTGCTCGCGCGACTGGGCGGTAATCGGCCGACCGCACTGATAACAGCTCGGCCGCCCAATCCGCGCGAACAGGACGCGCAGGTAGTCGAAGATCTCGGTGATTGTGCCGACGGTGCTGCGGGGGTTCTTCCCGGCGGTCTTCTGTTGAATCGAGATCGGTGGCGCCAGCCCGGTGATGGACTCGACGTCGGGCGTGGGCATCTGCCCCAGGAACTGCCGGGCGTAGCTCGACAGCGATTCGACGTAACGCCGCTGGCCTTCCGCATAAAGCGTATCGAACGCGAGGGAGCTTTTGCCCGACCCGCTGACGCCGGTCATCACGATTAATTTATTCCGCGGCAGCGTCAGCGAAACATTCTGCAAGTTATGTTCGCGGGCGCCGCGAATCACGATCGGCGTGTCGGTCATCGAACTCTGTTTTTTGGCAGGATTCAGAGCGGTTGGTATTTGTTCAGGCGAGTATAGATCCCGCGACGACCGCGACAACTGAACACAGCGCACTTTAGCCGCGAGGCACAGGCCGACCGCTGCGCACGTTCAACACGTTGTATGGCAACCACGCAGAGGTCGACCTGCGCCTGGCGGCTATGCGAATTGCAGGCGCAGCGCCAACTCCTTCACCTGCGTCATCTCGATCTCGTTACGCTCGATCTCTTTGTTCGACGAGATCAGCACCGGGCCTTCGCTGAGCTCTCGACCCGGTGTCGGCAGGCGGCCGTGGCTCCCCTTGACGCTGCTCGCATCGAGGCCGATGAC
>JANRLN010000341.1:0-2569 GCA_033762515.1 Planctomycetaceae bacterium
GGGGACGCAGAATGCCGGGGAGTTCTCCCGGCAGCTCGATGCCGGTTCTACGACCAAAACCGAACAATGCGGCGGCGCTGTGGAGGCCCGCGTTGGTCAGCCGTTCCCCGACCTTGGCCATGCCGATATTGCTCGACTTCACCAGCACTTCCGCGAGCGACAACGTGCCGTAGGGGTGGTGATCGTGGAGCAAACGACGCCCCATGCGATACCGGCCCCATTCGCAGTCGTAGTGATCGGAGACGTCCAGCATGCGTCGATCAAGGCCGTAGGCGACGATCATCGGCTTGAACGTGGAGCCGGGTTCGTAGATGTCGGCGATCGCCCGATTCTTCCAGGCGGCGTCGGGCACCTTGTCGGCGTGATTGGGATCGAAGCTCGGCCGCGAGGCCATACCGAGCACGTCTCCCGAATTCGGATCGAGGACAATTGCGCAGCAAGCCTCAGGCTGCGCCTCCGCGACCAGTTCATCCAGCGCTCGCTCCGTGAACAATTGGATCACCGCATCGAGCGTCAGCACCACATCTCGGCCGGGGTGCGCCAGGTGTTCGGGGTCATCGACAACATCGATGACGCGCCCCCGGGAATCCCGCGTCAATCGACGCTGACCCGGAGTGCCCCGCAACTCGGCGTCGCAACTCTCTTCGATCCCCCCGCGGCCGACGCCGTCGATATCGCGCAACCCCAAGACCTGCGCGGCCAACGGTCCTTGCGGGTAGATGCGTTGGAACTCCTCGCGAAGGCCCCATCCATGGGGGGGTAACTTCAACGCGCGAATCCGCCGGGTTTCTTCGTCGCTGAGACGGCGTCTGACCCAGAGAAAATGCTTCTCCGCATGGCGGGCGATGCGTTGGGACAGTTCATCGGCGTCCAAATTCAGGGCGTCGGCCAGCCTGTCGGCGACATTCCGGTCGTCGAGCAATTCGAGCGGCGCGACATAGAGGCTGGAGGCCGTGATCGTCGTAGCCAACAGTCGCCCGTGGGCATCGTAGATGTCCCCCGGACGGGGGATGACATCCTCCACAAACTCCCGTTGTCGTTCGGCCCGTCCGGTGAGTTCCACCTGTTGCCAAGCCTGGAGTTGTATCAGACGCGCCGCCAGGACGAGCCAGGCCAGACCGACAACGGTGACCACCAGTCCCGCGCGTTGCCGCAGCTGCACGGGGGAGGGGGCGGCACGCATCACGGCAGTGATCCCTGCGCGCCGTCGGCGCGCATCGTCCAGTTGAGCAACGGCGTCTGCGGTTGCCGCGGTCGGACGGGTTCCGCAAAGCGAGCGAGGGGGAGTCGCCCCTGCTCAAGTTCGTCGAGCCAGCGGGTGGGCGTGCCGCGCCGCTGGGCCTCGGTCCGCAGGCGGGCATGCCGTTCCAGCAGCACATCCATTTGATACTGCTGCTGACTGACCCGCCGCCGCAGCGCCAGGGCTTCTTTGTCGAGCACCGCTCCCGCGAGGGAGATCAGCACCACCAAAGCCATTGCGCAGGCGAAGCGAAAAAACATGATCGCCCGAGGGAAAATGAACTGCAGAATCGTTTAGCCGCAAGGCGCAGGCCGAGCGCAGCGCACAATGAAAACAGCGCTTGGCCTGCGCCTCACGGCTATTGGGGGACTATCGGTTCTGCTGGTCGAATCCCACCATCTGAACCTGACTGGCGTCGGCGGGGAGCTTCAGAATCGCGCCGACGCTGAGGGTGTTGCCGTCCTTGAGGATATCCCGGTTCATGGCGAAAATCTGTTGCCACCGCGACGAGCGGCCCAGGTGGTTCTTGGCGATCGCGCTGAGGGTGTCGCTGGAACCAATGCGGTACATCGGTTGCCCGGAGCGGTCGATGAAGAATCCCGGTTGGGCGTCCGGTGCGTAGCGGTCGGGATGAGTTTGTCGAAGCGCCTGCACTTGAGGAGCCTCTCCCAGCGGAATCTCCGCCTTATAAAGGGCGTCCAACTGTTGCGCCGGCGGCGTGGCCACACGGGTTCCCGGCTGCATTCGGCCTGGGTCGGCGACGGTCGCGGCGTTGTGTTTGGCCAAGGCCTGGAAGTAGCGCCCCGTGCCGTAGACCTGCTTGGAAATCTTCCAGAAGTCATCGCCGGGTTGGACGACGTAAGCCCCGGTATTGATCGCGGGGCGCACTGCCGGGGACGGGACGCGCGCCGTGGTCACCAGCATCGGCGGCGGGGTTTCACCAGTTGGCAGGGGGACTTGAGGTTGAGCGGGCAGCTCGACCTCGCGGGGGGTGTCGCCAAAGGGGTCGGGTTCAACGGGGAGGGCCGCACTCCGGGGAACAGACATCGCGGGGGTGGAGGGGGGCGTCGGTTCGATACGCCTCGGCGTTTCTGGGACATCCAAAGGAACTTCCGACGCTGCCGGAGGCGTCAATTGCGTCCGTGACGCATTGAAGTCAGTTTCGGTTGTCCTGGCCGTTGCAGCCGGTCCCGGTTCCGAGGCTAGAAACGGGTCATCGGCCGGCAGCGGTTTTGCGGGGAGAAACTCCGGACTCTCTGGAGTCGGCGGTTGCTTCAGGACGGCCGCGGGGACGTCCAGGGAAGGAGCGGCTGCGGCCTGAGGTTCTTT
>JANRLN010000342.1:0-3753 GCA_033762515.1 Planctomycetaceae bacterium
AAACAGCATCGAGAGGGGAATTGCGAGCGCGACGATGATCCCCGCGCGCAAGCTGCCCAGCATGACCAACAGCACAACGATCACCAGCACGCCCCCTTCCAGGAGGTTCTTCTCCACAGTGTGCAGCGTGCGTTCAATCAATTCGGCGCGGTCGTAGGTGACTTCAATCCACACACCCTTTGGCAAGGTCTGGTTGATGTCGGCAATCCGCTCCTTGGCGGCATGCACCACCTCGCGCGAGTTGGCGCCGAAGAGCATCATCACCAACCCCGTCACGGCTTCGCCGCGGCCGTCGCGGGTGACGGCACCCTGACGCGTCAACGGAGTGATTTCGACTTCGGCGATGTCGTCAATAAGAATTGGACTGGTGGCGGTTTCCCGGACCACGATGTGCCGCAGATCATCGACCCCCTTGATCAGGGCTTCGCCGCGGATGAAGCGTTGTTCCCCATGATGGACGACGTACCCGCCGCCGGCGATGGCGTTGTTCTCTTCGAGAGCCCGAAACAGGTCCTGGAGCGAAACGTCGTTGGCGGCCAGACGATCGGGCAACGGGCGGACTTCAAAGCTCTGGTAATAGCCGCCGTGGGTATTGATATCGGTGACCCCGCGAACGTCGCGCAACCGCGGGGCGATCTGCCATTCCAGCATCGTGCGCAGTTCCATCGGAGAGTAGCCCTCGCCGCGAACTTCAAACTGCAATATTTCGCCGAGGGCGGTCGTCAGCGGGCCAATCTCGGGAACGCCGTAGCCGTCGGGAATTTGCTTGGCCGCATCGACCAGACGTTCCGTGACGAGTTGCCGCGCTCGGTAGATGTCGGTCCCTTCCACAAACACCACGGTGACGACGGAGATGCCGAACTTTGAGACGCTGCGCAGCTCTTCGAGGTTGGGCAGCCCCGACATCGTCCATTCGACCGGATAGGTGACGTACTGCTCGACTTCCAGCGGCGTGAGCGTGCCGCAGTCGGTGACGACGGTGACCTGGGTGTTGGTCATGTCGGGAACCGCATCAATCGGGAGATGGACCGCGTGATACGCGCCCGCCGCCGCCATCAGGCCCACGCCGGCCAGGACCATGAACCGGTTCTTCAGCGAGAATTCAATCAATTGAGACAGCATGGTGAATTACGGCCGCTAGAGAGGCTGGCGATGAAACCTGAAGAGCAACTGGTCATTGAGATCCGAGACGGTACGGAGGTTGGCGCCGGTTGCTCAGTCCTCTGGCTCCAGTAAGAGTTCGCTCTTCAGGAAGAATCCCCCCTGGACGACGACACGCTCACCTTCCGCGGGTCCCTTTTCGATCGCCAGCCAATCGTCCGCTGCAATGCCCGTCGTGACGGTTCGCCGTTCAAATTCCCCCGGTCCGCATTCGACGAACACGAAGTGCTCGCGATTGTGCTCCTGCACGGCTGAGGCGGGTACGGCAAGCACACGCTGGGGCGAACCCTCGGAAACTGCCACGCGGGCAAACATGCCGGGACGCAACAGGCCGTCGGCGTTGTCGAGGCATACCACACTTGGTACGGCCCGGGTCCCGGCTTGCTGGGTCCGTCCGACGAATTGCACTTGCGCCGACCATTGACGATGGGGGACGGAGGGACATTCCACCTGCACTTTGTCCCCGGAGCTGACGCGTAAGGTTGCCCAATCTCGTTCGCGCAGTTCGGCTTCCACCCAAAGCTGCCGAGTGTCTGCGATCACCATCAGGCCCTGACCTTGCGGGAGTCGCTCTCCCACCGCGAGCTTCAGTTCTTCCACTGTCCCGGCGATCGGCGCACGCACCGACCAGTGACTGAGAGGTTCCATTGCCGCTGCAGAGGTCGAGTCTGGTTGAACGGCGCCAGCCAGCGATGTCAGTCGCTCCCGCGCGATGGAGAGCCGCCGCGAAGCATCGGCAGTCGTCGACTCTGTTTTCAAGACCTGTTGTTCCGAGAGAAAGTCGGCGTTTTCGCGGGCAGCGCGATAAGCCGCCAAAGCCACCTCGCGAGCGCTCTGTTGTTCAACGATGGATCGGCCGGTGGCGATCCCCTGGTCGGCCAGGGGACGCAGTTTGGTGAGCACCAGGTCCGCCATGCGCAGCCGCGACAGGGCTCCGAAAACCGGCTCGCGAAATTCTCCGAAGGGGAGCCGGGAGAAAGCCTCGTGCACGCTTTCGAGATCCGCCTGTTCGTCGAAGTGTGTCATCAGGTTCTGGAGGCTCTGGCGGACCGACTGAGCTTTTTCCTGCTCGCGGAGTGCCAATCGCAGCGTGGCTTCCCATTGGAAGACATCGGCTCGTCGCTCGCCGATTTCCGGGCAATCGACAACAGCGACCACCTGTCCCGCGGTCACGGCATCACCGGGACGAACCGACATGCTCCGGATGACGCCGTCGGCCGGTGCAATCACTTCCAAGTGGCGTGTTTCGTCATAAGTCACGCGGGCCGGAACCCAGCGATGCGGCTGCAGTTCGCGCACTTCCAACGGTTTCACCACCAGTCCTGCGGCCGCCTGTTTCGCTGTCGGCAGGCGGACGCTGGCGGGGAGATCCGCGGGCTCTGCCCTGGACCGAACCACGGCATCCGCGTGCGGCGACTGCGCGGGCCACAGGAACCAGGCCGCGGTAGAACCGCAGAGAAGCAATAACAGCGCGTAACCAATTGTGCGGATCGAGGACATGACAGTCTGCCTGGGTGAAAGTGCCGCACGAGCGCGGCGATACCTGGGTCGAAAAACGTGGCGGCCATCCCTGCAAGGGATCGGCGGGCAGCGAATCCCGAGAGTCCATCACCGCACCGGTCGACGGGGGTGAACGGAGCGCGCGAACGCCTTTCGATCCCGATGGACAATGGCGCTCGCCGTTATGGACTCGATCAAATGACGCAAACTCAGCGCGTCATCGGAGTCGGGCGGTCAGCAACTCAGGCGACACAGCAACTGCTGAGTGGAGTGGGTCGGCGCGTATGTTCCCAGGAACACCGTTGTGCCGGTCCTTGAAGTCGAAGCGTCAGAGACGCTGAGGGCTCGAAGCGCGAGGAACTGCCAAGGGGCCAACTCTGGTGGGCTGACTGACACCGTGGTGGTGCTGACAATTGCGGAATCGAAACAGATCGAACAACCAGGAGTCTGTCGGTGACTGTCGTCGTGAGGGGACTTCGGTTGTCCCCAATCGGGGAGTTCCAGATGCCAGTGCCAGCCCAAGGGGCCGGAATGCTCTTCCGCGTGGTGTTCGGCGACGTGTTCGGCGAGATCGGGCGAAGAGGTGCTGTGTGTATGCCCCCACGGCACCGGCGCGTGCCACAGCGACAGCGTCAACATCAGTCGACACACGATCGCCGGAAACCGGTGGAATGGGGGGCGCGGCTGAAACACGAAGTCTTCCTGAACGCAACCAACTCCTTAGAGTTTAAGGCCGTCTTACCTGAAGCGTCAATCTCTGCCCGAAGCCGTGATCGTGATTCCCTGGGAAACTTGCCGGATGCGATGGCATCGTCGAACCTGCTGTCGGTGCTGGGAGACAGGAGTTGATTCACTTGCGGAAGATAACTCCTGCGACGGTCAAGGAAATCAGAAACGCACGCCCAGGCCGACATTGGAAAAGAAACTTGCGGCGTCGTGATTCAATCCCCAGCCGACGCGGACGCCGATCTCGCAGTCGGGTGAGATGAGATAGTGGATACCGGGGCTGAAGTACTGATCGTTGCGGTCGTCTGCCCGGTTCTGTGTGAAAATGCCGAAATATTCACCGTGAACGTTCCAACGCTCGCCAAC
>JANRLN010000343.1:0-16627 GCA_033762515.1 Planctomycetaceae bacterium
TTCTGTCGGAATCAGTGGTCCAGACGCGTCTTGGCGCGCTCAACCCGACGCTCAAGGCGTCTTGTGAAGTGGGCTGCGATTGCAGGGCTGAAGGTCATCCCCCCATTGGCCGATGGGCGCAAACGGGCGCCGGGCAAACCAGCGCCGAGAATCGCGTCGACGTTGAGCGATGCGCGGAACGCGACTGTTAAAGGCGAATGTGCCGCGGTTCATTGCTGCCGGCGGGGCAGGGCGCGCATCCTGTGGAACGAAGCCGCAGTCCGCTCAAGGATGCGTTCAACGCGGCGCCGACTCCGCGACGCACCGGCCGTCCCGGATTCGAATCACGGTGTCGTTCGGCTGCACGAACTCTTGTTCATGCGTCACGACGACGACCGTCGTCCCGTGTTGCTCGCTCATCCGTCGGAGTTCGCCGAGGATCGCCAGGGAGTTCTCGGTGTCGAGTTCGCCGGTCGGCTCATCAGCCAGGACCAGCCGCGGACGCTTGAGGAGTGCCCGTGCGATCGCCACGCGCTGTTGTTCGCCTCCCGAGAGTTGCGTCGGCCGATGATCGAGACGGTCCCCTAACCCCAGTTGTTTCAGGAGATTGGCGGCCGTCTGGCGTTGTTCGCGCGTCACCCCTGCCGGAAAGAAGGGAACCAGCACATTTTCAACGGCGTTCAGGTTCGACAGCAGATTGAAGTTCTGAAAAACAAAGCCGATGTCGAGCCGCCGCATGCGGTCGCGTTCACTGCGCGTCAAAGATTTCAGCGACTTGCCGAAGACACGGATGTCCCCGCCGGTTGGCTCATCGAGCCCACCGAGGAGATACAGCAGCGTGCTCTTGCCACTGCCGGAGGGGCCAAGAATGAAGGTGAAGGCACCCTCGGGAATCGTACAGTTGATGTCCCGCAGGGCGGCGACTTCGAGTGGTCCGCGGCGATGCACTTTGCTGACGTGTTCGACTTCAATCATCACCGGCTGCCATCGAGGTGCTGCATTCTCGCTCAGGAGATGCTAGTCGTTCGATCCGGTTCCGGCGAGTGCGGCTCCGCTTGCGAACCCCGACGACGACGGCGGCGGGGTTCGCAAGCGGTCGAGCACAATCTCCACCATCAGGGGATGTAATCCCAAATGCGGGCAGAGGACGAACTCCACCTGCGGAAATTCGCCGGCGAGTTGTTGTCGGAATTCCGCCAGATCCTGGGCCACGTGGACGCCGGCGGACAGGAAGTACGGCAGCATCAGAACCCGTTCGGCCCCCCGTTCCACGCAGGTCCGGCCCCCTTGCGGAATGGACGGCTCCGTCAGTTCCAGATAGCCGATTTCGACGACTGGATAACCGCCGCGCTCGCCCACCAGCGTTGCGAGGGTCAGCAAATCCTGGTTTGCCGCCGCCCGACGACTTCCGTGCGCAATGAGCAAGACCGCGGTTGTGGACATGTTTTCCGTCGCCATGAGACTCCCCAGAGACATCTTCGCCTGAAAAGCAGTCGCCTGAAAAGCAGGTGTGAAATTTCCGCTGAGCTTGCGCGGCCTTCGGCCCGCGCCCCTCAACCCTCGACGCTTCCTCCGCCACAGCATATTGTTGCGGCGTTGACCAGTGATACTGCCGGACCGTGGTTCGACGCGGGAATTGTCCCATGAGCGAGAAGCCTGGCGAGTCGGAAATGGAGCAACCGTCGCGCATCGGTCCCTTCATCATTCTGGAGGAGATCGGCGCTGGGGGAATGGGGACGGTCTACCTGGGGCGCCATGAGGGAAATCAGCAGATCGCCGCCGTGAAGCTGCTTCCCCCGGCGCTGGCGCGCGAAACAGGTTTCCGCCTGCGGTTTGCCCGCGAGATCGAGGCCCTGCAGAGCGTCAACAGTCCGCAGATCGTGCAGCTGTATTCGAACGGGGAAGATCTCGGCACCGTCTATTATGCCATGGAATATGTCGCGGGAGAGACGCTGTCGCAGCGCCTGCGGCGGGAACGCCGGCTCCCCTGGCGGGACTGCGTGGACATCGTGCGCCAACTCTGCGTGGCGCTCAAGGCGGCTCACGACGTAGGAATCGTCCACCGCGACCTCAAACCCTCGAACATCCTCATCGGCATCAACGGCGACGTCAAGCTGACCGACTTCGGCATCGCCCAAGTCTTCGCTGCAGAGAAATTGACGATGACCGGCGGGGTCGTGGGGACGGCGGAATACATGTCCCCTGAACAGGCTCAAGGCCAGCGTGCGACCAAGCGCAGCGACCTGTATTCGTTAGGGGCGGTCTTGTATGTGATGCTGACCGGACGCCCCCCGTTTGTGGGACAAACATCGGTCGACATCCTGCAGAAGCATCGCTTTGGACAATTCGACCTTCCCAGTCGCTACGTCGCGGATATTCCGGTCGCACTGGACGAGATCATCAGTCAACTCCTCGAGAAGGATCCCGACAAACGCATCCCCGATGCCTTCGTCCTGTCGCGGCGGCTCCAGGACCTGCTGCAGGCGCAGGAACTGCGGGCCAGCGACATGCCCACGACGGCCGACGGCGCCAAGGCGGTCGCGGCTCAAGCGGCCCGCCGCGCCGGCCCCGGGGAAGCGACGATCATGCGCGATCTGGTGCGCAACGAACTCGCACAGCAGGGCTCACCCCGCGGGCTGAACAAGGTCTTCGACAACACCTGGGTGCTGGTGACCCTCATGGTGCTGATGCTGGCCGCCGTCTGGTGGTTCGCGTCGCAGGGCATGACTGATGAACAGCGCTTCGCAAAGGGCGTGGCCTTGATGCAACTGGAACCAGGAGCCGAGTGGCAGCGCGCGCGCGACGAATATTTCGCCCCGCTGGTTGCCAAGGATGAACGTGCGTGGGGCGAGCGGACCGCCGACTACCTAAGCGACATCGCGGTCTACGAACTGGAACAATCCCTGACGCCGCCGCGACGCCTGGCCCGCCGTCAAAAGACGACTTCCGAGGTCGAACGGCAGCTGCAGCACATCCGCCAGCTCTGGGACGACGGACACTATCCGCAGGCCGCGGCGAAGCTGCAGGCGCTGCAGCAACTGTGGGAGGATGATCCCTCCGCAGACGTTGCGCTACGCGTCGCCTCAAAATGGCTGGAAGAGCTGGCAGCCCGCGCGGCCGACCTCGAGGACCCGACGGAACTGATCTCCAGAAAGCTGCAGGCTGCCGAAGAACTGGCCGGATCGGAGCCGGAGCGCGCCCGTCAATTATGGCGTGCGATTGTCGCACTGTATGACAGCGATCCCCGCGCTGCGGCGCAGGTGCGGCAGGCGCGTGAGCGGCTTCGGGATCCGGAGGCGCCCAACCCGTGAGACCAGCCCGCGGCCGATGTCGGACGGTGCAGAATTCGTGAAACGAACCGGGGCGTGGGGGATTCCCCGATTTGCCGACGGATTCGCCGATTCGATCTGTACGGCCTCGCCGAAGACGATATTCTGAATGGTGAGCACATTCATTCCCAGCGTCTCAGTGGAAGGAGTGCAGACATCATGACGACCGCATTTCATGATCATCAACAGGTGGAGGCGTCGCGATCTTCGGCTCGGCTCGCGTTGCCCCATTCCATCGAATGCGAAGTGAGCCATCGGCTGCAGCAGGTTCCCGAGTTGGAAATCGAGACGCTCGTCGTGCGTCGAACCCCCTGCGGCGTGTGCCTCGAAGGGCGGATCGAAGTCAACGGCGACGTCGACATTCCGAAACTGCTGCGCGGCATCCCTGGTCTGGATGAGGTGATCAATCACCTGGTGGTTGTCCCTGCAGACCCCAAGCCGCGGACGGAAGCGGCGCCGTGGCGCATGGAATGAGGACGGACTGACGCGGTGCGGGAACTGCGAAGTGCAGGAAGTCTCACGAAAACATCCCGCAAGAAGAACTCAAGAGCCGGCTCCGGCGCCGGTCTGAGTTTGGGATTCGGGTCCCCGAGATTCCTGCGTCGATCGCGTCTGAGATTTCGCGCTTCGCCGTCCGTCCTAGGTCCTTCCCGGACGTTGCAGATGATGCGGGGCCACGATCGGTCCGTACATCTCGGGGCGTCGATCGGCGATGCGGTTGACTTCGTTCGTCCCTGGTACGCGGATCAGGTGCTTGTTTCGCGACAGGTCGGGCAGCACATCGGCATACAGAATCTCTTCGCGCGCATGATTGGCGTGCGCCAGCGTGCGGCCCAGCGGATCGCAGATCCGGCTCTGTCCAATGAAGGTGCAGCCGCGTTCGACCCCGACGCGATTCACGGCCGCGTAATAGATCGTGTTCTCCAGGGCGCGGGTGTTGATGGCATACTCCGCCGCACACTCGGCTCCCGGCGGCCAGTTCGTCGGCAAGAGGATGAGGTCGGCTCCGAGAAGCGCCAGGCAACGTGCCGGTTCCGGAAAGCCGGCGTCGTAACAGATGTTGAGACCGACGCGAATGCCGCGGGCGGTCTGCACGGAGAATTCGCGGTCCCCGTAATCGACGTAGCGATCCACCCCCAGCCACGGCAGGTGCACCTTGCGATACGAACCGATCAGTCCCTCGGGGCCGACGAGCGCGGCAGCGTTAAACAGCCGGGTCTCATCCCGCTCCAACAATCCGAAAGCGACGAGGCAATCGAGTTCCCGACAGACCATCTGGAACGACTCGGTTGCCGGTCCGGGGATCGCCTCAGCGTACGGCAGCGCCGCGTCGCGGCTGTCAAAGCCATAGCCGGTGAGAGCGCATTCCGGGAAGATCACCAGTTGAGCGCCGTGGCGTACGGCTTCATGCATCTGATCGGACATCTTGGCCAAGTTGCCAGCGATGTTCCCGATCTCCACATCCATCTGTACGCCGGCGATACGCATCATGCGGCCTCCGAAGGGCGTCGTTTCCCGGAAAGCAGGGCCAGACGGCCCTGCCATATTGCTCTCCCCGGTGGGAAAGAACCGACCGAAGCTCTCCGCTCCGGCTTCCGGAATACCAGGTCCAACAAAGCCGTCCGTGGCCAGCCGACCTTCGTGGGTCGGTGAGCTCCGTCTCGTGGGTCAATGTCAGCCAAGAGACATCAGGCGTCAGGATTCCGCGAACACCGATCGAAAATCCTGAAGCCTCACCGCTACGTCCTGAGAATCTCCAGCACCGTCGACTTCAGCGCCGGCACCACCGAAATGCCGCTGCCGCCGTAGATGGTGGCATCACCATTCCAGTCCATAAACACCCCCCCGGCCTCCTGAATAATGGGCACCAGGGCCGCCGCGTCCCAGGGGTTCATCGATGGGTCGACCATGATCTCGGCTCGCCCCGTCGCGACCAGCACGTGACCGAAGCAATCGCCCCAGCCCCGTGACAGGCCGACAGATCTTAGCATGGTCATCAGCGCCGTCCAATGACCCACAGCCTCCCAGCGCAGGATGTTCGTTTGACAGAACGTGGCGTCAGCGAGTTGTGTCACCTGGGAAATCTGCGCACGCCGCGGAGCGTCGGTTCCGATCTGCCACCAGCACCCCGTTCCACGGGATGCGTAAACCACCTCATCCAGTGCCGGGAAACGGCAGACGCCCACGACGCATTCGCGCTCGAATTCGACGCCGATCAGGGTGCCGAACAGGGGCACGCCGTGCACGAACGACTTCGTCCCATCGACGGGGTCGAGGATCCAACGAAAACCGCTGACGCCTGGAGTCTCGGGGAATTCCTCGCCGAGAACGCCATCCTGAGGGAAGGCGACTGATAAACGGGCGCGGATCAGCTCCTCGGCGCCCCGATCGGCCGCGGTCACGGGGGACAGATCGAGCTTCTTCTCAACCGCCAGTTCGGGGTGCTGGTAGTACTCCAGGATCAACTCGCTCGCCTCGCGCGCCACGTTCAGCGCAAAGTCGAGTCGCGCCTGCAGATCCGCCGCTGAACACGTCATGCCCGTCCGTTCCTTGGTTGCATCCGAAATGCCGATCGCGAAACCATCGGCGTCGCCGGTTACGACTCGTCGAGGCGATAGAGGTACTCACCGGCCTTCCGGACGAGCAGGATACCTTCCGCTTCCCGATTTGCGAAGGACTCGACATCGATTGTGTCGGGATCGCGATAGCCCAAATTGATGCGTTCACAGACTTCCCGAGGGATCTGCGAGGCCACCGTCACCTGCACCCGCGGCAGTTCCACGCCATTCTCGAATTTGCCGCCGCCGCGGACATGCGTCGAATGGGCGAGAACTCCCCAGGGCATGTCCTTAAAGCGGTCCCACTGCTTGATGAAGTAGTCGCGCACGTGGTAGCCGATCTGTTCGATCAATTCACCGTGCGTCACGGAAATTTCGCTCATGTGCGGGGCGTAAATGATCAGCTCGCCCCCGTCGGCGACAACCGGCTCGAGCTTGTACATGCACTTCCCGGCGACCCATAAGTCGTCGTACATCGGCGGCGCACACGACAGCACTTGCCGGAATGGCTTCGGCACCCGCCGGATGTGCACCTGCGAGGAGATGTCCGCGGCGGCGTTCCAGGCGGCTTCCGGAGTGCCGTAATGCAGGCCGTACACGCTGGCGTCGGCGGCCACAACAAAGGTGATCGCCCGCCGTTCCACGGGAATCATCCGAGCGGCGCGATCGACCACGCGCCGCACCGGCGTGTCTTTGACCCCGATGATCGAGGCGTTGGTGATCAGCGCCCCCAGCCAGTGGAAGAAGTTCAGAATATCGGGACCGGCGATCCCGGGGAAGAAATATTTGTTGCCGCCCGAGAACCCCACGACTTCATGGGGAAACACAGGGCCGAGAACCAGCAGCACGTCGTAGTCGGTGACGCGGGAATTGATCTGCACCGCGACGTCCAGCGACAACAGTCCATCAGACAGTTCCGACGTGTCCTGCTGCGTGAGCGTCCCCAGTGTCGTGAGTCGATCGGGGCGATCCCACTCGTGATTGAAAAACCGCGTTTGGAAGAAGAGCCGCTGCCGTTCTTTCTCGCTGATCCCCAGCAGCTTGCAAATTTGCTGTTCCGACATGGGCGGATGGGTGCCCAGGGCCACCATCACGTCCAACTGTGTGACCACCGGGCGCAGCCGGGCAAAGAGGGCATCGAACAACAAGGGCAAAGGGGCCGTTCGCGTGGCGTCGGGAACGATCACCAGCACGCGACGCCCCTGGAAATCCGCGACAGACAATTCCGTCGCGAACCACTGTCGCACGTCGTGTTCGGACCAAGTCGGCAGGGAAGCGGCCATAGGTCTTCGTATTGCATCCAGACGGCAAAGGGAACGGTTCAATGGGGGATATCAGTATCCGCCAAGGCATCCAGAGGCGTCAGCGGATCCCGCGGAGCAGATCCCATTCCGGCGGCGGGGATTCTAACTCAGGGCCGCAGTCCCTCCCAGTCTCGCCCTTCCGAATTCGATCCCCAGACCCTTTCGTCGCGCAGCCGTCATGAAAAGCCACTCAAGTAGGGTAGTCAATCTGCGCTAAGATCGGTTAGGCTCACAGGCTGCGCCACGCATGAGGCGTGCGCGCCGGACGGTTTGGGTGGACGAGCACACCCCGTCCGCATCGGGCTTATTTCGTTCGCATGCCTCAGCCGGAAGACGGGCAGCAAGGACAGGAACCGTCGATGACGTTGGCGGAGATGTTGGAAAGTCGGTTTCGCGGGGACGTCAAGTTCCGCGGCGCAGCCTACTTGCAGGCCGAGCGGGTGTCAGTGACCAGGGTCACTGCCGACAATCTGTTCGCCGTAGTTCGAGACGGCGTCGAGTACCAGACGCAGCTCAGTCGGCAGGAGAATGTCCTCAAGCTCGCCTGCAACTGCGGCATGGCTGCGGCTGCCACCGGTGGAAACATTCAGTGCAAGCATGTCTGGGCGACCGTCTTGGCCGCCGACGCGGGCAACTATGTCTCCGGGTCGATCAAGCCCGGTTACATTCCCCCGTTTGTCTTCGAGCAGGAACCGCTCGAATTCGACATTGACGACGACTGGGACGCTGATGAAGTCGCCGTCGCCGAACTGCCGCGGGTCACCTCGCGCAAGCTGCGGCCCTCCGCGGTCGAAGCCGAAGTCCCTGCGGCGCCAGTCGCCCAACGCGAGTGGGAATCGCGGCTGCTGGAACTCCGCCGCAGCATGCAGGAAACCGATGCGGCCAACTCCTCCGCCGGCAAAGAACGGCAGATCTTCTACGAAATCGACGCCGCCGCCAGTGAAGAAGCCGGGACCCTCATTGTACAGACGTCGCAGCGTCAACGCCGCGCCAACGGGGAATGGGGGAAGCTCAAGCCTCTCAAGTTGAAGCCTGGTCGCTTCGAAGAGATCGACGACGACGAAGATCGTCGCATTCTCGCCCACCTGATCGGCGGGACTCCCGACCGCAGCAACTGGTCGCCGCAGGCGGGAGAGACGTGGGCGGCGGTGCATCGTTACCGCGTCCCCTGGGACCTCTGCCAACTGTTGCTCCCGGCGATCTGCGCCACCGGCCGACTCCGGTTGGCCGACAGCGAAGAACGCGTCACCGACATCCTCGACTGGGACGCCGGCGAACCGTGGGAACTCTGTCTCACCGTGCAGCACGAAGCCGCCGCTAACCTGTGGCGGCTGCGCGGGTCGCTGATCCGCGGCGAAGATCAAATTGCGCTGAAGACGCCGGTCCTGCTGGTCCCCGGCGGACTCTTTATTCACCATAATACAATCGCTCTCGTGAACGACTTCGATGCTTACGCCTGGGTCAAGCTGCTCCGCAGCGGCGACGGGCTGGAAGTCCCCACGGGCGAAGAACACGACCTCGTCGACCGCCTGCTGGACATGCCCGCGCTGCCGCGACTGAATCTTCCTGAAGAACTGCGTCTGGAAGAGGTGGTTCTCGAACCGAAACCCATTCTGGTGGTCCATCCGCCGGCGAAATCGCGCTGGCAGCACGACCGCCTCAAGGGGGAAGTCCTCTTCGACTACGACGGGTCGTCCGTGCGCGGCAGCAGCGGTCAATGGGCGCTGGTGCAGCGCAGCGCCAATCGCTGTCTGGTGCGTCACAAGGAACTTGAGGCCGAGTTCTGGAGCCAACTGCAGGACGCCGGATTCCGCCGCCTCGTCGATCAAAAGCGCGGGCAGCACGACGTCGAGATCGTGTCGCGCGATCTCGGCCCCGCAGTCCGGACCCTGATGGGTCTCGAATGGCAGGTGCGCGCCGACGGCAAGCGAGTTCGGCAACCCCTCGACATTCAGTTCCAGATCCGTTCGGGGATCGACTGGTTCGAATTGCATGCCGACATCGATTTCGACGGCGGTCGCGTGACCTTCCCCGAACTTCTCGCCGCTCTGGCGCGCGGCGACGGCACCATCGTGCTCGACGACGGCTCACTCGGCATTCTCCCCGAAGAATGGCTGCGGCGCTATGGGCTGCTCGCGGGGCTGGGAACCGCCGAAGACGACCATCTGCGGTTCTCGAACGTGCAGGTGGGGCTGCTCGACGCCCTGTTGTCGACCCAGCCGTCGGTGGATTACGACTCCAAGTTCAACGAGATGCGAGCAAAACTCGCCGGGTTCTCCGGCGTGCAGACCGTCGAGGAAGGACCCACGTTCCATGGCGAGTTGCGGACCTACCAGCGCGAAGGCCTGGGTTGGCTGCAGTTCCTCGAGGACTTCCATTTCGGCGGCTGCCTCGCAGACGACATGGGTCTGGGCAAAACCATCCAGATGCTGGCCTTCTTCAACCTGCGCAAAAAGCGCCGCCCGAAGAAGCTGCCTTCGCTGATCGTCGTTCCCAAGTCGCTGATGTTCAACTGGCGACAGGAATGCGAACGCTTTACGCCCGAGCTTTCGGTGCTGGAGTACGCCGGGCTGGATCGCGCCAAGCTGCGCGACGTGCTCGCCAAGAATGACCTGGTGCTCACCACATACGGCACGCTGCGCCGCGATGTGGTGCTCCTCAAGGAATTCGAGTTCGACTACGTCGTCCTCGACGAGGCCCAGGCGATCAAGAACTCCGGTTCGCAGGTCGCCAAAGCCGTGCGGCTGCTCAAGGCGCGACACCGCATGGCGCTGAGCGGAACGCCGATCGAGAACCATCTCGGCGATCTCTGTTCGATCTTTGAGTTCCTCAATCCCGGGATGCTCGGCCGCAGTTCGACGTTCCGGCTGCATGCCGCCGATCCCGCCGACAAGGAAACACGGCGGATTCTCGCCGAGGGTCTGCGTCCGCTGATTCTGCGCCGCACGAAGCAGAGCGTCGCCAGCGAACTGCCGGAGAAGCTCGAACAGACCATCTATTGCGAGATGGGGGGCGAGCAGGAAAAACTCTACAACGAGCTGCGCGATCACTACCGCGATTCGCTGCTGGGGATGATCGACGAGCAGGGCCTCGCCAAGACCAAGATGCACGTTCTTGAAGCGCTGCTCCGCCTACGGCAAGCGGCGTGCCACCCGGCACTGTTGCACAAGGGGACCGCCGAAGAATCGTCGGCCAAGCTCGATGCCCTCTGCCCGCAACTGCAGGAACTGCTTGACGAAGGGCACAAGGCCCTGGTCTTCTCGCAGTTCACCAGCATGCTGGCGATCGTGAAGCAGCACCTCGACAAGCAGGGGATCGTCTACGAATATCTCGACGGCCAGACGCGCGACCGCAAGGAACGCGTCGAACGCTTTCAGACCGATCCGCAGTGCGGGGTGTTCCTCATCAGCCTCAAGGCCGGGGGACTCGGTCTGAACCTGACGGCGGCCGACTACGTCTTCATTCTCGACCCGTGGTGGAACCCGGCGGTGGAGACCCAGGCCATCGATCGCGCCCACCGCGTGGGGCAGACGCGTCCCGTGTTCGCATACCGCCTGATCTGCAAGAACACCGTCGAGGAAAAGATCACCGAACTGCAGCAGGTGAAGCGCGAACTCGCCGACGCCATCCTCGAACAGGATGGTTCGCTGCTGCAGAACCTGACGGCGGAAGACTTGCAGCAGTTGTTGTCGTAGGGGAATGCAAAAAGCCCAGGGACCGCAATCCCTGGGCTTCCGCGATGTTCGATGATGCCGCGGCCACGCCGCTTACAGACCGTACTTCGTCTTCCGGATCTTGCGTCGCTTGGCCTTCAAGCGGAGATTCCGCTTCTGTTTGGTGGTCCGCTTCATGATCGTCCTCAAGGAAATTCGTGAGACTGCTGCCCGTCAGTGGAATCGCGAACGATAACGACTTCCGGGCACGCTGAAAAGTCAGAACCACGAATGACGCTTGAGGCTTCGCGACTAAATTTCACCGAAGACATTATCCGTCAACAGGTTGCAGCGCTGCCGCGGCTGCGCTACGGCGACCTTGAGCTCGCGTCGCGCTATCATCTCTCACCACTCGCGGGGTTCACCAACCTGCCGTTTCGCCGCATTGTGCGGCAGTTGGGTGGAGTCGGGCTCGCCACGACTGACCTGGTCAACGCCCGCGGCCTTCTCGATGGTTCCGAGAAGTCGCTGGCGCTCATTGAAACCTGCCCCGAAGACCGACCGTTCGCCGTGCAGATCTTCGGCGGCGACCCCAGCGTGATGCGCGACTGCGCGCAGCTTCTCGAAGCTCGCGGCGTCGATTCCATCGACATCAACATGGGCTGCCCCGTCGATCGCGTCACCAAAGGGGGAGCCGGGGCAAGCCTGCTCTGCGACATCAGCGGCACGATCCGGCTGGTCCAGGGGGTGGTGGAAGGAGTGCGGATTCCCATCAGCGTGAAGATGCGGCTCGGTTGGGACGATACGCAAATCACCGCCCCGAAGTTCGCCCGCGAGTTCGAGCAGGTCGGCATCGCCGCCGTCGCCATTCACGGACGGACTCGCGCCCAAGGGTTTTCAGGACACGTCAATCGCGACGGCATTCGCCAGGTTGTGGAGGCAGTGGAACGCATTCCGGTGATCGGCAACGGCGACGTGCGCACCATCGCCGACGGGGTGCGGATGTTTGCCGAGACCGGCTGCCACGCGATCTCAATGGGCCGCGGCGCCCTGGCAAATCCGTGGATCTTTCGCCAGTTCGTCGAGTGGGAACAGACCGGCACATGGACGCCGGCCGGTTCCTTCGACGAGCGCCTGGAACTTTTCCGTCGGCAGCTTGGTTACCTGATCGAACAGCGCGGCGAAGAGCGGGCGGTCTCCAGTTTCCGCAAGATGGCCCACTGGTATCTGAAGGGGATGTTCGTCCCCGCGCCGCTGCGCAATGAGTATCAACAGGCCAACACCCTCGCCGAGGCCGCAGCGGCCATCGAGCGAATCATCGAACACGGCCCCACCCGCGGCGGCCGCGAGCACGTGCTGCCCGACCTGCACATCCCCGTTCCCAGCGGACCGGTGGAGCGCTGGTAGGTTCTCTCGAAAAGCGAAGAGCACGATACCGTCAAGACGGGACCGTGCTCACACTTTGATGACCAGACCGCGATCTCATTTGCCGTTAGAGCGTCTCGAGAGTCGCCGGTGCCCCGATGTCGGTTTCTTCGGAGGCCAGATTCGCTGGCGTCAGGGCGGAAACGCCCGCAGCTTCGTCGACGCTCTCCGCGACGACATCGGCCATCGCGCAGGCTTGGGAGTGCGCCATCGCCGACGCGCAACAGCCTTCCGCTGCGGCGCTGGCCTGGGCCGCCAGCTGAGACGGGCAGCAATGCCCGCCGGAATAGGAAGAGCAGGCAGGCGTCGCAGGCTGCCCCGTCAGCAATTCCTGGAAATCGGGACTCTGCGAAATCTGGTGTCCGGCAAAGCCCAAGCCGCCCGCCGCGAACAACAGCAGCGGGACTTGGAAGCCGGTGCGCCACTTGCTGCCGCAGCAGGCAACCGAAGCGGCGACGGGGGTTTCAACGGCGGCCGGGGCGCTGCCCGCCGCATCCAGAGTATCCGTGGACATGTTTCAGGTTCCTGGAAATGGGGAAAATCTCGCGAATCCTGGGTTGAGTCGTGGATGCGCCCACGATTCTGCGTTGTGACTGGATTAGGGTTTGAACGGAAGTCGGCCGGATCCTGCACGCTGCCGCCGGTGTTAGGATGCCGGTCGCTGTGTGCTGGTGACCGCTTTCGGCAGCACTGATAGATCATATCGGGCAAAATCGCGACGAACAGGGGATTTTGTCAAAACTCATGCTTACTGAACACCGCGTGCCCCTCAAACGAATCCAAGAATTCCCAATTGCGGTCCCGACCGCACAGCGGATAATCGATTTGACGCTCGTTCTTTCCGTTCCGACAGGAAACACTGCGATGGGGATCCGTCTTTTGCTCGTCCTCGCCATGGCTGGCGGCATCTTCAGTCTCAGCGCCGCCGCCGGATGGAGCCAGAATTCGTATCCGCGCGTCTACGGCCCGACCGGACGTCCCTATGGGCCGACGCAAGCCCACTACCAGTACGAACGCCAGTATGGTCGCCCCTGGCATGGTTACGACGGCCTCACGACCAACCAGCCGGTGCAACACCATATCACCCTGGCTCAGCCGTACTACCCCGTTTACTACGGCAGCGGCTATTGCGTGAATCCGCTTGCTCCCCCCATTTACGGGGGCTTCGCCTCGCCGCTCGCCGCCGCGCCGGGACTCACCTTCTACGGCCCCGGCGTCTATGGTTCGTTTGGCATCGTGGGAACTCCCGGACTGTACGTCCCCCGACCGGATCATGAACTCGCGCGGCAGCCGGAATTCTTGTCGGCCCCGCTCGCAGAGGCCTGGCGCGGCAACGAAGAACGCTGGGGCAAAAACCTGCCCGACGTCCTGCCTGATCCCGTCACCCGCCCCGTGACCCCCTCCTCAACCGCTTCGCGACTGCGGAGCCTGGAAGCGCAATCGCGTGGGGACGAACACCTGCGACTGCAGGAATGGCAACTCGCCTATCTCGACTACAAGAAGGCCGTCGAACTGGCTGAAGATCGAGGGGAAGCTCATCTGCGCCTCGGCGTGGTGCTGCTCATTCTGCGTCACTATGACTCGGCCGCCGTGGCTCTGAAACGGGCGGTGCACGTCCAGCCCGATCTCGTGCAAACCGCTCCCAGTCTGACCGACCTCCTCGGTCCCGACAGCCAACTGGTCCGCAGCTCGCTGGCTCACAAGCTGGTGGATTACGTACAGGTCGACATCCGCGATCCCGATCGACTCTTCCTGCTGGGAGTCATGATGCATCTCGACGGCGACCAGCGCTCGCGCGAGATCTTCGAAGCGGGTCTGCGCCTGGCCGGACGTGGGCAGCACTTCACGGCCTTCCTGTCACCCCAACCGCTCGCGGGCGCACCGATCGGCGGGGCGCCGGCAGGGAACAATCCCGCATTGCCTCCCGCACTGGCTCCGGCCGATCCGAACGCACCGCCGCCCGATCCCGACCTGCTGCCGCCCCCGGCGAATTAATTCTCAGCGATCGGTCGATTCCTCGTCGGCGGCGGCCCCATCAGGCGCCGAATTCGTTCAGCGGCTAACGCTTCCCGATCGCGTACAACACCCGATCAGACCGGAGCAGCCATTGGCCGTCGTGCGCCGCCAGCGACGCACGAAAGATCTCGTTGTCCGCTCCGCCCACAGTGCTCTGCGCAATCTTCGGTGCTTTTCCCGTCGGATCAACCACGAGCACCGTCCCGTCCTCAGCGACGAACAGCGCCTGATGTCCGACGACGACCGGCGATGCACAATAATTTCCGCCGACCCGCTCCTCCCACAATGGTTCGCCGGTTCGGGAGTCGTAACCGGTCAAGATCCCTTTCATCGCCATCACGAGCAGCTTGTGGCCAATGATCGCCGGCGAAGGGAGATCCCGTCCTGTCTTGCGGGGGGTCTGCCAGAGCCGTTTCGCGGCGCTCACATCCCCTTTGCCCGTGCCGTCCACGGCATACATCGCGCCGGCCAGTCCATTCAACACAATCAGCCGCCCGTCGACGTCCGGGGTGACCGTCGGCTCACCGCGGCCTTTTTCGCTGGAGCAGAACCAGATTTCTTTCCCTGACAGCGGGTCGTACGACCGCACTCCGGTATGCCCATTCAGCACCAATTGAGGCTCTCCGGCCCCGCGAAACACGAAGGGTGTGCTCCACCCGCGGAAGGCTTCCCGCGGAGTCGTCCAGACCGTTTCGCCGGTCAGCTTGTGGAAGGCGGTCAAACTCGCATTCGCCTCAGCGTCGCAATTTTGAATCACCAGGTCAGCGTAGAGAATCGGGCAGGCTGCTGTTCCCCACGGACCTTCAAAGTCCCCCAGTTCCCGGCCCCAAAGCTTTTCCCCATCACGCGTGTAGCACACGACGCCTCCGCCGCGACCGAAGAAGGCGTAGACCCGCTCGCCGTCCACGGCGCACGTCGCCGAGGCCCAGCCGTTCATCTGATGCGAGGGCTCGGGCGTTCCGGTCCAGACCACCTGCTTCCACAGCAGCTTTCCGGTCGCTCGATCCAGCGCGAACAACAACCGCTGCTTCCCGTCTTCGAGCGACGAGGTCAGATAGATGCGATCCGAGTCCACCACCGGCGACGACTGCCCAACCCCCGGCAGCGCCGTCTTCCACACAACATCGGCGGCCGAGAACTGCACCGGGGGCGCTACATCGCTGACGCGGCCATCCCCTGCCGGACCCCGCAATTGCGGCCACGGCTCCGCCGCGGTTAACGAACCCACCAGCAACCAGGCTCCGACAATCCATGAAAATTGCGCGTATCGCATCGTTGGTCCCTGCGTTGGTTCCAGAATTCTCAACCGTCCGAGCGAACCCGCTTACGATATCATTCGCCGCGAGTGGTCGCACCACCGCGGCGAACGACGCCGGACGCGGCGCAGTCTCGCGCAACCGCTGGAACCAGGCACCTTAGACCCCGGCGAGCGCGAATAGTTTCGCGATCACCACTTTCAACAGAGCGTCGTCGAGCGCGCCCTTGTCAATCGCCACCGACCAGGTTCCGTCTTCATGTGCTTCGAACGTCACCTTGGTCTGCAGCGCGATGATCGCAGCGGTGACGACCCCCACAGTCAGCAGAAAACCCAGCGCTTCCGCCTGCGTCCCGGAATGGAGTTGATCGAGGGCTTCCGCAATCGACGGATCACTCGTGGCCAGGAGCTGCAGCGTGGCCCGCGCCAGTTCCCCTTCGCTGGAGACGGCAGCGGCGTCGGAGATCGCTGCGACTTCTGCAAGGGCGGTATGGACCTCGGGGGTCCACTCCGTCACGTCCGCCTGATGCCGGTTTCCCGCGGCGAAACGCTCCAGCAAGTCGATCGCTTCATCGTCGGCGAGAGCGTCAATCCAGTTCGAATCCGACATCAACATGCTCCGAAAAGGGTTGAGGGACTTTCTGAACCATACCACGCCCTGCAACCAAGAACCGCTGTCCCCATCGCGCTGACGCGACAACGCTCGCCCAAAGTAGCCATCACGCTCCGCGTGATGAGCGGAACGTCCACGGGATGCGGATGACACGACAGTCGCCCGCGTCTTGTCGACACCGCGCCAGCGCACCGCGCTTGAGCGACTCGAACGCGTTCCCCGCGCTCCGCTCGTCACGCGGAGCGTGACGGCTACCTTCCGACCATTTCACGTCGCGCTCCCGCGGCGACGCCCGCCCAAAGTAGCCATCACGCTCCGCGTGATGAGCGGTGTGTCAACGGGGCGCGGATGACACGACAGTCGCCCGCGTCTTGACTGGTTCCCGCCGGCGCATAACGCTTCGGCGACTCGAACGCTTCCCCTGCGCCCGCACGTCACGCGGAGCGTGACGGCTACTTTCCGGCCACTTCGCGTCGCGCTCAAGCGACAACGCCC
>JANRLN010000344.1:0-2807 GCA_033762515.1 Planctomycetaceae bacterium
GTTCGATCTGGGCGAGCGACGTCTCAAAATGGCCGAGGAGGACCAGGCGTTCTTCGCCGGAGGCGGTCGTTGGTTCCAATTGATTCCAGGGGGGACAGGCATGCCGCGCGCTCCTCCGCCAGTCATCGGCCGACTGGGCCAGGTGGTCCAGTCCCGTCAGCCAGGCGGTGCGGATGCGCTGCCGCTCGCGGGCCTCTTCCGCATCGAACTGCTGGACTTGGGCGGCATGGGCGGCATCGAGGTCCGCGGGTTGCATCTGGCGGCGGGTCTCAAAGTCGTGCGTCTCCGCCGACGCCGACAGCGAGAGAAACGAAAGCTGGTGATCGCGCGACTGCTCCAGGTGCGCGCGTCGCGCCGCCGTCGTCGACTGCAGCCGCTGGATCTCCGAGCTGCGCCAGTGATCGAGTTCAGTGATCCGTTCGTGGAATTCCGTTTCAGCCTTGGCGAGGGCTTCTTCACGCTGCTGTTTGCGGCGGGCGTGGCGGCGGTCCAGATCCTGCTGCGCGATCGCCAATTCTTCGGCGGCCAGCCGCTCCCAGCGGGCAAACAGGGCTTGTGCGGCGCGGCTGTGGGAGAAGACTTCGGTCATCAGATGGAAGGCGCGCTGGCTGACGATGAAGTGCAGGAGCAGCAGCGTCACCAGCGAAATCGCGGCGCCGCCGCCGACCACGATGGCGATCCAGCCGGCGTCGTGCCGGGTGGCGGTCGCCTCCAGCCACGCGGGATCGATCCACCACCAGACGGGACCGGAGATCGCAGCGGCGAAACTGACCCACAAAAGAACCGGGGTCGCCCCGGCGAAGCAACGGGGCAACCAGAGCCGCTGCAACTGGCGGTAGGGTTGCTCGACAAGCTGCACTTCCTGCAGGCACTGCTCCTGCAGCCCCTGCAACGACACCGGAGGCGGAGTCGGTTCGGTCAGCCCCACCTCGCTGGAGATCCGGCAGCGCCCCAGATAGGCGACCGCCTGTTTTCTCAAGTTTTCCGCGGACCGGACCGCTTCCTGCAGGATCGATTCGGTGCCGTCGATCTGCACGTGCAGCCGCTGCAGCACCTGGCGCGGGCTGTCGGTGGATTGTTCGTCCAGCAGCGATCCCACCAACCAGGTCGTTTCGTCGCGACTCGCCTGGGCGGCAGCCCGTTCCGCCGCGTAGCGCGATTCGACCTCTTCGATGGCTTGATTCGCGGAGACTTCCAGTTGCGCCAGTTGTTGCGACCAGTCGGCCGCCGCCGCCAAATACGCGTTCCGATGGCGCGCCGCCAATTCCGCCCCTTCCGCATCGAAAGCGGCGAGGATCTGTCGGCGGGCCTCCTGATAAGCGCGGAGCTCGTGTTTGCGCGCGGCTTCGAGCCGGGCCACCAATGCCTCAACATCGGCGGCGCGGGTGAGGGCCAGCTCCCGCAGCCGGCGGGACCAGTCTTCTTCGGCGGCAATGGAACAGGCCGGACTCAACGGGGAGATTCCCTGCAGATCACTCGCGGTCGGGACTGGCTCCAGAGGCTGGGCCATCCGCGACGAGGAGTGGCCGAGTCCGAAGCGCTGCTGAGGGATCGTCGCCATATTGCGCTCGCTGAACAAGGCCGCCGACAGAACTTACAGAGGGTCGAATGGACCGGGGGCTCAGTCCGAGGACCGATCCGCGTCGGCCGCGTGTCGGCGGGCGGCATTCAGGACGTCCGAGAGCTGCTGGATCGCGGCCTGAGTCTGCATCATCTGCTTGCGCAGGGGTTCCAGCCGGTCCTCCTCAAAGCGCTGCCGCACGACGTCGCGCCAGGCGCTCTCCGAGGCCATCCACGTGCGTTCCAACAACTCACTGGCTTCCCGGAGTTGCGCGGACCCGTTGACCAGACTGCTCCCCGACATCCAGCTCTCCCTCTGTCGTTCTCGATCGCTCCAAGCGATTGTGCACGATGATGTTGCGGCCTGTCGGCAAGGTTGCCGCCGCAACGAGGAAATCACCCGCCTCCGGGTGCAACAACGCAGAGGCTGACGCCGAATCAACGCGCGGCGCTGGGGGCTATTCCAGTAACTCGCCCTGCCAGACCGTCACCGCCTGCCCGCCGAGGACCACGCGGTCGTCATTCCACCGCAGCCGCAAGATCCCCTCGCGCGCCGACACCTGGTGCGCCATCACGTTGGGGCGACCAAGCTGCTGGGACCAGTAAACCGCCAGACAGCAATGGGCGGATCCGCAGACGGGATCTTCATCCACGCCGACGGCAGGGGCGAAGAAGCGCGAAGCACAGTCATAGGCCGGATCATCCGAACGCGCGGTCACAATGACCCCGCGCATGGGGATTTCGCGCAGCCGGCGGAAATCGGGCTGTACGGCGCGGACCTGGGCTTCTTGCGGCGCCACCACCAGGTAGTCATAAATCGAGCGTCCGACATACACCGGGTCCGCGATTCCCAGCGCTTCCAGAAGTCCCTCGGGAGGGGTCGCCGCTGACGGCGGCAGGGCCGGGAAATCGAGTTCAATGAAGCCGCCGGAGCGGGTGCAGGTCAGAACGCCGCTGCGGGTGTGAAATCGCAACGGCAGGGCCGGATCGGCCAACCCGGCCCACCACACCGCATGGGCGGAAGCCAGCGTCGCATGACCGCAAAGGTCGACCTCCACGGTAGGGGTGAACCACCGCAGTTCGTGTCCCTCGGCAAGGGGCCGCACGAACGCCGTTTCTGCGAGGTTCATTTCCGCGGCCACCGACTGCATCCACACCGGGTCGGCCGCCTCGTTCAACCAGCAGACGGCCGCCGGATTCCCGGCGAACGGCCGATGGGTGAACGCATCCACTTGCCAGCACCTGAT
>JANRLN010000345.1:0-2251 GCA_033762515.1 Planctomycetaceae bacterium
CGGTGGCCAGCCACAGGGACCAGGGGATCGAAGTCGGTTGCGGCAGTCGCCGGGCGACGAGCAGAACCGCGACAATCCCCGCAGAGAAGAACACCGACAAGGAGGCGATCAGCAGATTGACCGCCATCTCCGCCTGTCGCAACGTACGTCCGGCCGGCATGCAGAACCGCTCGATCTACGGCGCGGTGACCGCCCGGATTTCCGCCTGATACGACTGCGAGTCGATCAACGTCAGGCAAATGAAGAGTGCCACAAAGCCCAGCGAAAAGATCAGCAACAGCGCATTGAGCGGTGTGTCGTAGCGCAGGTGCATGAAGTAGACCGCGACCAAGCCAGCCTTCACGGTGGCGATCCCCATCGCGACGAATAATTCGATGCTTCCCAGCGGGAAGTACGAACTGCCGACCGTCAGAATTGTCAGACCGACCAGAGCCAGAAACGTGCCGATCAAGATCGACGGGGGCATCACGTGTCCGGCGTCGCCGTGGTCTGCGGCGTGGGCGTGAACTGTCATGAGCAGTCTCTATCAGGCAGGCTTGGACGGTGCCAGGCGCTTGCTCCGTCGGGAGCGAGCCAGGGAGGCAACGGTCGCGGCGCGGACCGTCAGTGAATCAGATACAGCAGCGGGAACAGGTAGATCCAGATCAAGTCAACGAGGTGCCAGTACAGGCCGACGAAATCAACCGGTCCGTAGTAGTGCGGACCGAAATCTCCGCGAACCGACCGCCACAGCACCCACCCAATTGCGCCCATACCCGCGAGAATATGGATTCCGTGCAGACCGGTGAGCGCGAAATAAATGCTGAAGAAGATGCCCAGATTCTTCGGCAGCGCCGGGTCGTGCGACTCGGCGGCCGCCCCTTCTGTGGAATGTGCGTGATCGGCATGCTCGACGGGCGATGACGCTTCGTGCGCCGTGCCATGACTCGCCCCGCCCGCGGGAGTCTCGTGATGCTCGGCGGCGTGATGCTCGGCGAGATAGTGAGCCGCCGCCTTTTCATCGAATCGGCCCGCCCACAGCACGCCGTGGCGGATCTTTGCCGAGTACTCGAAATACTTGATCACCAGAAACAGCCCGGCGCAGGCGAGCGTCAGGCTGAGGCACCAGACGAGGAGCTTCTGCTGCCCCAATTGGGCCGCCCGGACGCCCCAGGCCATCGTCAGGCTGCTGAACAGCAGCACGATGGTGTTGATCGCCCCCATCTGCTTGTCGAGAAACTGGTGCCCGGCGATGAAGATTTCCGGATGATTCGAGCGGTAGACCGCGTAGACGCAGAACAGTCCGCTGAAGAACAGGACTTCGGTGATCAGAAACAGCCACATACCGAGCTTGCAGGCATCGAACTGATGCTGGTGCGACTCGAAGTGGTGCGCCAGAAACGGATCGTGGCCCTGCTCATGCACCGCATGATTGACGGCGTCCGCAGGAGGTTCCAGAACGGTGGTCATGATGGTCGTTTCGTAAGCGAATGTTGCGGATGCGGGGCTCAGGGCAAATCCGTCCGACAATTTGCAGGCCCCTTAGCTTTTGACCCTTAGCCCTCAGCCCTTGGCCTTCTGCACGGTCACCGGTCGATAGCCGCCGACACGCTCGTCGTAGACGACGCGGTCCATATCATAGGGGTCGTGGGCTTCGGGAGTCTTGGCGAAGTTGTCGTGCGGAGGGGGGGAGCTGCATTCCCATTCGAGCGATGCCCCGCCCCACGGGTTGGCCGGGGCTTTGGCTCCGCGATACAGCGAATAGACCAGCACTCCCCCCGCGATGGCCAGTCCAATCCCCAGCAGGAATGCGCCCGCCGTCGAAACCTGGTGATAGAACTGAAACTCGGGCAGATAATTGTAGTAGCGGCGCGGCATGCCGCGGGCGCCCATCACGAACTGCGGGAAGAAGGCCATGTTGAAGCCGATGAACGTAATGAGCGCGCCGATGCGTCCCCAGGTTTCGTCGTACATCTTGCCGACCATTTTCGGCCACCAGTAGTAGAGACCGCCGAGGAAGGCGATCAGCACGCTCCCCATCATCACGTAGTGGAAGTGGGCGACAACGAAATAGGTGTCGTGCAGGTGGACGTCGGTCGCGAGCGCCCCTAGAAACAGTCCGGTCAGCCCCCCGATGCTGAAGAGGAAGATAAACGCCAGGGCGTAGCACATCGGCGTCGCGAGGCTGATCGACCCCTTGTACATCGTCGCGAGCCAGTTGAAGACCTTGATCGCCGAGGGAATTGAAACGCTGAACGTGAGGGCGCTGAAG
>JANRLN010000346.1:0-5145 GCA_033762515.1 Planctomycetaceae bacterium
GCAGCGGACGGAAGCCGACGATCAGATTCAATCCACCAGCCTGCTTGTGTTCACCGCCGATGACGGTCAGTTGCAGGCGGTGCCACTCTCGCTGGTCTCGCGGCTGGAGGAGTTCTCGAAGGAGCACATCGAGCGGAGCGGAGACCGCATGCTGGTGCAATACCGCGGACAATTGTTGCCGCTGGTGAATCTCGCCGACAGCCGCATGCGTGGTCCGCTTCGCGACCTGCAGCCGGTGATCGTCTTCTCAGACGGAACCAACGCCCTGGGGCTCCTGGTCGACCAGATTCGCGACATTATGGAAGAGCCGCTGGTCATCCGCAGCGGCACCCAGCGCCCCGGCGTGCTGGGCACGGCGATCATCGACGGCAAGGCCACCGACGTCGTCGATACGCAGTACTACCTGGCCCAGGCGAATCCGCAGTGGTTCAAGCGCGAGCAGCGGACCACCCCTCGCCGGCTGCTGATCGTCGTGGAGTCGCTGTTCTTCCGCCAGCTCGTGAGAACCGCCTGCGAGGCCGCCGGGTTCCGAGTCACGGTCGTCGAATCGCTCGCGCGGGCGGAAGAAGCGCTGGATCACGGCGGCGTGTTTGACGCGATCGTGTGCGACGCCGACTCGGAAGATCCGCGGATGACGTGCTTTGCCGACTGGGCGCGGCGCGGAGCCGAGTCCGAACCGCGGCCGATTGTCGCCATGACCGGCATTGACTGCGCCGAACACCGCGCCAGTCTGCAGGCCTGCGGCTGCGACCTGGTCCTCACGAAATTCAATCCGCAACAACTGACGGCGGCTCTGAAGGACTTGTCCCGACAGAAGCCTCGCTACGCAGGAGCCCCGGCATGAGTGCGACAGCCACGCGTCAATCCAACACCGCGACCAACAGCTTGGCCGATTGCCATCAGTTCGTATCGTTCCTCATCAACGGCGAGTTGCTGGGAGTCCCGGTCAGCGTCGTGCAGGAAGTGCTGACTTCCCAGCAGATCGCCGCCACGCCCCTGGCCCGGCCGGAAGTGGCGGGTCTGCTGAATCTCCGCGGCCAGATTGTGACCGCAGTGAACTTGCGGCGACGCCTGGGTTTGCCCGATCTGGCCGACGGGCAACCGAGCATGAATGTGGTGGTCCGGCATCACGGCGAGTCGTTCAGCCTGCTGGTGGACGACGTCGGCGATGTGATCAGCGTCGACGGGCTGCGCGCGGAACCCCCGCCGCGGACCCTCGACGCGCGGTGGCGTTCGCTGGTCAGCGGAGTCATGCGGTTGGATGAAGGACTGTTCGTCATCCTCGATCTCGCCGCCGTCTTGTCGCTCGACGGGAACACACAACGATCCATGGACAATCGGAACTGACAATCAACCCGGAACGCCGGAATTCAGACAGCAGAGACAGCGATCCATGGGGTCAACCACCGACATCCTCGCGCCGGCGCCACCCCGACATGACCTGTCGGCGGCGGAGCGATCGTTCGCCGTTGTGCGCGAGGATCTGGCGGCGGTGGTCCAGCAATTCCTGATTCGGTTCGGCGAAGGACTTGGACTGGGTGAGGCGGCGCTCGACGAAACCGCGTCCGTCGTGACCCAGATGCTGCTGGTCTTGATGCGCTCTCATGGACGGGAACCGCATTGGAGCCGATCTCTTCAGGTCTTGACGGAACAGGTGCGCGACGGCCGGTTGACGCGGGAGACTGCGGAACTGGCGGCGAACCAGTGGCTGGAATACCTGCCCGAGCACTTCGGCCCGGACGCCTGGACCGACGAAGACCGCCAAGTCTGGGCTGACCTGATGACGCAGGTTCTGCAGTCCGTGGAGGCCGGCGGGGGTTTCTCCCGCTCGTCCGCGGAATCCGGCGGCATGGATCAACCAATCCTGAAAACACCGTCCGACGACTGCGCTCGGTCTGTGAGTACGATCGTTCCGTTCCCTCAACCCGTCGATGGTTCATGTCCGACGATTGGGCAGGACCCTTCACCGCTTCTAGAAAGCCAAACCATGTCCCTTCAAACGTCCGTTTCATCGGAGACGTCGGCGGGTCCAGCGCATGCCGCCGTCGAGAACTTCTACGGCCTAATCGAACAAGCTCCCCTGGCCGCGCTGCACGTCGACCCGCAAAACACGGTCACGTTCATCAACGCCGCCGGCCAGGAACTGCTCCACGAGCTGTCGGACACGTTCGGCTTCGGGCCGGACGAGCTGGTGGGCAACTCCATCCAGCGTCTGCAGCAGGTGGTCCCGGGCCTGCGGAAAGCCGCTGCCGGGGTTCCGTTCACAGTCACCGTCGGCGCGCGGGAACTGGAGATTCAACATCGTCCGCTGACCTCCTCCGAGCGACGCCCGGTGGGAACCGCCTACTTCTTCCGGGACGTGACCGAAGTTGCGGCCGAGAAGCGGCATGCCCGCGAACTGCAGGCTGAAATGAACGGCAAGTTGGACGCCGTCGACCGGACAAACGCGGTGATCGAGTTCCAACTCGACGGCACGATCGTCAATGCCAACAAGAACTTCCTGGACGTCCTCGGCTACACGCTGGACGAAATCCGCGGCCGACATCACAGCATGTTTGTGGATGAAGCCTACCGCACGAGCGCCGAGTACCGCGAATTCTGGGCGAAGCTCAATCGCGGGGAGAACATCTCCGGAGAACTCAAGCGCATCGCCAAGGGAGGCCGCGAAGTCTGGATTCAGGCGATCTACAGCCCCATCCGCAACACGGAAGGCAAGGTGGTCAAGGTCGTCAAGTTCGCCACGGACATCACCACGGAAGTCCAGTCCCGCGCGACGATCGCCGATGCGGCGGGCAAGATGGATGCCGTCAACCGCACCAACGCCGTCATTGAATTCCAGCTCGACGGCACCATCCTGACCGCGAACACGAACTTCCTGAACGCCGTGGGCTACACGCTGGAGGAAATCCGCGGCCGCCACCACAGCATGTTTGTGGAGGAAGCCTACCGCACCAGCGCTGAATACCGGGAATTCTGGGCGAAGCTGAATCGCGGAGAGAACGTCTCCGGGGAAATGAAGCGCATCGCCAAGGGGGGCCGGGAAATCTGGATTCGGGCCATTTATGCCCCCATCAAGGATCAGCGCGGCAACCTGGCCAAGGTCGTCAAGTTCGCCACCGAGGTGACTGCCGAAATTCAGGCCCGCGATCAGGCCGTCCGCACGCAGAACATGATGGACAACCTGCCCATCAACGTGGTGATGGCCGGTCGCGACACGAAGATCGTCTACATGAATCCTGCCACCGTGCGGACCCTCAAGACGATCGAGCACCTGCTCCCCGTTCCGGTCGACCAACTGAAAGGCCAAAGCTTCGACATCCTGCACAGGATGCCGGAAATGCAGCGGCGGATCGTCGGCGACCCGAAAAACCTGCCGCACCGAGCGCGGATCAAGCTCGGGCCTGAAACGCTCGATCTCCTGGTGTCGGCGATCATGGACAGCAAGGGCGAGTACCTCGGCCCGATGGTGACCTGGTCGGTGATCACCGGCCAAGTCAAGATGGCCGACGACTTCGAGCGCGACGTCAAGGGGGTGGTGCAGATCGTGACCTCCTCGGCCACGGAAATGCAGGCCAGCTCCAAGAGCCTCGCCGCCGCGTCGGAAGAAACCGCCCGCCAATCGCAAGTGGTGGCTGCCGCCAGCGAAGAGGCGACCCGCAATGTGGAGACGGTCTCGTCCGCCGCGGAAGAGTTGAGCAAGTCGATCGCCGAGATTTCTCGCCATGTGCAGGACGCCTCGAAGATGACGTCGATGGCGGTGACGGAAGCCGACAAGACCAACATCACCATCAAGCAACTGGGCGACTCCAGCAATGAAATCGGCCAGGTGGTGAAGGTGATCACATCGATCGCCCAGCAGACGAACCTGCTCGCCTTGAACGCCACGATCGAAGCCGCCCGGGCCGGCGAAGCGGGCAAGGGTTTCGCCGTGGTGGCGAACGAAGTGAAGGAACTGGCCCGTCAGACCGCCAAGGCGACGGAAGAAATCAGCCAGAAGATCAACGCGATCCAAAGCGCCACGGGCATCGCGGTGACCGCCATCGGCAGCATCAGCGACAGCATCCGCAAGATCAACGAGATCTCGACCACGATCGCCAGCGCCGTCGAAGAACAGACGGCGGCGACCACCGAAATCTCGCGGAACGTGTCGGAAGCCGCTCGCGGCACCGCCGAGGTGTCGTCGAACATCGCCGGGGTCTCCCAAGCCGCCGAAGAAGGGGGTCGCGGCGCCAGCGACATCCTGGTCGCTTCGGAAGGGTTGGCTCAGGAATCGGTCCGCCTCGACGGCGTGACATCCAGCTTCCTGGAACGGCTCCGCAAGATGTAAGGCCTCTTCGCGGAAGCTGCGTCAACAAATCGCGGAAGCCCAGGGATTACGATCCCTGGGCTTCTGTGCGTTACTCGGGCGAGCACAGGAGCGCCCGGACATACTCGCGATTCAGCAAGGCGATATTGGTCAGTTGAATGCCCGCCGGACAGGCCGCCTCGCATTCCCCGGTGTTGGTACAGCCGCCAAAGCCTTCATGGTCCATTGTGGCGACCATGTCGAGCACGCGGCGCGAGCGCTCGGCTTGTCCCTGCGGCAGATGAGCCATGTGCGACACCTTCGCCGAAGTGAACAACATCGCCGAGGCGTTCTTGCAACTGGCGACGCAGGCCCCGCAGCCGATGCAGGCGGCGGCGTCCATCGCCTTTTCCTGTGCATGTCGCGGAACCGGGATGGCATTCCCTTCGGGGGCGCTGCCGGTGTTCACCGACACGTAGCCCCCGGATTGGATGATGCGATCGAGCGCCGAGCGGTCGACAGCGAGGTCGCGGATCACCGGGAACGCCCGCGCACGGAAGGGTTCAATGACGATCGTGTCGCCGTCATTGAACTTCCGCATATGGAGCTGGCACGTCGTCGTATTCGTCTGCGGACCGTGCGGCTGACCGTTGATCATCAGGCCGCAAGTCCCGCAAATCCCCTCGCGGCAATCGTGGTCAAACGCGACCGGCTCCTCTCCCCGAGCGATCAACTGCTCGTTGAGGAGATCCAGCATCTCCAGGAACGAGATGTCGGTCGAGACGTGGTTGAGTTCGTAGGTACGAAACTCTCCCTTGGCGTTCGGCCCCGGCTGCCGCCAGATCTTGAGCGTCAGTCGG
>JANRLN010000347.1:0-1705 GCA_033762515.1 Planctomycetaceae bacterium
AGCGACCTCAGCCGTCGCATGGCGGCCTAGGAATCGCCCGAAGTCGTAGGCCACCACTTTTGGATGACGGGCTTCGCTGCGCCAGCGATCACGATCGAAGTGTCGATTGTGAATCAGTGAGGCGGGAGTCTTCCGCTCGTCAATGCGCACCTTGGCCTCGAACGCTTCCAATTCGTTTAGGGATCGAGAGACGGCAACGGCCGCTATTTGTAGGATTGGGCGTTGCCGCTTCACGCGCCCTAACTCGATATCGACAAACACCAATCGCTCGTCGGCCGCGGGACGGACCACAACACTCTTGTCCAGAAACTTGATTCGCTGACGACTCTTCTCTCGGCTCATTCCCGAGTGCCTAGCACGGTTTCCGCGTCTCTGGCAAATCCGGCCCCAGCAGGGACGATTGCGAAATATGAGCGGTACGGTATGGAGACGGGAGCGGTCGGGAATCGGATCTCGACTGCGGCTGTTACTTCGTCAACGTGCCGCTCGGAGCGTGGTAACAATTCCACGGCAAAAGAGCGGCGGCAAGATGTCGCTTCGACACCGATCACTCCCGGTAAACCGGACCTCACCAGTCCGGCTAAGGGGACGGCCTTACCAACCGTCACGTGATCGGCCCGTAGAGCTGGGTGCCAAGAGATTGGCTCGCCCAGTTCGACGGAGGCTTGTTGGAGTAATCCTGCACTCGCGATGATTCTGCCTTTGTATTGCAGACGCGTCGCTCGCAGAGTAATCCCAGCATTCTATCCGATGCTTTCCAGCGGCGAGTTTCGCGGGCGACTGGGGGCGATGCGGACAGACCTTCGATGTTCATCATCAAAGGCCGTCATGTTTCAAAGCGGGTGAGGCGCATCAAGGGATGCGCGTAATCCCGTCCAGGGGGTTCGGAGTCCGATTGAAAGAACTTCGTTCAACCTGGCTGGCGTGGGGAGCTTCGAGCCTGGTGACAGGCCGAACCGGACTGACCAGTCCGGGGACCGGCGGCAAATCCGCTGGCCGTGAAAAGCTCAACCACGAAAGGCCCGAATCGAACCGGGCTTGTCAGTGAGTCTTGCAGGAGACGGTGCCGAACTGCGAACGATTCTGGTTGGTGGGTAAGGGGACGCTTCTCCATTCGGTCCCCCGAAATCATCGGCAATCCAAAGCTGTCACAACAGCGGACGATTGTCGATGCAAACGGTGCCGGCTCGGAAGAGCCACGCACACAACCATGATCCCGCCGGGTAATTCCGGCTAGCGACGTGACCTGCAAGGCAAAGAACATGACTAACGCAGGAATCTCTGCGGCAGCCGGGGTGGTACCCGGTGCGTGACTTGGTCAGTCACGTGATTCAAACGCCGTAGAGAGGGAGAGTGGCCTGAGTAGAAGCTGAGGAAGGCGACGGCGGAAGCCGGCGCTGGACTTGGGCGACCGACCTGCAAGGCAGTGGGCGGTCGTTGATGCACTCACGGGTGGTGCCGGGTGCATAATCTCGACGAAAGGGCTGACGGGCACTTTTGAGAAGTGTCGAAGCGACATGCTGGCGATTCGCGTGCTGACGCGAGCGCCGGTTCCTTGGATGGACGCGAGCGGTCACACGAGACTGATTCGGAAGGATTGGTCTCCTGTGGCGGCGAACTGGCGGCGAACGCTGAGCGTGTGTACTCACGCGGATGCGGACGCCAACGGTTTTCTTTTGAGGTGGGTAGTATGGATTGGCGGCGG
>JANRLN010000348.1:0-3648 GCA_033762515.1 Planctomycetaceae bacterium
GGCGGCATAACCAGTCACTGCACCCGACGGCGGCCGCATCACGGTGTCTTGGAATTCAACGTCTCACCAACGGCCGCCGCGGGTGAGCTTGGTCGTTAGGCGGCGGAGAGGTTGAGCGAGTGCCGGTCCACATCCGCGACACGCTGCGTCCGAAGTTGCTCGCGCTGCGGGCCAAGCAGTTGCAGCATCCGTACCCCGACACGGTGCTGGTCGCGCAAGAGGTGGTCATCCTGACTCTAGGGTTCGGGCCTGCGATCTACTTGGGGCTGGATGGCCGGGTGCTCATCTGGCACTACATGGACGACGAGCCGCTCCGTGTCACCGAGGACATCGCGGACATCGCCGCCGGAGTGGTGATTGGGGCCAAGAACTACGACCTGCCCGAGCTGCATGAGTTGTTGCCGTCTCGCCCGGCCGGGGGCGTGACGTGCCGGGCGTGTGGCGGACGGCGGTGGGTGCAGTTTGGGCGGCGGGTCGGCAGCGACGAGCCAGGTTGGTTGGTATGCTGGGAGTGCCGCGGGCTGGGGTGGCAACACGCCGAACCAGGCGCTGCAGCAGGCCGCGGGGGCATGTAGGCTTTCTGGGATGTGTAGCTCACCGAGCCCCAGCGGCGGCTGAGCGGGGTCGTTCGCCATTCGAAACATCACGCAGATGCTCGGGACAACCCTGCTCATCGCCGGACTGATGTTTCCAACCTTGAGCCTATTGACTTGCATTGCCTCACTCGCAACTAGATGGAGACAAGACCGATACCCCTCCTCCGTATTTATTCCATTCGTCGGTCCCGTGTTGCTGACGTGCTGGGTTGTCGTTGAAGGGCGAACGCGTTGGCTGATTCCGTTGGTATGGCTCCTCGACCTCGGAACCATCGCGTTCCTGGTTGTTCTTCCACGTTTGACTCTGGAATGGTGGCAGATTTCTGTATTCACGCGTCTGATGACGCTACGCGGCTCGCACGGCATCGAAAAGGTAATCCTCACGTTACATCAAGGTGGACGATACTTTCTGAAGAAAACCTGGGACCGATCACATGGTGAACCGGGCATCGTTGGTTTGGGCGAGACGGGGACGTTCATAGATGACGGTGATGTGATAACGCTGGAATCACACCATGGGCTGACTCGCAGACTGCAACGCGCTGACACCAACACGTTTGATGTCGCGGAACGAGAAAGTGCCAGGCAGGAGTTGCAGAACCATTCGCTTAACGGCTGGCGATTGTTTTTCTGAACAATTGCGAACTAAGCGGCGGGGTGGCTGGGGCGTGGTCCACGTTTTCCCGCAGAACTGGACATCCATGGCCCCAGCTTCGGGCGCTGCTCGAAAGTGAACTGGGGCCATGACGCACCGACTTCGTTGTGCATCGAGCTGCATTCCAGGCACTGGGCATCTTCCGCACGGGAGTCGCGCCCCAGCCACCCCGCCGCGCTTGTCACGCCTCTGGAATTACTCGGAGCTCATCATGAATCCACCAATGCCTGATCCCGTCATTGATGAAATCCGCGAAGTCCGTCATCGCATCTCCGCCAGTTACGATCACGATCCCGCAAAACTAGTGGCCTATCTCATGCAGTATCAGGAGCAGTTTCGAGATCGCCTGATTTACGATCGGTCGGAGGAACCGCCTGCCCAACAACCGGATCAACCCGAGACTGACAATGCGGCGGCATCTCGGCCTGCCGCGCCTGTTCTGAATTCGTAGGTGACTTGTCTCGCGACGGATGGCTGGGGCGCAGGACGACCCTGGAAGAAGCCGAGCCTTGACATGGGGCAGACGCGGGATTCCATGTGACTGTCACTGTCCCAGTGGTCTTCGTTCGTGATCGATCGGACCCTGCGGGACTGGGGCCATGAACGTCGATGTCGGTGGAAGACCGGTATCGCGTCCCAGCCACTCCGCCGAGTTGTCATTGTGCGGTATCGGCTGCTACGGCTGCTGTCGAGGAACCGCGAACCGCATGTCGTAAGTGCGTGGCGATCCATTCCAATTCCACTTCGTCCCGCCCCGTGAAAAACCCGCGCGTCTTGCCGCTGCGAAGCACGAATTGCAACTGCATCACCGGTACGTCGTTGACTTCCACGCCACTGGGGCCTTTCCGCACGGTCAGAATCTCAGCGGCATCCCAGTCTTCCCGGGCCACGCCGAAGAGGCTCGTTTGAATGAGTTTGATCCGGCCGTCGACCGCCGCGATGGCGGCTTCGCGCTTCCCCATATCCATCGCTGCCACCAGCATGCCAATGCCGATGGCCCAGAACAGGGTGATCACCATCGGGAAGAGCCACCAGGCGTTTTCGTCAGGAGGCTCCGCCCCGAGCACCATCGCGCCAATGATGCCGATGGTGAAGAGCGTCATGAAGCCGCACCACAGCAGACTGAATCCGAAGAATCCGGCGCTTCCCTTCCAGACGCCGCGCGCCGGGAGGATCAAGGAAAAGCCCCCAGGAACTTGGCGCTGCTCGATCAGGCTGTCGGTCGGAAGTTCGTGGCGGTCCATTTCACCAGGCGGCGCCGACGGAAGGTCGACCACGGAGACGACGGGCAACGGCTCGTCGACGTCGCCGGTATTGGCGCCCGCAACCTCCATCGCGAGTTGATCGGCGACGGCCAACAGCCATTCCCGCGGATAGGCCGTCGCGAGCCACCGAGGTTTTCCCGAGCGCGACTCCGCCTTCAGAGCGGCCAATCCCTCGAATGGGCCGAAGGAACTCCGCGAACGATCACCTTTCAGCGCATCTCCGGCGCCGTGCACCAGCAGACGTTCAATCCCATCGCGGCGGACCTTCCGAGTCCACGAAAAGGGGCCCAGACGTTCCGAACAGCGGATGTAGACGTCGTCGGTGGCGATCTCCGCATGTCCGTACATCCCGGCGAGGGCGATGCCGATCATGGCGGCGCCTGCGAGGAACCCGGGAATCGCCAACAGAATCGACAGGTAACCCCAGGCACCCAGGATTTGTCCGAACCCGCCGACGAAGCCGATGGCCCAAAACGTCATGAACGCCCAAGTCAACAGTCCGATCGCGATGAGTCCCCAGCCGAATTTCCTCATGCTTCCCAATTCGCGACGTGGAAACACGTACAGACTGCCGCTTCCGAACTGGGGGTTGCAGAGAATTTCCGACGGCAGTGGTCGCGGCGTGGACATGCCTGGTTTCCTGAAGGGAACTCGATTCGGGGAGGAGGCGACACCTCGGGAACGCAGAATTCGTCCGGTTGGATTCACAATCCGAGAGAATTGCGGTCTCTGCCCGGCACTGCAACCATGAAGTGATGTCTGACACCCCTGTTCCCAATGAACACCGGCTGCCGCAGTCGGTTGCCGATGTCGTTGTTGTTCGCGGCGCACGTGAGCGCAATCTCCGTAACATCAATGTCGACATCCCCTTGGGGATGTTGGTCGTCATCACTGGGGTCAGCGGTTCCGGCAAATCGAGTCTGGCGGTGCGAACGCTCGCCGCCGCTGGGCAACGGCGGGTGCTGGATAGCTTGTCGCCAGCGTTCAGCCGTCGGGTGGATCGACTGGATCCACCCGACGTTGATTTCATCGCGAATGTCCCGCCGCCGGTGCTGGTGCGCTGGGAACACGCGGACCGCACGAGCGACGCCCGCACGACGGTGGCGAGTCTGCTGGACATTGAACGCGGCCT
>JANRLN010000349.1:0-8282 GCA_033762515.1 Planctomycetaceae bacterium
GCAGCAATTCTGCACAGTCTGCAGAAAGAGGGATGAGTCGTCGGCTTGTAACGAATCCACCGCGACTCGCTCAAATTCTCGCGTCACCGTGGACCAAGTCCGCGAATTTCCCTGAAGTCACGCCGCAAGGCCGCCAGCGGCGGTTGAGGGTCGACAGTCGAGGTGACTCTTCTGGCTCTCGACCCTCGACTCTCAGCCCTCAGCCCTCAGCCAGCCGCCGGTCGCTTGCCCCAGCCGATGGCGGTCGCGGTCGCGTAGGCTCGGCAATGGGAGATCGTCACCAGCACCTGATCAATGCCCTTGGCGGCGGCCACATCGCGCACCGGACCGTGCAAGACGACCTCAGGTTGGCCCGAAGGTTGTGACAGCACCTCGATGTCCTTCCAGCTGACGAGCTGCGCCAGTCCCGTTCCCAGCACTTTCATCACCGCTTCTTTCGCGGCCCAGCGTCCGGCGTAATGCTGCAGATACTCCCGACGCCGCTGGCAATATCGAATCTCTTCCTCCGAATAGATCTTCTGGATGAAGTGATCGCCGTGCCGCTCGATCAGCCGGCCGATGCGAAAGATCTCGACGATGTCGGTTCCGAGTCCCAATATCATTCAGAGGGTTCCTGCGACGCGCCGGTGGGAAGGGTCGATCGCCTCAGCGCCGCCAGATGAGTGACGATCCCCGCCGCGCCCCCCGCCGCCAGAAGTTCCCCGCAGATCCAGACAGCCGGCGCCAGCTCTGGTCGGAATTGATAGCGGCGAGCGATCAATTGTCGCCAGCGTTCGATCACCGACGGCGTCGCCGCGGGGGAAACCGCCGCGGGGAGATCAGGGGTCGTGTTCCCCTCGGCGGGCATCTGTTCCAACTGAGCCATCAGCGCTGCCGCAACTGCCTCATTACCGGTTTTCTTCGGTTCGGCGGCGCGCGAGCGTTCGGCGGCGATCCAGAGGCTCGCCCCGACCCCGAGCATGGCCAGCAGCGCCACTTCCAGGCCCTCCAGCCGTCGGGGAGTCGTTGAGAACCACGCCCGCAAGGCGATTGCCAGTCCGCCGAACACAACACCAAAGAGCGGGCCGTACCAGAACACCGGCTTCACGCGGTCCGCCGCCCAGGCGGTGAGCAGACCGCAGGCGAGCCACAGACACAATCGCCCGAGCCAGGGTGGTTCTCGCGGGGTCTCCGCGGTCACGGGAGCGTTCATCATTGAGCCAACATCCTGCGACGCATCGGAGCGTTCGATGCCGTCTACCCTGCACGACTCAGTCCGCACGCCTCACGAACTCGGTTCAAGACTTCACGTCCCTTCGTCCGCGCCCGCGCCGCTCCCTGCCGCAAAACCTCTTCCAAGTCTTCCGGCCGCGATTCCCAATCCGCCCGGCGGCTGCGCGCCGGTTCGAAATAACTCCAGGCCGCCTCGAAAAGGGCCTGCTTGGCCTCGCCGTACCCCATGCCGCCGGCGCGATAGCGTTCGGCGAGCGCCGTCTGCTGGTCCGCCGATGCAAACAGGCGATAGAGGGTATAGATGTGGCAGGTATCGGGGTTCTTCGGTTCTTCCATGGGGGTCGAGTCGGTCTTGATGCTCATGATCTTCTTGCGGAGCTTCTTCTCCGCCTCGAAGATCTCGATTGTGTTGCCATAGCTTTTGGACATTTTTTCGCCATCGAGCCCCGGCACCTTTGCGGAACTGTCGAGCACGCGGGCCTGAGGCAGATGGAGATACTCGCCGTTGTAGATGCCGTTAAAGCGTTGCGCGATGTCGCGCGTGACTTCGATGTGCTGGACCTGATCGACCCCGACGGGGACGACGTCGCTGTCATACAGCAGGATGTCCGCCGCCATCAGCACGGGGTAGGTAAACAATCCGGCGTCGGCGGCGATGCCTTTGGCGACCTTGTCTTTGTAAGCGTGGCACTTTTCCAGGAGGCTGTGCTGGGTGACCGTCATGAGCAACCACGTCAGCTCCGTCACCTCGGGGACGTCGGACTGACGAAACAACGTCGCGCGGGCCGGATCGAGGCCCAGCGCCAGCAGATCGAGGGCGGCTTCGCGGGTGTATTCCCGCAACTGGGCGGGATCGCGAACCGTCGTCAGCGCATGGAGATCGGCGATGAAGTAGAAGGCCTGCTCGTGGTGCTGCAACGCGATGTATTGCTGAATGGCCCCAAAATAGTTGCCCCAGTGAAATCGCCCGGTGGGCTGAATGCCGGACAGAACTCGCATGGACCGTGGTCTTCTGTGTAAGGGCCGTTGGGGAAGGGTGCTCAACTACCGCAAGACGTTCGCAAAGGAGTCTTGCGTTTCAAGGCTTCACGGTCGGCGCCGAGCCGGGGAACTTCAGCGTTCCGATCAGTTCGGTGACCGACGCGCAACCAAGTTCCGCCAAGGTGGACCCCAGTTCTTCCACCAGTTTGACCGGCAACTGGGGAGAATAAAAGTTCGCGGTTCCAATCTGCACGGCCGAGGCCCCGCAGACCAGAAAGTCCAGCACATCGTCCAGCGATTGAATCCCGCCGACGCCGATGATGGGAATGTCGACCTGCTGAGCCACCTGCCAGACGATTCGCAGCGCCAGGGGCTTGATGGCCGGACCGCTCAAGCCCCCGAGGCCGTTACCGAGCACCGGCTGACGGCGCTTCCAGTCGACGACCAGCCCCTGAAACGTGTTCACCAGTGACACCGCATCGGCCCCTGCTGCTGCTGCGGCGGCGGCGATGACGGGGACGCTGGTCACATTCGGAGTCAATTTGGCAATGATCGGAAACGGGCAGACATCTTTCACCGCGCGAATCACGGCGGCGGTCTGCTGGGGATCCGCGCCGAAGTCGGTCCCACCCGTCACGTTCGGACAAGAAATATTGAGTTCCAGTGCGGCGATGCCGGCATACGAACTCAATCGCGCGGCCATTTGGGCGAACTCGCCGTGAGTTTTCCCCGCAATGTTGACGATCAGCGGGGCTCCGAGGTTCGCCAGCGCCGTCAGGTGCTTGGCGATGAAGGCCTCCAGACCATCATTGTCGAGGCCGATCGAATTCAGGAGGCCCGAGGCGGTTTCCACAGTCCGCGGCGGGGCGTTGCCGGGCCGGGGAAGGGGCGTCACGGTCTTGGGGATGATTCCCCCCAGGCGCGGGAAGTCGATGAACGCCTGCATTTCGCGCGCGTAGCCGAACGTCCCGGACGCAACGAGAATCGGGTTCGGCAAGCTCAGCCGACCAAGCTGGACGTTCAACGCCGCTGCGCGCACCACCTGTGATTCCCGGAGTCCTGCGGTTCATCCCTGACGGCCGCATCCCGAAAACTGGAAGTCTGTGCGGACTTGGAGTTTCTGGTCGCGCGTCGCTCGGGGATGATCGTAGCGGGAGCCGGGAATCGCGGCAATCGACGGTCTGCCTGCAGCTGCCGTCAACTAGATCACGCCGCCGTGGGTTCGATAGGGAGTCGCAACATCGGGCATGTCAAGGCCCCAGATGCGGTCCCAGATTTCGGGGATGTGACGATAGCCTTCCGACACGAAGATCAGTTGGCGAGCTCGAATGTCCGGCGACGACGAGTAGATCGGCACGATGCAGCCAATTTGCAAACTGGCTGCGACCAGGACCAAGACGGTGATGGCAAGACGTGTCCGCATGTGCTCCTCCCTGAGCCGATCGCCCGTTCCTCGAGCGACATCGAAGGGCCGGCAAACCGAAAACCGGTGGCAGGCAGTTCCAAGGCAAAGTGTCGTCGTGATTTGCGTGAACCAAATCGCAGAAGTCTTCACCCCGGAACCGACTCGATCACAGCGGCGTTTCGCCGAATGCGGCCGTGCTGGGTTCCGGTGTCGACATTGGCGCGGGACTCATCGTCGGGGTTTCCGCGATCGGGGGCGTCCCACTCGCGGCTGAGCCCAAGTTCGAGTGCATCTGGCCGTTGAGGGGAGTCGAAGACACGATCCCGCCGCGAGCCTGATGTTCCTGCAATGCCTTGCGAGCCGCCTCCTCTTCCAGTTGGCGCACCCGCTCTTCCATTTCCTTACCGGGCTTGAACGTGACCACAAACTTTTCTGGCACAAAGACCTTGTCACCGGTCCGCGGGTTGCGAGCTTTGCGCGCCGCCCGCTTCTTGACTTCGAAGACCCCGAAATTCCGCAGTTCGATGCGGCCGTCCTCCACCAGCGTCTTCACGATGGCGTCGAACGTCTTCTGGACGATTTCCTTTGTCTTCAATTGAGTGAGACCGATCTCTTCGGAAATGTCCTTGACGATTTCTTTCTTGGTCACGACTCGGGTCTCCCAAAGAGTGGTCGGCGGGCCGCCACGGGACAGCGTGCGCTGTAGTTTGCAAGACTCAAGTGTAGACGCAAGCAAGACTTACTGTCAAGCAGATAACCTGACGATCGGACGCAACTCCTTATGAGGCGGTTGATGTCGACCTGCGTTCTGCAACGCGACCGCAGGAGACAACGGCTCCACCACTCCTGAGATCGGCTCGCTACAGCCGAAAGATTCAGCAAAATCGGTACGATCGGCACAGCTTTCCAATTCTGTGCCGACCTCGATTTCCCGACCAGGCGAACGGGAACTCCCTAACCGATTATCGTGAAATCAGTTATGGATCAATGAGCGCCGCCTGACGCTCGATCTCCGCCAGAGGCACGAAATCTCCCTTCCCCGCCCCGGGACACAGGGACTGTACTCGCTGCCACGTCTCGGTCGAGGTCAGATTGCTCGGCCAGAAGGGCCAGGTGCGGCACTGCTGCGGGCGCGCTCCGTACACCGTGCACTTGCGAGCCAGCGGGTCAAAAAATGTACAGTCCCCGTTGGCATATTCATTCAGTGAACGTCGGCTCCCGACGACGCGGGTGTGGTGAATCAAGATCTCGCCGTAGGTGTCGCCGCGGAATTCAGCCAAAGCGCGAATCTCCGCTTCCGTCACCCAGACCACCCCCGGACTCCCCGTGCAGCAGTTACCGCACTGCGTGCAGGCGAACGCCAGGCCGGGTGCGTACCACGGTGACTCGGACATCGCTTGGAATTCCTTCGCGCTGGCATGAACCCAGGGATCGTCATTCCCGGACTTCTGTGAAATCGCGCTGCAAGATCGTTACGATGCCGGGGATCTCATGTTACGGGAAATCGACCGGGGACCGAAATCGGGGATCCCCAAACTTCTGCGAAGGATCGTCATGGCGCCGCTGACCTATCGTTCCGCGGGACTCGATCTCGACTTGTACGATGAGGCCATGTCGCGTCTGCCGGCCCTGATGCGGCGGACGCACACGCCCCGCGTGCTCCCCTTGGCGGATGGCTTTGCCGGGCTCTTTCGCCTGCAGCATTCGGCGAATCCCGCGGCACGCGGCTATGCCGATCCCGTCCTGGTTTCCGGGACCGACGGCGTCGGCACGAAACTCAAGGTGGCGCAGCGGTTGCGCCGTTACAATACGGTCGGCATCGATCTCGTCGCCATGTGCGTCAACGATTGCCTGTGCCTGGGAGCTGAACCCCTCTTTTTCCTCGATTATCTTGCCATCCCGAAAGACGATCCCGATCTCGTTGCGTCCCTGGTGGAGGGGGTCTCGAACGGCTGCGTGGATGCCGGACTGGCCCTGCTTGGCGGCGAAACCGCCGTCATGCCCGATATTTACGCCCCCGGCGAGTTCGATCTGGCTGGTTTCTGTGTTTCCGTCGCCGAGCGGAGCCAACTGATCGATGGTTCGACCATCCGTCCGGGGGATGTCGCCATTGGCCTGGCTTCGTCGGGGCTGCATTCGAATGGGTACAGCCTCGTTCGCAAGTGTGTTTTCGAGCGTGCGCAACTGGACGTGGACCAGCACATCCCCGAGCTGGGATGCACCGTCGGCGACGCCCTGCTGGAGCCGACACGAATCTACGTCAGCACCATTCGCGCGCTGTTGACGGCCGCGGCCCCCCGAACGCAGATCACGGGGCTAGCCCATATCACAGGAGGCGGCCTGCGCGACAACACCGAGCGTATTCTGCCGGCCGATTGCCGATTGGTGATCGATCGCGACGCGTGGACGCCCCCGCCGATCTTCGGGTGGCTGCAGGGGCTTGGGGAGATTGAACGGGGAGAGATGTTCCGGGTCTTCAATATGGGGATCGGCTTTGTCATCTTCGCCCGGCCCGACGCTGTACCGGTGATTGAAAAGCACCTGCGGTCTCAGGATGTGGCCCACTGGCAGATTGGAGCCGTCGAATCCGCGGAAACGCGCGGAGTGCATTGGAAGGGGGAAGTCGTCAGGGGAACGGCGGAAGGATGAACGCGTGACGGTCCGCAAATCATCCAGCAACCATCGGGCCCTGCTCTCGTTCACACACAACGTTATCGCCCCCGCCAGCGTCTGATCCCCCTTCGTTCCCCCTTTCCCCTTCACACTTTCCCCATGTCCACCATTGCCTTCTACTCCCGAGTCTGGGCTACGTTCTTCATGAACGCGCTGCAGCGGGAACTGCAGTTTCGCAGCAACTTCTTCACCACGCTGCTGACTCGCGGGTTCTGGTTCGCCATGCAGTTGGTGCTCTTCGATTTGATCTACCGCCAGGTGCCGAGCATCAACGACTGGAGCCGGGGCCAATATTTCGGGTTCATGGCGACCGTAATGCTGGTCAATTCGCTGGTTGAGATGTTCTTCATGCCCAACTGCGCACAGTTCAGCGAGTTGATCCGCACCGGCAACCTCGATTTCGCCCTCGTCAAGCCGATCGACACGCAGTTCTTGATTTCCTTCGAAAAGATGGACCTGGCCATGATCACCCAGGTCGGCCTCGGCGCGGGACTCCTGGGGTATGCGTTGAACCTGGATGGAACCAGCGTCAGCATCGGAAACGCCATTCTCTACCTGCTCCTGATCGCCTCCGCCACCGGCTTCTTTTACAGCCTGATGATCTCTCTGGCCTGCACGAGCCTGTTCTTCGGCCGAAACCAAAGCCTCCTCGACTTCTGGTTCTACATCACCGTCTTCGCCCGCTATCCCTCGACGATCTATAGCGGTTCGCCCACCGGCGAGGTGATCCGGTTCGTCTTCTCGTACCTGTTGCCGATCCTGCTGGTGGTGACCGTGCCGGCTCGAGTGCTGATGTCGATGGTGATCGAACCCAACTGGTTGAGCGGACTGACGTTGTTCACCGGGATCGCCTCGGTGCTGCTCAGTCGAGTCATCTTCAAATGGTCGCTGCGGTTTTACCGGAGCGCGAGCAGTTAGAGGCGATTATCCCCAAGACTCAAGTTCCAAATCCCAAACCAGCACCATTCTCCCAATCGCAAACGAGAGTGCGGAACGCTCGGGTTTGTTTGTTCGCGTTGGCAGAGACCGCGAATTCGGGCCGAGCATCTCCACACAGCGCTGCGAGGGATCATGAACCAGTACCGCGCCGGGCTTTTTTGATCGCCGCTGGCGGCATATAACGCCCTGTCATCGTGAGGCGAAGATCCAGAGGCACTTCAGGGAGCGGACGGCATGAAGACGCGGATGTTGGGACGGACGGGGTTGTCGCTGCCGGTTTTAAGTTTCGGGGCGTCGTCGCTGGGGCAGGAGTTTCGCTCGGTCAAGCTCGACGAGGCCCTGGCTTCGGTGCGGGTGGCCCTCGATTGCGGGTTGAATTTCATCGACACGTCGCCGTTCTACGGCCGCGGAATGAGCGAGGTGCTGCTGGGAATCGCGCTGCGCGACGTGCCCCGCGACAGCTACACTCTTTGCACCAAGCTCGGGCGCTACGATCTTCAACATTTCGACTTCTCGGCGAAGCGGGTCGCGGAGAGCGTGGATGTGTCGCTGCATCGTCTGGGGACCGACCACCTCGACATCATCCTCTGCCACGACATCGAATTCGTCCCGATGCAGCAGATCGTCGACGTGACCATTCCCGCGCTCCGCCGGATCCAGCAGCAGGGAAAGGTGCGGTTCATCGGCTTCAGCGGCTACCCGCAGAAGATCTTTCGCTTCATCTGCGACCAGACCGACGTCGACTGCGTGCTGAGCTACAACCAATACACCCTGCAGAATACACGGTTTGCCGACGAGAGCGTCCCCTATCTCCAGTCCAAAGGGGTGGGCGTGATGAATGCCGGCCCGTTCAGCGCCCGCTTGCTCACCAATGCTCCGTTGCCGGCGTGGTTGAAGGAACCGGAATCGGTCAAAGACGCCGCCCGGCGGGCCGCGGCACTGTGCCAGAGCCGCGGAGTCGACATCGCCAAACTGGCAGTGCAGTTTTCGATCGCGCACGAAGGGATCACAACCACCGTCGCCGGGAGTGCGAATCCGCAGAACATTCGCAACTGGGCGCAGTGGGCCGACG
>JANRLN010000350.1:0-4313 GCA_033762515.1 Planctomycetaceae bacterium
ATCTCGGCGAGGATCTTCTTCATTTCCTTTTTGGTTTCTTCGGTCACGATCCGCGGGCCGCGCGTATAGTCGCCGTATTCCGCCGTGTTCGAGACGCTATACCGCATGTAGTTGAGGCCTCCCTGGTAGAACAGGTCGACGATCAGCTTCATCTCGTGCATGCACTCGAAGTAGGCCATTTCCGGTTGGTATCCGGCCTCGACGAGGGTCTCGAAGGCCGCCTTGATCAAGGCGCTGACGCCGCCGCAGAGGACGACTTGCTCGCCGAACAGGTCGGTTTCGGTCTCCTCAGCGATCGTAGTTTCGATCACGCCGCCGCGTGTGCCGCCAATCCCCTTGGCATAGGCCAGCGCGAGCTTTCGCGATGTCTCTGAAGCACCGGGAGTGAGGGCGATCAGACTGGGGACGCCGCCCCCTTTTTCATATTCCGAACGAACGAGATGTCCCGGCCCCTTCGGCGCCACGAGGGCGGCGTCGATTCCCGGCGGAGGGACGACCTGGCCAAAGTGCATGTTGAAGCCGTGCGAGGCCATCAGCAGCGCGGTCTTTTTCAGGTTCGGCTTGATTTCATTCCGGTAGAGATCCCCCTGGACTTCGTCGGGGAGCAGGATGTTGACCAGATCGGCCTGGGCGGTGGCTTCCGCCAGCGACAGGGGCTTGAAACCGTGGCTGACGGCGAGGTCGTAATTCTTGCTCCCCGGGCGCTGCCCGATGATGACCGTGCAGCCGCTGTCGCGCAGGTTCTGGGCTTGAGCGTGACCCTGGCTGCCGTAGCCCAGAATCGCGATGGTCTTGCCCTTCAAGAGGGACAGATCGGCGTCATCGTCGTAGTAAACCTTGGCGGCCATGGTGCATCACTTGTTGATGGATGAAGGAGAATGTCAGCGAACGCGGAACGGGATTCGCCCCGCCGATCGCACGCAGGAACTCGCCACCCGCAACGCTGCGGGTGCGTGGGCGTCAGCCCACTTCAGCCGGCTCTTCGACGAAGTCGTAGGGCTGCGGGGGTTGCAATGCCTGATCGACCGACAGCGAAGTCTGACGCGACAGGGCGATCCGACCGGTCCTGACGAGTTCAAGGATGCCGAACGGTCGCATCATGTCGACGAAGGCGTTCAATTTGTCTTCGGTGCCGCTGATTTCCAGCATGACGTGGCTGTGGTCGACGTCGACCACCTTGCCGCGGAAGATCTGCAGCAACTCGAGGATTTCGGAGCGCGAGGTCTGCTCGGTGCTCACTTTGAGGAGCATGAGATCGCGTTCGACGATGTCTTGATTCTGATAGTCCGCCACTTTGACGACGGTAATGATTTTTTCGAGCTGCTTGCGGACCTGGTCGAGCACCTTGTCGTCACCGGATACGACGAAGGTCATTCGCGAGAACTTGGAGTCCTCGGTTTCGCCGACGGCCAGACTGTCGATGTTAAAGGCTCGCGAGGCGAGCATGCCGGAAATATGGGCCAGCACGCCGGGCTGGTTCATCACGATGGCGGAGAGAACGTGTTTCATCGACCCAATCCAAGGAACGGTTGTTAACCACGAAAGAGGCTGGCCCAATCGCACTGCCTCGCGGAGAGGCGCACCGCTCCCGTGACGTGGCTGCATGCTAGTGGGCTGCCGATTCCGAAACAAGCGCCCGCCGCAACGCAGGGGTCGTCGCGAGACAGTTTCGCCGCGCCAGTCGGCTCAAAGCGAACCTTGGCCGGACCTCGACGATCATCGGCCCGCGGATCGCCGCGGAGAGAAATTACGAGATCGAGTCCTGCAGGACACCATCGAGGGGAGTCGGTTCGCGCGGAGTCAATCTCGGGGGAAAACGATGGCCATAAGCCCAACGTTCCCAAAGAGAAGCGGCTCGCAGACGGGGATCGTTCGGAGCCACGGTGTGACGCTTGCCGCGACGAGTGATCAGAACCACGTTGCCGTCAGGATTCAGACTCTCGACCCGCCAGAATTTGGGGACGAGATAACTGTACGTGTCACCATGGGCCGCCGGGTAGACATCTTCCGCGCGGGGACCCGGCTCGGTGCTGATTTTGCTGACGCAGAATATGACCGGATCACCCGGCAGGAATTTGTGCCGCATCTCTGGCATCCCATTCCAGGCACCCACCGTTCCTAACGTGAGTGGCCAAGCCACCAATACTTCAGCATAGGGTGACTTGGATGGGAAGGCAAGGACCTGATGGTGAACACTTCGTCCCGAATGGGCAGTTCATCGAAGTTTCATAATCTGGCGGGACTGCCACTAAAGGCCCAGTTCGTGACGCAGCGCCCCCTCGAGCGAGGGACATCGGAACTGATATCCGCTCCGTTCGAGCGTTTCGGGAACGACGCGGGCGCTTGAGAGCAGCAAGTCCGTTGCCATCTCCCCCAACGCGATTCGTGCTGCGAACCCGGGCATGGGGATGACGGTGGGACGATGCAACACCTTTCCGAGGATTTTCGTGAATTCGAGATTGGTTGACGGTTGGGGGGCGGTCGCATTCACGGGGCCGGAAATCTCCTCGTGTTGCAGGCAGTGATGAATCGCGCCGACCACATCATCGATGGCCACCCAGCTCCAATATTGTTTCCCTGAACCGATGACCCCGCCCCCGCCCATCTTGAAGGGGAACAGCATTTTCTGAAGAGCGCCCCCTTTCGCCGACAGCACCACCCCAATGCGTAGATTGACCACGCGAATTCCCGCACTACGTGCCGGTGCACAGGCCTCTTCCCACTCCCGGCAGACATCGGCCAGATACCCTGTTCCGGCGGGCGAGCCTTCCCTCAAAACTTCCTCACCGCGATTGCCGTAAAACCCAATCGCTGAGGCGCAGATCAACGTCTTGGGGGGACGGGCAAGCCGTGCCAGGGCTTCACACAGCATCCGTGTTCCCTTCACGCGGCTGTCGCGAATCCGTTGCTTCACAGCGGCCGACCACCGTGCCCCGGCGATATTCTCACCAGCGAGATGAACGACCGCATCCAAGCCATCCAACCGGACGGGATCAATCGTTCCTGACTCGGGATTCCACGAAATGTCATTGGCGTCTCGAGGAGCCGAACGCGTCAGACGAAGCACTTCGTGGCCGCCGGTTGTCAAAAATGCCGACAACGAAGTCCCCACCAATCCGCTGGCGCCCGTGACAAGAATTTTCATGGTGGTTGACTCTCGCTGATGTGCCGTCAGGTCTGCTGCGGTCGTTGCGTGTCGATAGCGGAACATTCTCTGCAGCTGCTCGCGAACATACGCACCGCCAAGGGACTGCCCCAGCCAACCTCCGGGGAGCGCGTAGTCGATCTCGTCCTCGAGCCAGGAGGAGGTTGCGTCGCGGGGCAGAATGCGATGCGTGTGTTCAAACTTGGCGAAGGGACCGGACACCTGCACGTCCTGGAACTCGCTACCGGGGACGTACCGCGTGTGCTCTGCGACCCACCGCTTTGCGATCGGACCAATTTGCATCCGCAGTTCGACGCGGGTTCCGGGCGCGATCCCGATGGGGGCCTTCACAACTTCCACCCGTTCCCATGGGGGCGTGAGCCGTGCAAGGGCGCCTGGCCGTTCGTGCCAGGCGAAGGCGGTCGCAGCATCGACTGGCAGCAGAGAGCGTTTCACGAATCGTGACACGGCCATGATTCCTTTGACGTCATTATGGACGTCGAGTTCCGTGAGTCGTGAGAACCTGCGGGGCTTATTCCTCGATGCTGCACCAGTACTCGGGCGGCTCAATGGACGCATCATGGGCTGCCTGACGTAACTTGTCGACCGCCTGCAGCACAATCTGCCGCACCCGTTCCTTGCTCAGCCCGATGTGGGCCGAAATGTCCGACAAGCTTTGACCCGTCGGCTCGCCATCCAAACCGAACCGGGCGCTGATCACCCGGCGTTCGCGATCGTTCAGGCTGTCGATCAACTCCGTGAGGAACTGTTGCTGGTGCTCCTGGGCTTGAATCTCTGCAGTTGCGGACGGACGGCGGTCGGCAATTCCTTCCCAGCCGGCGTCGTCCTCACTCGATGCCAGTTCCGCCGCCCCGCGGGTGCGCTTCAGGGCCCGGTGCATCTGATTGCGGACCGCCCAAGTGGCGTAGGTGCTGAAGCGGTTTCCGAGGTGCACATTGAACAATTCGACGGCTCGCATCAGAGGAAGCAAACCTTCGCTCGTCAACTCGGAAAGCTGGTCCAGCGAATTGCTTAACTTCTTCGCGACCGCCACCACCAGCCGGAGATTGGCTTCGGCGATCTGATTGCGGACTTCCATGGACTCCGCCAGGGTCGCCTGGATCTGGCTGATCAACGCGGGATCGGGATTCTGCACCTTGATCCGCCT
>JANRLN010000351.1:0-3887 GCA_033762515.1 Planctomycetaceae bacterium
CGCGCATGCCCCGCCCCATCGCCCCCCGGCGGCGCCTTCCCCAGCCCACACAGCGACAGCGCCGCGGCAAGGACGAGCATGGCCGCGGGGACGAAGTTGTACCCGAAGACCTCGCGGTGGAGGAGACGGATTTCCTCGGGAGACATCTTCGAATAGTCGGGTATCGGCGGCGGCGGCGCCTGCGCTCCCGCCGGCTGGGTCGGCAGGGCCGAATTCGACCGCGGCGGGGCGGCGAGATCGTCGAATGCCGCCTGCGAAAGGTCCTGCAGTTCCGCCAGCATGGTCGCGACGGAGGGACTCTTGTAGCCGGCCTTCGGCGGAGGAACCGGGGGTTGATCGAGAAACTCCGGTCGGTCCTCATGCGGCTGCGCATCGATCCAGCCGCGGTACTTGTCGACGACAGTCCCCTTTCTTCCGAACCGGCGATCGAGGGTTCCCCAGCAGCGATGCGACCCGCGGGAGAACTCGCCCAGCGTGGGGACATGCCCCATTTGACGGGCGACCTGATGGAACTCGCGGAGCAGTTCGTCGTCGCTATAGACCGGCCACGCCCGCACCCGCGGCGGCAACCCCGCGGCCCGCCGCAGGTTGGTCCAGTTCCCCCAGCGGTCGTAAACTTTGTGCCGGGAAATGCCGGTCTGCTCGCGGAACTTGTAGAGGGTGATGTCGGGGCCCTGCTCGTCAGCGAGCCGCCGGAGTTCGTCGAGGAGTTCGGTTTTGGTGGACATGGGAGGGCCTGTGGGTTGAGGGCTAAGGGTTGAGGGTTGAGAGTCATTGCGAGCCGCGAGCGTGAGCGACCGGAGTCTGTGGGGGGGAGGGTCGATGGTCGATCGTTGAAGGTGGTGGGGGCATGGTTGGGGTCTTGGGACGCGTAGGTAAATGTGGTCTCTCACCCTATGGGGATTTGTTGCGCGGATTTTTTGTCGACCTGCCGGAGGGAGTGAACCACGAAGACACGAAGGGGCACGAAGGAATGCAACTTGTCTTGGAATTTCTTCGTGGCCTTGGTGTCTTGGTGGTTCCGCCTGGTCTGCATCGCAGTTCGTGGACTGCAGTCGGAAATCGTGCCGCGATTTGCGTCCATTCACCCTATGGGAAAATGTTGCGCGAATTTTGTGAGAAGCTGAGTGGGCCACGGATCGAACACAGAGGAAACACGGATTTGGAAGGCCAGGAAGCTGGCTGGGAGGTTTGGTTCGTGACTGGGAATTTGTCCGTGTTTCCGCTGTGTTTCCTCCGTGGCTGCCTGGGACTGGCCTTCGGCTTGAATCCCGCCGTCGTAATTTGCGTCCATTCACCTCGAGGCGATTTGTTGCGCGCAATTTTTGTTGAGAGTTAACGGTCGGAAATGTCTGCGAGCCGCGAGCGTGAGCGACCGGAGTCTGGCGGACGTGGGGGACGCGCACCATGCCGAAGTCGCGATGCGGGACTTCGGGCGCTCATGCCTCCGGCTCGCCGGGGGGATTCCGTCGCATCGATGAGGCGGGGTTGCCAAAGGCGCGGGACTCAAGTTAGCATCAGTCGCATGTGCCAATGCGTCATCATCCTGTCGATGCTCACGACCCTCGTGGTCTGCCCGTTTGACTGCATGGGGCGGATGACGACGAACGATGGGTTGGCAACGGCGTGCTGCAAATGCCGTTGTTGTTCGAAGCGTCATCAACAGTTGCCAACACCGCGGCCATCAAGTTCTGACAACGAACGGTGCGACTGCATTTGCAACGGTGCCGTGCTGGCTGACCATGCGACGTTCTCCGCTCCCTCGCCAGCGATATCGTTTGCAGCCTTCATCGAGGTTGCAGCCGTTCTCTCTTTGGGTGCCGGATGGGAATTTGACGCGTTCCCCGGTCGACTTCGACCAGGGCGGTCGTTTCATGTCGGCGTCCATTCCTGGCAGGTTTAGTGCCTGGCGCACTTTGGCTCGGGGCCTCTGGCTGTCCCCGTCCAGCTTGTGGGTGGTCCTGGCTCCTTGAAGCAGGCCATTGAAACGACCTCGCTCCAATTGCGCAGTCTCGTGCCGAGTGCGTTGCCATCGGCCCTCACGGAACGGCATGAGCAACCTGCGGCGATCTGGCGTATCTGCGTTCCTTGCAATTGAACATTGACCATGTGGACTTTTCGACCATTGCCCTGGGACTACGGAGTCCGCAACTTGCTGCGGCGACCCGGCCGGAGCGTGCTGACACTGCTCGGACTAGGAACGGTGGTGTTTCTCGTGTTCCTCGTGGTAGCTTTCGTGCGCGGATTGGAGACGTCGCTAGCCGTCAGCGGTGATCCGTTGGTGGTGCTGGTCCATTCGCTCGGGGCGGGTGAGAACATCGAAAATTCCACCATTCCCGGCCAAGGGGCTGGCGTGTTGTCGGCCAGCCTGGGGCGTGTGGAGACGCGCTATCGCCAGAAGCACGTCTCTCCCGAGTTGTATCTGGGGACGGAGATCACGACCGAGTCCGTCAAAGAACCGGCAATGGGACTCGTGCGGGGCGTGACGCTCGCCGCTCCGCTGGTTCGTCGACAGTTCCAGTTGATTGAGGGAGCCTGGCCGACGACGGGCGAAGTGCTCGCGGGTCGACTGGCGGCGGCGAAACTGGGGTGCAATCCTGCCGAGCTGGTCGTTGGCCGCACTCTGCGGATGGAAGGCCGCACCTGGAAAATCAGCGGCCGCTTTGCTGCGGCCGGCGCGGCGTTTGAATCGGAGATCTGGTGCCTGGTCGACGATCTGCAGCAAGCCATGAAACGTCAAGATCTAAGCTTGGTGGCCGTGGCGGTCAGTGAATCGAAGGGAATTGCCGATGTGGGCGAGTTCTGCAAAGAACGGGTCGACCTCGAATGGGAGGCGACACCGGAATTGAGTTACTACGCATCGCTACAAACGCATTACGGACCGGTGCGCAGCGTGGCCTGGTTGATCGTACTGCTGGTTTCGGGGGCCGGCGCCTTTGCTGGTCTCAACACAATGTACGGCGCAGTCGTCGGCAGAGTCCGAGAACTGGCGATGTTGCAAACTCTGGGATTTTCACGGCGGGCTATCGCGCTTTGCATTGTGCAAGAAGGCGTGCTGCTGGCCGCGGCTGGATCATTGGTTGCGGCGGCCGTGGCGCTGCCGTTGCTCAACGGCTTGGCGGTCCGTTTTACGATGGGTGCATTCACGCTGCGTTTGGACAGCGTGTCGTTGCTGTATGGGCTGTGCTCGGGTCTCGCCATCGGTGTGCTGGGTTCGCTCCCGCCTGCCTGGCGGGCTCTGCGCATGCCGGTTGTGGAAGGTCTCAAAGCCATTTAAGTGTTCGTTGCCATCAAGGGATTAATCGATGTCGAAGCAAATCTGGTCCATTTCGATGTGTCTTACGCTGACGGTTGTTGCATGGGGTTGCGGACAATCCGCCCCCGCGCCGCAGCCGACAGGTGCGACGCCTGAAGTTTCCGCAGCAGCGTCCGATTTGTTGCTGCGCGAGCAGCCAATCGACGCGCAACCGGTCGCCGAGGTGCGCAAGTCGGCCGCGGACGGCGTGGACGTCACCATCCTCGGTCGGATCGGCGGCGGAGAAACCCCTTGGGTTGAGGGCCGCGCCGCGTTCACAATCGTCGATCCCAAGCTCGAACCTTGTGCTCCCGGCGAAGGGTGTCCCACCCCGTGGGACTATTGCTGCTCCACCGATCAACTTCCGGCGAATCGCGCGATGATCAAGGTCGTTGACGCCGCGGGCGACACGGTCGAGCAAGACGCGCGGACACTGCTCGGCGTCAAGGAACTGCAAACGGTTGTCGTCAAGGGGAAGGCCAAACGGGACGACGCAGGGAATCTCACGGTGCTGGCCAGCGGTGTGTTCATCGTGTCGGACACGAAGTAGTGCTTCGTGAAAGCTAAGAATCTGCGTGCCGCTGCCGGTGTC